>JAISXR010000137.1 GCA_031270375.1 Synergistaceae bacterium | reverse complement strand
TACCCCCGTTCGATATGGAGGATCGCCTCTTCCTCTTCCTCGCTCAAATCGAGATGTTCCAGATCATACTCCCCATAGAATGATACAGTCGTTGTGTCGCTATGCATTCTGGTCAACGGTATTTCATATTGCCGGAATGCCGACAGCGCGATTGTACTGTATATTCCGTCATAGTCCGCTTCACCGATACGATCCAGAGCCTCTCCGACGTTCGATTCGTTCACAAAAGCGGATTTGTCCGAATCCTCGAGGAAAAACTCGGTGTCGATGCCTTCCAGGCGATCCTCCAAATGGGTCAAAGGGATGCGTATGTCGGTCAAAGTCCCTAAGACAAGCATTTTTGCCAGACCGCCGGGGCTGATGTTCCAATGCGCCCCGTCCCAATGATGCGTTTTATCGCGCCGCGTAATTTTCTTACGTTCAAGGAAGAGGTTTTCTCAATTAATTCTGCCGAAGCTCCGAGAGAAGAAGAAATTGATGTACCACTAGCGAGGAATTCTGCAACATCAAAACCTGGTCTAGCTTTTTCGCTCATTTTTCACGATTCTCCCTTCTTGTTTTTGTCTTACCAACTTTAAATAATGCCAGATGATATATATCAAACCACCAGAGACAGTAATCAATCCCCCAAACGCGAAGAAACGCGAAGAATCTTTCCATCCCGTTAAACGTTTCGCCCATGCTAATGGCATGTTACGGGTATAGTCAGAAGGATTAAAAATTATTTGTACTTTCTCACCCTTATCCGGAAGCCAGAATAAATCGTCTGGCATTTCGCGTGTTGAATAATGATTGCGCAAAGTTGTGACACCGTTATAAACCTTTCCCTCGATTGTGAATTTATAAAAATACTTTCTTTTTTCAGTAGTGGTTGGATCTGTACTGCGCGGTGCATTGAAGCTAAAAAACGATGTTTTCACTTCATATACTAAACCGTCAATAATTGGAGCGGGGAAGATTTTTGTATACGCCATCAGTTCTTTCGACAATGCTTTTTGGCTTTGAATATAATTATTTATTATTGCGCCTCTTATCCATACAAAACACATACCTACAGTAAAAATTACCCCAAAAAAATATCTAGAAGGGCAGAGCGTCTTTCATATTGTATATTTTTGTTTGGTGTATTTTTTTATCCCTCATTAAATCTAAAGACACCCGACCGGGATCATATTTACATCGCGGTTGACTGGAAATACTTTGTCGTTCAGACAAATGACGGCGCCTTTGCCGGAAGTTTTGCCAATTTCCCGCAGCACGGCGAAATTTCTTATGTCGCGCGCGGATGGATTGGCGCTTTTCTTGATCTCCACCGGATAGACGAGACCGTTTTGTTCGAAAACCAGATCAATTTCCCGCTGGTTTCGGTCGCGGTAGAAATACAAAAACGGACTTTTGGCGTTATGCCAATGGCTTTTCAATATTTCCGACACCACATACGTTTCGAGGAGGGCCCCGCTGATCGGGCTGTCGAATGCAGAATCGGCCGTTTTAATGCCATTGAGATAACAGCACAATCCAGTGTCCATGAAATACAGCTTGGGAGTTCTGATCGCGCGGGACGTCAGATTATTGAAATACGGCCGGAGCAGATACACAAGGCCGGATGTTTCCAGCACGGACAGCCAGGACTTAACGGTGTTGACGCTGACGCCCACATCGCCCGCGACCTCCGTGTAGTTCAACAATTGCGCGGTTCTGGCCGACAGCACGCGCATGAACGTCAAAAAAGCGTGCTCGTCCGCAACCTTTACCAGGTCCCTGACGTCCCGTTCGATATACGTTCGTACGTATGAACCGTAAAACAGGTCGGAAGAAATGACCTCGCCACCGAACAGGGCCGGAAACGAACCTTTTACAAGCAGCTCGAACACGCCGTTGGCATCAATGAGAGGCGGAGCGAAATCGAGGTCGGGCGAAAAAACCGGCGATTCGGGGCGGCGCAATTTTTCGGCCTGGGACAATCCCTGCAGGTCGAGGATGGCGGCCCGCCCGGCCAGACTTTCCGACACGTTTCGCATCAAACGGAATTGCTGAGAGCCGGTGAGCCAGAACAAGCCCTTTCGGCGCGTTCGGTCGCACGCTATTTTAAGATAAGGAAAAATCTGCGGCGCGTACTGCACCTCGTCGATAAAAAGCGGAGGTTTGTGCAACTGCAAAAAGAGCACAGGATCATTTTGGGCGATGTTGCGTTCCTGCAAATCGTCCAAAGAGACATATTCACGATCCTCCGACCTGTATTTTTCAAACAGCGTCGTTTTCCCGACCTGCCTCGGGCCCGTAATCAAAACGATCGGGAACGAGGCGTTTATGGATTCAAGATGGATACCAAGCGTGCGTTCAAAAAACATCGTCGTTCTCCCTATAGCGCGGAGAATAACATTTCGGCGCCAAAAAAACAAGGCTATTATGCAGTGGCATTGCATAATAGCCTATACTGCTATACTTTCACTCTTCAGCAGAAGTTGTGGTTATGGATGTAGAAACTTATCGGGTACGGCATATATTGAAGTTCGCCGAGCTGGTCGACCGTCACATAACCGGGGCGCGCGTTTATCACGGTCGGTATTCTGTTCACGATGGTCGCGCAGGTATGTTCCACCGTGAGCGGTTTTTCGACCGAGAATTTCACGTCGGGCTCCCCCGTGATCTTCCAGTCGCACATGTCGCCGTCCTCGGGGCCGTAAACCTTGCCTATGCACGAAGTTTCGATAACGGGGCCCTGATAAGTCTCGGTGGTGACGACGAAACTCGTCCCGATACAAAGTCCCTTCTTTATGGTCTCCCCCACCGTTCCGCTGAAGATGTCGGAATCGTGGAAGTACGGGACTGATTTCTGTGTCTGCGACTTTATCGTCCAGCCCATCTTCGCGCACAGGGATTCGTTCGAATTCCAGACATACGAAGGTTCGAGGGTTTCGGGATGCGCTATCCGCTTCTCGAATTCATCGGGCGTGAGTCCGACACCGTGCGCCTTCGCGAGCGCGAGCCCGTAATCCTCCACGTTGTAGCTGACAGCCCCTTCGATCTTGTCGATTCTGTGGACGCCGCCGGCGACATTCGCGATCATGTTGATCCAATAGATATCCTGCATCCCCGAGCCGACCACGGTGCAACCGTTTTCCTTGGCTATCCTGTCGAGTTTGTTGGTGAGGGCCGACGCGGTAGTCCAGGGATAGATCGCCTCCTCGCAGGTGGAGACCACGTTTATTCCGCGGGCCGCGCACTTCTCGAAGTGCGGGTACACGTCGCCGATGAAGCTGAAAAGGGTGACGACCGCGATGTCGGGATCGCTCTCGTCGAGCACCGCGTCAGCGTCGCTGCGAATGGGCACACCCAGCTTGAAGCCCAGTTCCGCGTAGTCCCCCACATCCATCCCAACCACGGCTGGGTTTATGTCTATCGCGCCGACTATCTCCGCTCCGCTCTCGTACAGATAACGCAGGATGACCTTGGCCATCTTGCCGCACCCGTACTGCACTACGCGAAGTTTCTGATTGTACATGAAACACACCTCCATCAGAAAAGTTTTATCAACATAATAAAATAATAAGCCATATTTGCCCGGATTTCAAGGAAGGTTGATTTATTTGGTTAAATCAAGGTTCACTGAGAATTTCCTCCGATATGGCGCCGCGCTCCTCCTGAGGGTGCGGATGCTTTTATCCGCTTTATGAGATCGCGCAGCATGTTGAACGCCGGCCCGTCGATCGGGATATCCCTGAAATAAAACTCGCCGAACGAAACGGCAAACTCCTCGGCCCAAACCGCAACTGCCGAGTCCGGCCCCAAAATCGAAACCGCGGAACTCACAAATTCTTCGAGTCCTTCCCCCGTTTTTTTTTCAAACCCGAGATGTTTCATGGCGCCGAGAAAACTATTCCTCAATGCCCGTTCTTTCGAATAATTACCTTTGCGCGAGCGGGCGCGTAATTTTTTTACGGACACCAGCGCGATGACGACCAAAAACGCGCCGCCGGCGCATACGGCGATATTTCGTATGTCGGACGAAAACCTGTCGGTAAACGTTTTCATCGAATCCCCCGGAGATGCCAGAAATCCCCTTATCGTTTCCAATATCTCAGATTGCGTATCCCGCTCGTACTCCATGAATACGCGCGACACACGGTAATTTATGAAGTCGAGGTACATCCAGAAAAATCCGTATTGTCCATCCCCTGATACGCCGCTTTTGCCGCTTTCGTCCGCCGGTGTGGGGTCATACCTGCGCCAGGCTTTTTCGTCCGCGTCCCACGCTTCCACCCATACATGAGCGTTGGCCTGTCTGACGACGTAATATCCGCCGCTCTCGTTGTAGGCTCCTCCGTGGTAACCGGCCACGATACGGGCTGGAATGCCCGCCATTCTCAGCATCACGGTCATCGCGGCTGCAAAGTACTCGCAGTTTCCGCGCCGCGCCTCGAACAGAAATTCTTCCAGAGGCTCCACGGACGTGGGAAGATCGTCGAGCGAAAACGAAAAGTCCGGAGGGGACAGATATTTCATGATAGCTGCCGGTATGTCGCCGTCACTCAACCCACGCGTTATCTCACCGGCCAGGTTTCGGACGGGTTCGCCGTAACCCGGCGGCAGTTCGAGATTATCCCGGCGCCTGATCGTCCCCGACGAAGGTTTGAAAGAATCGGAGGGAACCGACAGGACCGCGTAACTTCTCAACCGCTCCCTGAAATTCGCGTTCACGAAAACGCCGTCTCCCCTCTGCATCACTCCGGGGGCGTTCACCATCAATGGGACATCCATGGTGAATACAGCGCGCATATACCTGCTGTCTTCGATGAATATCTCCTGTTTGACGAGCGCGGTTTCGTCCGACGTGACGTACGCGTGCCGCTCCCCCTCAGTGCGGCGCGCCCGCCATACGTTCCCGTCGAAGAAATCGAGCACGAGCCCTCTCCAGAACAGATATTTGGGCGCGACGTGAGGCATTTCAGCCCTGAACGCGAGAGAATCGT
This sequence comes from Synergistaceae bacterium, assembly GCA_031270375.1. Classification (GTDB taxonomy): domain Bacteria; phylum Synergistota; class Synergistia; order Synergistales; family Synergistaceae; genus JAIRKI01. The sequence continues at coordinate 3,658 of JAISXR010000137.1, read as the reverse complement.
CCTCCTGGATGTTTTTCACTGAGCCCAGCGTCAGGTATTCCGAAAATCCCGTAAAGCTCTCCCTCCGTCCTCCGGGCAGTTGTCCCAGCGTGAGCCGCGCGCGGGGAGCCGCGAAAAACAGCAGCAAGCACAGCGGAAGCATCATGACCCATATACTCATCGCGCGTCCGGCGATCTGCGCGGCCTCCCTCGAAGAGAGCGAGGAATGGGGCGCGCGCGCGTACCAAGCCGCGAGAATCAACTGCAAACCGGAGAGCACACTCTGGATTACGCAATAGTAGACATATGTCCCGTCGGTCGCCTCTACCGCCGCCGCGACGATGATTATCGCCGACATGAGGGCGATCTGGGTATAATCGCGCGACATTTTTCTCTCGAACATCTTGACCGCCATCATCATCAGGATCGCTTCGGTGAAAACGACGACGAAATTATCGTACCTCATCCTGCCGGCCGAAATCAGCATCACGGCGATGGAGGCCGCGTTCATCAAAAATCTGGACGGGTGGGCGAGGCCGAACGCGTCCGCGCAGAAGGCCGCGGTTCCCGCCGCGAGAAAGAGCGCCGCGAAAGCGCCCCCTATCGTGCCGCGGCACGCCGCCAAAGCCACGAGCCCAAGGCCGGTCGTGTTGAACAACAATAAATTTTTGAGTTCGAAAGTCCTTCTATTCATAAAGCGCCAGATTTGTGAGCATGTAGAGTTTATCCGAACGCGACCCGGAAGGAAGCCAAACGGCGTCGCCGTCCTTCAAACCTATCGGAATTCCGGATCTGATCGCGAGGAATATTTCGTACGAAGCGGCCGATAGCCCTCTTTCTTTTCCGGAAGCAACAAGAGCGTCGAGGTCTATCACGCGCGTCCCCGTCTCGCCGGAATCGTCGTACATGCGAGACTTGAGACGGCCGGTTCTGGCCGTCGATTTCCAATGAATGACCCGCATCGGATCCCCCTCGGCGTAGGGGCGCACTCCCGCCACGTCCCGCTCGGCGTCCAGTTTGTCCCTGATCGCTCCGTATTCGTCCGGGGACGACGCCCAGACGCCGGCGCGGTTCTCGCCGGCGACGGGTTCCGGAAAGACTATCACGTGTCCTCTGAACGATACGGGCCAGTAACGGGTAAAAAAATCGAAGGGATACGCGGAGGACAGTTCGATATCGCTCACGTCCTGAACGCCGCGGCTGGGCAACTGTAAGGCGAGCGGTTTTGTGAGGGTTTCCCCGGGCTGAACGACCGGGAAAAAAACGTGAGAATCGCCGACGCGGACATCAATGAGGAAAATGGGCACACGTCCTTTGTTGCGCACTTTCACGCCGAGCAAAAACGGCGCGCGCGCGTAAACTTCGTCGGGAAACGACAGAGACACTTCGGCGCAGCGGATGTTCCTGCGTCCCGCGACGCCGGACGCCAGCATGTAGCTCAATATGGCCGCGGCGACGAGGTAATGGAAATTGTTGCCTCCGTTTATCGCGAGCAATCCCATGACGATCGAGATGGCTATGTATATCATGCCGGATTTGTGGACTACGATCGTGTGAAATGCCTTCGTTTTCAAGGCGCCGGTATCTCCTCCATGACGGACGTTATTATTCCCGTCATGTCGGCTCTCACGCCGGATTTCGGCTGCATCCTGTGCGCGAGGATATCGAGCGAGAACATCTTCACGTCCTCGGGCACGACGTAGTTCCTGCCCCGCATCCACGCCACGCATTTTGCGCATTTCAGAAGCACCATCGCCCCGCGGGTGGAGATTCCGGCGTCTATCATGGGATGCCCTCTGGTAGCTTCCGCAATCGCGAGCACATAATCGACGATCTTGCCGGAGACGGTCACGTCCCGTTCGATGAGTTCCTGGTTTTCCGCCACATCGGCCGCGCCGTAAACCGCCGGCAGATTTTCTATGGATATTTTCTGGCTTCCCGCACGCAAAATATCGCGCTCCGAATCGCGGTCGGGATACCCGACGCGAGACCTCATCATGAATCTGTCCATCTGGGACTCGGGCAGGGGAAAGGTTCCCGAGTGCTCGATGGGATTTTGCGTGGCTATCACCGTAAACGGACGGGGCGTTCGGTAAGTGGCGCCGTCTATCGTCACCTGCTCTTCACCCATGGCCTCCAGAAGCGCGCTCTGGGTTTTGGGCGTCGCCCTGTTTATCTCGTCCACGAGGAGGAGATTGTTGAACACGGGGCCGGGGCGAAACTCGAATTCTCCCCTCTCGGCCTTGAAAATGTTGAGCCCGGTGACGTCGGTGGGCAGAAGATCGTTGGTACACTGCACGCGCCCGAACGACAGGCCGAGCGCTTTCGCCGCGGCCACCGCGACGGTGGTCTTGCCTAGGCCCGGCAAGTCCTCCAGCAAAATATGCCCTCCCGAAAAAACGCATGTCAAAATCCTGACCAGCACGTCACCTTTGCCGTGCAGCACGTCCTCGAGGCGTTCGATTACGAGTTTGACCCTGCCGTTTTTTATTTCAAAATCCAATACACCCGGCATATTCGGATATATCTCCCTTACCGCCGGAGGCGCGACACAAAATCGCCCATCCGGTTCAAGGCCTCTTCGATCTCGCTCTGGGGTCGGCAATATGTCAGCCTCATGTATCCGTCCTCGATTCCGAACGCCTGTCCGGGGACGGTCGACACTCCCGTCTCCGAAAGGAGCCGTGAACAGAATTCCTTCGACGGAAGCCCAAGGCCCGCTATCTTGGGGAAAGCGTAAAACGCGCCGTTAGGCTTGGGGGCCTCCATGCCGTCCATCTTGGAGAGCATGTCTATCATTAGATCGCGGCGCTTTTTGTACTCCGTTATCATCATGGCGACATCGGGCCACGCGGAGCGGAGCGCTTCCGCCACACCGGCCTGAGCGAAGGAATTGGCGCAGGTGGAAAACCCATAATGGCACTTCATTACAAATTTCTTGGTCTCCGCCGGCATCACGAGCCACCCCACGCGCCAGCCGGTCATCGAAAATGTCTTCGACGCGGCGGAAACCGTAAAAGTGAGCTCCTTCATTCCCGGCAGCGAGGCTATGCTGATGTGCGGAGACTTTTCGTCGTAGGCGAACTTCTCGTAACACTCGTCGGACAGCGTCAGGAGATCGTGAGATTTCGCGAGCGCGGCTATCGCCTCCAGCTCCCCGCGCGTCGAAGTCGCGCCCGTGGGATTGTTGGGGCTGTTTATCACGATCATCCTTGTGCGCGGGTTTATGGCCTTTTCGATGTCCGCCGGATCGGGCCTGAAACCGTTTTCTATCTTGCAGCGGACGCCGCGGACGGAGCCTCCGGCGATTTTTATGATGTCGTCATAGACGGGAAAATAGGGAACGGGAACAATGACCTCGTCGCCCGGATTCAGAACCGAGAAGAAGACCGAAGACAACGCCTCTACGGCGCCGCTTGTTATCAGTACCTCCCTATCAGGATCGACGTCCATTCCGGCGTCCCTCTTGAATTTGGCGGCAACCTCGGCACGCAGTTCAGGCGTGCCAGACATGTCGGTATAGTGCACGTCGCCGGACTCGATGGCTTTTATCGCGGCCTTCTTGGCGCATTCCGGGGAATCGAAGTCCGGACGCCCTATTTCGAGATGCAGCACGTCGCGCCCCGCGCGCGCCATCTCGTCCGCCTGAGCGAGCATCTCCCGTATGCCGCCCTCGTAA
>JAISXR010000077.1 GCA_031270375.1 Synergistaceae bacterium | reverse complement strand
ATGTCGGGACGGCCGATCGCGCTCTTTTTCCAGGTAACCTTCAGTTTAGACATAAAGAAGTCCTCCTAAACGGATATGAGCGATTCGCGCCCGCGAAGCCTGCGCACTTCCTCGGCGGTCCTAAGTCCGCGAACGGCCTCGAAGGTGGCGTACGCTACGTTTATGGGGTTCGACGTGCGGCCGATCACCTTCGTGAGAACGTCCTTCACGCCGCCAAGTTCCATGATGGCCCTCACGACCGCTCCCGCGATGACGCCGGTTCCCGGGGCAGCCGGCCGGATCAGCACCTCAGCCGCCCCGAACTTGCCCTGAATGGGGTGGGGAATGGTGTTGCCGCTCTTTTTGAGATCTATCATGTTCTTCTTGGCGTGGTCGATGCCCTTGCGGACCGCGTCGGATATCTCACGGGCTTTCCCCATTCCGACGCCGACCTGATCAATGCCGTCGCCAACCACCACGAGAACCGAAAAACGGAAGCGTTTTCCGCCCTTGACGACCTTGCTCACCCTGTTGATGGATACCACGCGCTCCGAGAGTTCCATGCCCCGGGCGCTGTAATTTTTACTCTGAGGTTCTTTCTGGGTTGCCAAATTCTTCCCTCCCTAGAATTTAAGGCCGGCTTCGCGCGCAGCGTCGGCGAGGGCCTTCACGCGGCCCTGAAATATATGGCCACCCCTGTCAAACACAACCGTCGTGACGCCTTTCGCCATCGCGCGTTCGGCGACGAGGCGCCCCACTGCCTTCGCCGCTTCGCGATCCGCTCCGTTTTTGAGCGAGCCCGCGAGCGACCTGTCGAGAGTGGAGGCGGAAGCGAGCGTATTTCCGGCTTCGTCATCTATCACCTGCGCGTAAATATGTTTCAGGCTGCGAAACACCGACAACCTCGGGACGGACTGATTGCCGGCGAGACGCTTGCGCAGGCGGCGATGACGAAAAACCCGCATTTCATTACGGCCGCGATTTTTAATCATCTCTGTTCACCTCGCAATCTATTTGCCGCCGGTCTTGCCGGCCTTACGAATGACATATTCATTCGAGTAACGTATGCCCTTGCCCTTGTAGGGCTCCGGCGGCCTGTGTTCTCTGATATCGGCGGCGGTTTGCCCCACGAGCTGTTTGTCAATACCCCTCACGATTATCTTAGTCGGGCCGTCGACGGCAAGCTCTATACCCTCCGGAGGGTTCACCTCCACGGGGTGCGAAAAACCCAGCGCCAAAACGAGGTTTTTACCTTGCATCTGGGCCCTGTATCCCACGCCGATGATCTCGAGCACGCGCTCGAATCCCTGGGAGACGCCCGTAACCATATTGTTCAGGATGGCTCTCGTCATTCCGTGGGCCGCGCGGTCGCGTTTTTCGTCCGCGGCGCGGGAGACATGTATCTGTCCGTCCGCGACATTCACCGATATAAACGGCAGAACATCGAATTTCAAGGTTCCCTTGGCTCCCTTTATCGTCACCCCTTTGTCCTCTATCCTGACATCGACGCCCTTGGGGATCTGTATGGGCTTGCGTCCGATTCGAGACATATCTATACCCCCCTACCAGACGTAGCACATGACTTCACCGCCGAGACCGCGTTTTCTCGCCTCAGCGTCCGTCATGAGCCCGCTCGACGTGGAAATGAGCGCGATACCCAGACCGCCCATCACCTTAGGCACGTCTTCCCTGTGCACGTAAATGCGGCGCCCCGGTTTGCTGATGCGCCTGATGCCCTGAATTACCTTCTCGCGTCCCATGCCGTAGTTCATATATATCCTGAGCGTGGACGCCGGAAGTTTGGGATCTGTTATCGTCTTGTAATTCCGAATATACCCCTCGTCTTTGAGAATGCGGGCTATCTCGAGGCGGAGCCTGCTCATCGGCATATCGACCATCTCGTGACTGACCGTATTCGCGTTGCGAATGCGAGTGAGCATATCCGATACGGGATCTGTGACATGCATTCCCTTCACTCCCTTCCCGCTTTACCAGCTCGACTTGACGACGCCGGGAATCTTTCCCTCGCGCGCCAGTTTTCTGAAGCAACAGCGGCACATGTTGAACATCCGTATATACCCGCGCGGTCGGCCGCATATCGGGCAGCGGTTATAATGTCTCACCTTGAACCTGGGCTCTCTCACAGCTTTGTTTTTCAAACTCTTGCGCGCCATTTCGTATCCTCCCCTACCTGGTGAAAGGTATTCCCAGTTCCGACAGGAGGGCGAACGCCTCTTCATCGGTCGCGGCGCTCGTGACAAACGTTATGTTCATGCCGCGCTGACGGATTACCTTGTCGTACTCTATCTCGGGGAAGAGAAGTTGTTCGCGCAGGCCGAGGTTGTAGTTGCCCCTCCCGTCGAAACTGCGTCTCGAAACCCCCTGAAAGTCCTTTATTCGCGGAAGCGCGGTGCTTATCAGACGGTCGGCGAACTCCCACATACGTGCCGATCTCAGCGTGACGCAACAAGCAACCGGCATTCCCTCGCGAACCTTGAAACCCGCGACCGAACGCTTTGCTCTTTTCATCATAGGTCGCTGTCCGGTGATGAGGGACAATTCGTTGATTGATGCCTCCATAAATTTCATATCCGTCTTCGCTTCGTTGACCCCGATGTTCACCACGACTTTGACGAGATTTGGAATCTGCATTGGGCTCGAATAGGAGAATTGAGCCTTGATGCGCGGAGCCACCTCGTTCTTGTATTTTTCGAGGAGTCTTGGAATCATTATGTCTCGTCTACCTCCTACGCCTTATCGACTACTTCGCCGCATTTTTTGCAGAGGCGAACTTTCTTCCCGCTGTCGAGATAAGCCCTTCCGACCCGTGTCGGTTTGCCGCAGGACGGACATACAAGCATGGCTTTGGCCGCGTTCACGGGAGCTTCCATTTTGACGAGGCCTCCGCGCGGATTTTTCTGCGTCGGACGCATGCTTTTCGTTATCATATTCACGTTTTCCACGACAATTGTATCCTTCGAGACGCTGCGGCGAAGGATATTCCCCTCCTTGCCCTTGTCCTTCCCGGATATTATGTACACGCGGTCGCCTTTGCGAAGCCTCATTTTAGACATGACCGAGACCGCCTCCTCAAACGACTTCCGGCGCGAGGGAGACTATTCGCATATATTTCTTCTCCCTCAACTCGCGGGCTACAGGGCCGAAAATACGGGTTCCCTTGGGATCTCCGTTATTATCTATGAGAACCGCCGCGTTATCGTCGAATCTCACGTAGGAACCGTCACGGCGGCGCACTTCCTTTTTGGTGCGCACTATCACGGCCTTTATCACGTCACCCTTGCTGACGTTGCTGTTTGGAATCGCTTCCTTGACGGAAGCGACTATCACGTCACCCACCGATCCCACCTTGCGAAAAGATCCACCTCTTACCTGAATGCAGAGTATCTTTTTCGCGCCGGAATTGTCGGCGACGTTGAGAACTGTGCGAAGCTGAATCATTCTGCTGCATCCTCCTCGCCGGCTTCAACTCCCAAAACGGGGGCACGCTCGATAATCTGGGAAATTTTCCATCTCTTGTGACGGCTCAGCGGACGCGTTTCCTCGATTTGAACGCGGTCGCCCGGACGGCATTCGTTGTTTTCGTCGTGAGCCATATATTTCTTGACCCTCAGAACGGGTTTCCCGTACAATGAGTGTTTCGACATCCTGTCGACGCGAACCACGACGGTCTTGTCCATCTTGTCGCTTTCCACTGTGCCCGTCCTGACTTTATGATGAGGAATTTTTTCCTCCATCGTCATTTACCCCCTTACTCCGGCCCGTTTGGCGGTGTTTTCCTTTTCCCCCAAAACGGTGAGAACCCTCGCGATGATACGGCGAACCTCTCTGATTCGGCTCGTGTTCCCGAGCTGCCCTATGGCGTTCTGAAATCTGAGATTGAACAATTCTTCCTTGAACTGACGGTATTTTTCGTACAGTTCATCGACTGTGAGTTCGCGAAGTGCCTTGGGATCCATATTAAGCCGTCACTCCCTCTCTCGCGAGCATCTTGGTCTTAATCGGGAGCTTGAACGATGCCGTCCTGAAGGCCGCCTCCGCGACATCACGCGGCACGCCCTCTATCTCGAACATCACGCGTCCTCTTTTCACGGCCGCCGTCCAGAACTCCACATTTCCCTTCCCTTTGCCCATACGGGTATCCTGGGGCTTTTTGGTCGCCGGGCGGTCGGGGAATATTCGAATCCATATTTTACCGCCCTTTTTCATCTTGCGGGATATGGCCACGCGGACGGCCTCTATCTGGCGGGCGGTGATCCAGCCGTTTTCGAGAGCTTGCAGTCCGTATTCGCCGAAATCTATCTTCACCGCGCCCTTCGATATCCCGCGCAGGGGCGTGAGGTGAGGCTTGCGGTATTTTACCCTCTTCGGAGACAGCATGATATCGCGTTACCTCCTTTCCCTCGCGGCCTGAGCCTGTTCGGAATCAAGGACAAGGGGGCGTTCCAGCATCTCGCCCTTGTATATCCACACTTTTACCCCGATGACACCGTATATCGTCCGAGCTTCCGAGAAACCGTAATTGATATCGGCCCGGAGCGTCGACAGGGGCAACTGGCCCTCGAGATACCACTCGGTGCGGGCTATCTCGGCACCGCCGAGACGCCCCGCGCACTGTATCTTGATCCCTTTGGCGCCGCTCTTCATGGCCCTGTAAATGGCCTGCTTCATCGCCCGCCTGAAGCTGATGCGGCGCTCCAGCGCCGAGGCGACACCTTCCGCCACGACCTGCGACTCGCTGTCAGGATTTTTTATCTCCTGTATGTTGATCATGATGCGGCTGCCGGTCATGGTCTGAAGCTCGTCGCGGATATGCTGTATCTCGGCGCCTCCCTTGCCAATAACCACTCCGGGGCGCGCCGTGAAAACCGTGAAACGCATGACGTTTCCTATGCGCTCTATCTCTATCCTGCTGATGCCGCCGTTGGCCCAACGTTTTTTCAGCCACTCGCGCAGTTTGAGGTCAGCGTGCAGATTCTTGGCGTAATTTCTGCCGTTCGCGTACCAACGGGATTCCCAATCGTAAATGACTCCCAGACGATAACCTACCGGGTGAACCTTTTGACCCACTGTTCGACCCTCCCTTATTTCTCTGCCACAGCGACTGTGATGTGGCTGGTGTGATGCCTGAATGGGTGTGCGCGTCCGTGTGACACAGGGCGGAAACGCCTCATATAAGCCCCCTGATCGGCCCTCGCGGATATCACGAACAGCTTGTCCATATCCAGTCCGAGATTGTGTTCGGCGTTGGCGAGGGCGCTTTTGAGCGTCTTTTCGATGTATCGCGCGCTTCTGTTGGGCGTGTACTTCAAAACAGAGAGCGCGTCGGAGGCTTTTTTCCCCTTTATCAGCGCAAGCACCTGTCGCGCCTTGTCAGTCGATACGCGCACCTGCCAGGCCATTGCTTTGGCTTCTTTGGAATCCATCCCATTCCCTCCCTATCTGCCGACCCGGGAAGAGCGTTCCTGTCCCGCGTGCCCGCCGAATCTGCGCGTCGGAGCAAACTCCCCAAGTTTGTGGCCGATCATGTTGTCGCTGACGTACACGGGGATATGGATCTTTCCGTTGTGTATGGCTATGGTGTGCCCTATCATCTCCGGCGTGATACTCGAGTTTCTGGCCCACGACTTGATCACTCGTTTTTTGCCGGATTCGTTCATGTCCTCGATGCGTTTCAGCAACTTCGCATCGACATAAGGTCCCTTTTTAAGAGAACGAGCCATTCTATAACCTCCCCGATGCTACTTGCTGCGCCTGCGGACTATGAATTTGTCCGAAGGCTTGCGCTTGCGTGTCCTATACCCCTTCGCCGGGGTACCCCACGGCGAGACAGGATGCTTGTGGGATTTACTGCGCCCTTCGCCGCCGCCCATCGGATGGTCGACCGGGTTCATGACCATTCCGCGGACTATCGGACGCCTGCCTGTCCAGCGTGTGCGCCCCGCCTTGCCGATGACTACGTTTTCGTGATCCTCGTTGCCGACCTGTCCTATAGTTGCCGTGCACTCGAGCAGAACGAGCCTCAGCTCGCTGGAAGGCATACGGACGAACGCGTATTTGCCCTCTTTCGCCATTATCTGGGCCGAAGTCCCAGCCGAACGCACCGCAACGCCCCCGCGTCCGGGTTCTATCTCTATATTGTGGATGACCGTGCCGTCGGGGATATATTTCAATTTCAGCGCGTTGCCCGGCTTGATGTCGGCTTCCGGTCCGGAGACGATTTCGTCGCCGACCGACAGGCCCACGGGAGCCAGGATATAGCGTTTTTCCCCGTCCTTATACTGAACCAGAGCGATTCTGGCGGACCGGTTCGGGTCGTACTCTATGGCGGAAACGCGTCCGGGCACTCCCACCTTGTCGCGTTTGAAGTCGATTATCCTGTATATCTTCCGTGCGCCGCCCCCACGATGCCTCATCGTTATCCGGCCCGTGTTGTTGCGCCCCGCGGACGTATTGAGCGACTCGGTGAGGCTGCGTTCGGGGGTGTGCTTCGTTATCTCCGCAAAATCGGGGCTTGTCATGAAGCGGCGGCCCGGAGTCGTGGGGCGATATTTTTTGATGCCCATTTAAAAGTCCCCCCTATAATCCGGCGCCGTCGAAAAATTCGATGCGGGAGCCGGGGAGAAGAGTTACTATCGCTTTTTTCCAGGAACGCGTCTTGCCGACAAAGCGTCCTCTTCTCTTTGGTTTTGGATGTACGCTGATCGTATGCACGCTCGAGACTTTCACCTTGAAAACGTCCTCCACGGCACGGCGAATATCAATCTTGTTCGCTTCGCGCAGCACCTCGAAAGAATACTTGTTCTGCGACATCATCCTGTTGCTTTTCTCGGTGATGATCGGGCGCACTATGATATCGTGAGGATTAGCGTTCATGCGCCGAACACCTCCTCCAGTTTGCGAACCGCCTCGGGCGTGGCTATCAGTTTTACGTGGTTCAGGATATCGTACACGTTTATGCTGTCGACATGCAACACGCGCGCTCCGGGAATGTTGCCCGCGGATTTCGACACGGCCATATTGCTCTCGTGCAGCAGAAAAAGCGGTTTCCGCCCCGCGTCGGCCGATTGCAGGAAACCCACGATTTCCTTGGTTTTCGGTGCATCGAGCTTCAGGTTATCTACCACTATCATGTTATTCTCCTGAACTTTGAGCGTGAGCGCGCTTTTGAGCGCGATTCTGCGCACTTTCCTGTTCACCTTCTGGTGATAGTCGCGCGGATGCGGCCCGTGAGCCACGCCTCCGCCCACCCAGACGGGAGAACTGTTGCTGCCTGCCCTCGCGCGCCCCGTGTGCTTCTGCCTCCATGGTTTGCGGCCGCCGCCGCGGACGTCGCCGCGATCCTTGGTGTTGTGCGTGCCCACCCTCATGTTGGCGAGATGCGCCACGACCACCTGATGCATGGCCGGAACGTGAACGGGAGCGTCAAATATTTCTCCCGACACCTCGAAATCCCCGACAAGTTCTCCTTTAAAATTGAATTCCTTTACTGTCGGCATTTTCCCATCCTCCCTAAGATGTCTTGTAGATGAGGACAAGCCCGTCATTCGCCCCGGGGATCGAACCTTGAATGAGAATCAGGTTGTTCTCGGCGTCCACAGAAAAAACCGTGAGCCCTTTGGTGGTGACTCGCTCTCCGCCCATACGGCCCGCCATTTTCTTGCCCTTGAATATGTGCCCGGGATAGCTGTTCGCGGCGCTCGAACCCGGGTGTCTGTGGACTTTCGAGGCGCCGTGGCTGGCGGGGCCGCCGCTGAAATGATGTCTTTTCATTCCTCCGGCATATCCCTTGCCTTTGCTCACACCGCAGACATCCACCTTTTCTCCGCCCTCGAACAGCCCGACCGTCAGAACCTGCCCAACCGAGTAGCCGGAGGCGTCGTCGACGCGAAATTCACGGAGCACTTTTTGAGGCTCCACTCCCTGACGGCTGAAATAACCCTTTCTCGGTTTATTCACGTGGTTTGGCTTTTCGTCAGTGAATCCAAGCTGCACAGCGGAATAACTGTTTTTTTCCGGGGTACGGACGGCGACGACCGGACAGGGCCCCGCTTCCACGACGGTAACCGGTACAGCCCGACCGTCGGGCGCAAAGACCTGCGTCATGCCCACTTTCTTCCCCAGAACACCAATGCTCATGCCGTTCACTCCTTTATCGGATCAAGCCGAATAGTCACAGCTTGATCTGTATGTCGACCCCGGAAGGCAGGTTGAGGCGCATCAGCTCCTCCATGGTCTTCTGAGTGGGATCGATGATATCGATGAGTCTTTTGTGCGTCCTTACCTCATACTGCTCACGCGCGTCCTTGTCCTTGTGAGGGGACTTGAGAATCGTGAGTTTCTTGTTCTCGGTGGGCAGCGGGATAGGCCCAAAGACCTTGGCTCCGGTGCGTCCGGCCGTGTCGGCGATCTGAACGGCGGAAGCGTCAAGGACCCTGTGATCGAAGGCTTTCAGTTTTATTCGTATATTTTTCGCCACAGTCATCTCCTCCAGAGTATATCTATTCGATAATTTCGGTAACGACGCCGGCGCCGACCGTCCGTCCACCCTCGCGGACGGCGAAACGCAAGCCGGATTCCATCGCTATCGGCGATATCAATGTCACCTCGAACGTGCT
>JAISXR010000026.1 GCA_031270375.1 Synergistaceae bacterium | reverse complement strand
CTACTTGACGTACGGAGAATAGGGGATACGGACGGCGATTCCGCTGTCGTCGTACGCGTACGGCGTACCGTCGAGCGGGGCTTTGCCGGCGACCATGTTGAGCGTTATGGCCGCGACCGCGTTGCCCATGGCCTCGCCGTCTTGCTTCACGGTACCGCTCATGATTCCCTTGCCTATCGCGTCGATCGCCTGGTCGGTGGCGTCGACTCCGATGACGGGGATGAGTTTGCTCCCGCCTTCCACGTTATAGCCGATATTGGAGAGGGCGGCTATCGCTCCCATCGCCATCGAGTCGTTGTTGGCGATCACGAGTTCTATTTTGCCCTCGTTCGCCGCGAGCGCCGATTCCATGGCCGTCTGCGCCAGAGCCGTGTCCCAATTGCAGACGAAAGTCTCGCCTATCTGGGCCAGCTTGACGCCGTTCGCCTCGGCCTGTTTCACGCTGAACTCGGTGCGCGCTATGGCCTCGGGGTTGTCGGGTTCGCCTTTGAACATGACGTACTGGAACTGGCCGTCCTTGTTGAGGTCGAAGCCGGGGTTGGAGTCCCACAGGTTCTTGATGATGTCGCCCTGCATTTTTCCGGCGTCAGCCGCGTTCGTGCCCACGAAGATGGCTTTGTCGTAAGTTTTGAGGACGTTCAGGTCGGGTTCGCGGTTGAAGAACACCACGGGGGTTCCGGTCGCCTTGATTTTCTCCACCACGCCGGCCGCCGCCTGCGCGTCGACCATGTTGACGATGATTCCGTCCAGCCCCTTCGAGATCATGACGTCGAGCTGGTCGTTCTGGGTGGCCTGGTCGCCCTTGCCGTCCTGCATGGTGATCTCGGCCTTGCCCTCGAAAGCTTTGTTCAGCGCGTTGCGTACCGTCGAAATATAGGTGTCGTCATATTTATAGATAAGGACGCCTATATTCGGCCCCGCCGCGAACGCGGCCGCCGCCGCAAAAATACCGAGCAGCGCAATACACACTGCCAACAACACACGCGATTTTCCTGACTTCATTCTTGAACCCTCCTGATTTTTTGAAGTTGTACGATACTGAGACCTACAAATTAGTATCTTCGAATCCCATTTTTTTGTCAAGGCGATTTTTTCGGTGATGATTTTTTTCTTTTACCCAGAAATGTCGCTTCGGGATTGGGCAAACGGCGTTTTATCGTGGTATGATCTTACCGTGAACGGACAAAATTTTGTCGATGGCGTCGAGGTGATTGGATTGCTCAATTTCGTGTACTACAACCCTACAAAGGTATATTTCGGAACCGGCGTCAACTCCCAGGTGGGGGAGGTCGTCGGTGGAGAATTCAAAAAAGTGCTTCTTCTGTATGGCTCGGGATCGGCTAAATCTTCTGGCGTCTACGACGATGTGGTGAAATCGCTGCGAGCCTCCGGGGTGGATTTCCGCGAATGCGCGGGCGTTAAGCCGAATCCCGTCTTGTCGAAAATCGAGGAAGCGATAAGCATTATCAGGAGGGATGGGCTTGAAGCAATAGTGGCGATAGGCGGCGGCAGCGTCATAGACAGCGCAAAGGGAATCTCCGCCGGGGCGTGTTACGACGGGGACGTGTGGGATTTTTACAAACGCACCGCGAAGATAGCCCGCGTGATGCCATTTTTCGCCGTGGCGACGCTGTCGGCTACGGCGTCCGAGATGAACTGCACATCGGTGGTGACTAACGAATCGCTCGGTGTCAAGACCGGGCTCACCGACAACGCCCTCTTCCCGAGGGTGACGTTTCTCGACCCCTCGGTGCAGTTCTCGGTGCCGGCAAAGCAGATCGCGGACGGCGGGATAGACGCCATATGCCACGTCATGGAGACGTATTTCGACGGAACGAGCGGCGTGGATGTCCAGATGGAGTACGCCGAAGGCCTGGTACGTTCCCTCATGACACTGATACCCGACGCGATCCGCAATCCGCGCGATTACGACGTGAGGGCACAATTGGCGTGGGCGTCGGCCAACGCGCTGAACGGAACCACCTGGGCGGGACACGCGGGCAAGGGGGATTTCGCCTCCCACGCGATGGGGCACACGCTGTCGGCAAAATACGACACGGTTCACGGCGAGTCCCTTGCGATCATGATGCCTGCTTGGATGGAATACGTGTGTGCTGGTAACGAACACGCGTTTGCCCGATTTGCCCGCAGGGTGCTGGGCGTCACGTCGCCGGTTGACGGGAAAGCGTCGCGCGAGGGCATCGCCGGGATGAGGAAGTTTTTCGAATCGCTTGGTGCGCCAGCGCGGTTGCGCGATATAGGCGTCCCGGCAGCGGATCTGCCCGAGTTGGCCGACAGCACCGCCTTCGCGCCGATAGGCGTGCTGAGAAAACTGGGGCGCGACGACATCCTCGCGATTTATCGCGCGGCTTTTTGACGCGAGGGGCGTGGTAGAACTGAACGGTGAATTTGAGACGATAGGCAGGGTAGCCACGGGAACGCTGGAACTGACCTCGGGAAAGGCGCTCCCGGATGTGGAGCAGGCATACGCCATCTACGGAAGGCCAAAGGGCGACGGCTCCAACGTCATATTGGTCTGTCATTCGCTGACCAGTTCGCATCACCTGGGCGGCCCGGATGTGTCCGGTTTGCCGGGTGCGTGGATGGATCCTCTGATCGGCCCCGGGCGCGCGCTTGACACCAATAGGCTCTGCGTGATATGCGTCAACAACCTCTGCAGCCCTTACGGCAGCACCAGCCCCATGAGCGTAAATCCCGAGACCGGAACCCCGTGGGCGATGCGGTTTCCCGTCATCACTCCGCGCGATGTCGCGAAAGCCCAGCACGAAGCCCTCAAAGCGCTCGGCATAGGGAAAATAGCCATGGTCATGGGAGGGTCGTTCGGCGGTATGATATCGCTGGAATATGCCCTCGAATTTCCTGACGACGTGGTTTCGGTCGGCGTCATAGCCGCTCCTGCCCGCCTCTATCCTCAGGCGATAGCGTACAACGAGGTTCAGCGGCAGGCGATAACGTCCGACCCCGACTGGAACGGAGGCGATTATTATCCCGGACCGGGCCCCGCCAAGGGACTGTCGACCGCCCGAATGCTCGCGATGATCACCTACAGAAGCGAGCAGAATTTCGCCGGCCGTTGGATGCGCGGCATGTCGGGCGACAACGCGCACGATTGGGGCGCGAAGTTCAAGGTGGAGGAGTATCTGGCGCACCACGGAAGCGCGCTCGTAGCCCGTTTCGACGCCAATTGCTACATATACACCACGAGGGCGATGGACCTGCACGACGCGGCGGCGGGCCGCGGAAGCCTGGAAGAAGCCTTCGGCAGGCTAAGGGACAAAGGTGTGCTTTCCGTAGGCATATCGAGCGACATCCTGTTTCCGAGCTGGCAGGTTATGGAGATAGCGCGCCTGGCCGGGAAAGCCGGCGCGCGGTCAGATTACGAGGAGATAGAGAGCGACAACGGACACGACTCATTTCTGATAGATTTCGACCAGATGGACGAAATACTCCGATTCTTTTTCAGAAGGGAAAATATTTAAAAGCGTCAGGGACTTTTGGCCTATTGCAAATGGGACGAGATAGCTGTACACTCTGAGCCAAATGATACAATAATATTTCGTAAAGTATATCGTGGCGTTTTACGGCGCGCGAAGGGGTGAACCAATTTGAAAATAAAATACAAGAACGCGAAGAGGCCCGGGTTTTCGCTGACCGAGATGCTGGTGGTCGTGCTGATAATGGGTGTGTTGGTCGGCGTGGTAGGTTCCCTGATGGGGGGGTTCGTCACTAACTTCGAAATGACGGACGACCAGTCGATCGCGCGGCGCCGCGCTCAGGACGTGTTCAACATCCTACAGACGCCCATACTCAACGCTGGGCTCGGGATTCCATCAAACAATTTCGACTATTTTTTCGGACCGGCGGGTGTTAACGCCCCCATACGAACCTGGGGCGGTCCGATAGAGGTCATCACGCACAACACGACCGAAAACAGGGGTGACGCCCTGAGGATTGTGTATTCCGTATTTTCGGGCGTGAAAAATGTCAACAGCGAAGACATAAAGGATTTCAGCAGTTTAAGCAATGTGCCACCGGGCAACGACGTCACTCCCGTGGTACTCTTTCTGAGCAGCGGAGACCTCAGTGAGGGGGGAGGCGACGGCATACAGATCGCCTCGTCCGGAGCGTATCCGGTGCGGTCTTACGTTACGTTCCCCGGAATATGGATGCACCCTGAGGTAGTGACGAATTACGAGGGTTCCAGTAGGAGACTGACTGTCGCCGGCAAAACGCCCGAGACGGTGAGCGAAGACGTTATTGAGCAAACTCTGGGACGCAACGTGATCAGGCCCTACCACGACATGTTCTTGGTGAGGGCCGGGCTGGCTTACGTGGACAACAACGGGACGTTCTGTATGTACGATATAAACGACGGCGGCGACGCCTTCGAGCTTGGCGATTCACTGCCGACCGCTTCCGAAGCGGATGCCGGCGAGAAACTGGTCTATAGGGTGGAGGGTATAAAAGCCGTGCGCTTCGTGGAGGAAGTGAACGCCGCGGACGGCCGGGTGACGGGCGTCAACGTTTATGTCCTCGCCGAAGGCGACAACGCCGTCACGGGACGCACTACCGCGAGCCCTGCTGTTCAGGCGGTGAGAAACCGCGTGTTCCCGCCGGGCTCGCCACACGCCGGGGAGTGGGTATGGCCGGATGTAAATTGGGATGACGAGATGTACTACGATGACTTCGAGATGAGATGGAGGACACGGAACATTGAAGCGACAACGCCGTAAAAAATTTGCCGCACTGATGCTCTGCGCGATTTGGTTCGCGATGTCCGCGGGCGTATTTCCCGGTCTTGCCGCCGCGTGTGATTGCGAGGAACCCGTCATAGTGGACGGTATTGAGGCGCACGAGCGTTCATTGCGCCAAGACAGGGACATCGTGGAGGGATTTTGGGCCGTTTACCTCGACTGGCAGCCTGAGGCTGGCGCCTCGCGAAGGCTCAGGCTGGCGGTGGTGAAAAACGACTACGGTGTGTATCCCGGGGCGGATTACATAGGCGTCTCGACATGTGATCAGCCGGGATGCACGAGAGGCGAAGTGAAACTGCTCCTCACGCGCACCGAGGACACCCAAAAATTTGAAGCCGTGTTGTTGGTGACGGACACCGACGGAGCAAAGGGCACCGCTGCCCTCACCGAGGACGAATACACTGGCAGACCGAACGCCGTGCTTGATCTGAGCGCCCTGAGATATAAGGACAGGATGATGACGTATGGTTTGGTGAGGGTCGTAGACGGTTGAGCGAATTCCCAAAGCCGCAGGATACAAAATCTCGGACGGAAGTCCGAGATTTTGTATCCTGCGGCTTTGGTATTATAATGTTTTACTGTGAGAGGTGATGGCTATGGTCGTTTTACCAATAAGCACGGTCATGTCAAACTTGCGTTCGTCGATGGACGAATTGCGTGACAGTCTTTGACCTGCCGGCGCTGAAAAAAAGTGAAAAAAAACTCACGGAAACCACTCTGTCCGAAGGTTTTTGGGAGCGCGGCGACGCGAGGGACGTGTCGCGCGAACTCTCGTCGGCACAGGCAAGGCTTGCTGAAATTGACGGATTTGACCGTGAGTTCGCGGAACTCGAGACTCTGGAGGAATTGTTGACGGAGGCGGACGACGCTGAACTGCAGGACGAGTTTTACGAGCGCTCCCGGCGTCTCGAGGAAGATATCGCCTCCAAGCGGATTTTCGTACTCATGGACGGAGAACATGATATATCGGACGCTATCGTGGCGATTCACGCCGGTTCCGGCGGATTAGATTCGCAGGATTGGTGTGAGATGCTCTTCAGGATGTATGTGCGATGGGCCGAATCACACGAGTACGAGGTGGCAGTCCTGGACGAACTCCGCGACGAGGAAGCCGGAATCAAGAGCGTGACGTTCGAGGCCAAGGGAGATTTCGCCTACGGATATCTCAAGGGTGAACAGGGCGTTCACCGTCTGGTGAGGATATCGCCGTTCGACGCCGCTCACAGGCGGCATACCAGTTTCACGTCGGTCGAAGTGCTGCCGGTGCTCCCCGACAGCGTCGAGATAGAGATAAGACCCGAGGACATAAGGATGGACACGTTCCGGTCCAGCGGTGCGGGGGGGCAGTACGTGAACATGACCGACTCGGCCGTGCGGATAACCCATATCCCCACCGGCATAGTGGTGAGCTGTCAGGTGGAGCGGTCACAGCACATGAACAGGGCGGTCGCGATGCGGGTGCTTCGCTCGAAACTATTCGACAAGACCATGCGTGAGCGTATGGAGCAGATAGAATCCCTTCAGGGCGAAAAGAGGTCAATTTCGTGGGGGAACCAGATTCGTTCGTACACGCTGCAGCCTTTTCAACTGATAAAGGATCACAGGTCCGGTTTCGAGGCCGGCAACGTTAACGCCATCCTGGACGGAGACCTCGACGAGATGATTATGGCATACCTGAAGTTTGTCAAGACGAGGGGATGAAATACATGCGGCTCATCAAGCCCTTTAGTAGAACGCTGCTGGCGGTTTTGATTCTGGCGGCACTTGCCTGCCCCCTACGGGCGGCTCAGCAAAAAGAGAAATTCACATACACACCTTTCGTCCCCACCGATCCCATAATGCCGCTCTCCCAGGTGAAACCGGGGATGAAAGGCGAGTGCAGGACGGTCGTGGAAGGCGACGATATAGTCTCTTTCGAGGCCGAGGTCGTCGATATCCTTGATGTCGGGGCGTCGCCTGAAAAACTCATACTCATAAAAGCGAGCGGTCCGATAGTGGAGAAGTCGGGCATCGCGGCCGGTATGAGCGGGTCGCCGTTTTATATCGAACGCCGCTTGGTCGGCGCGATAGGGTACGGTTTCAATTTCACCGATCACAAGATGGGCCTTGTCACCCCGATAGAGGAAATGATCGAGGTCTGGAACAACCCCGAGATAATTCCGTCGTTCGAATTGGCGCCGCTGGTGGCCGAAAAACCCCCGTCGGAAATGGAAACGAGCGTGGACGCACGCGAGCTGATTGGTCCCGAAAGCGCCGACATGCCGCCCGCTGATGTGGTGATAGAGGAAGTGTATCCGTCATCGGGCGATATGCCCGTTTCGGGCGACGAGACGATTTCTGGCGAGCGCTCCGCTTCGCATGACGGCGATGATATAAGGGTGTCGTGGGATCTGCTCGTCTCGCGTGACCGGGCTATTTCGGCGGACAGGACGGTTTCGGATGATATCCGGCCGGGTTTCCGAAACTCCGGCGGTTTTTTTATCTCCGGCGTCTCGGAGAGGATGGCGCGCGAGATAAAAAGCGCGCTGCGCACAGAGACGGTTCCCTTCGGAGGCACGCCGCCGAAGGGCTCGGCGCCTTCCCTGAATTACATTACCGATGTTCGCCCGGGCATGGCCATCGGTGTTTCGCTGCTCTGGGGCGATGTCGACGTCAGTTCCGTCGGAACGCTGACCGCCATTTCGAAGGACGGCAGATTCATAGCGTACGCGCATCCCCTGCTTAACCTGGGCCCAACGGCGGCCGTTCTGCGCAGCGCCAATATATCGAGTGTCGTCGCGGGGCTCGAAAATTCGTTCAAGATCGGCTCGCCAGGGGATATCATAGGGATCGTGACGCAGGACAGGCCACAGGGCATAGGCGGGCGAATAGGCAGGTTCGCGCCTGCCGCGTCGGTGGTAGTCAAGGTGACTGACGTCGACGCGGGCCGCTCGTACCGCAAATCCTTTCAGATGGTGCAGGACAAATACATGCTCTCAAAACTCGCTTCCCCGGCGATCGTGGGCTGCATCGAGGACCTGTGGGGAAGGATCGGCGGAGGCACGGCTAAGATAACCGCCAAATTCACTGGAAGTGTCTTGCGGGGCGGCTGGCAGCGCACCAATATGTTCGTCTCCGAAAGTGACGTGGGCACGCAGGTGCTGGAGGAGTTCAAGCTGTTGACTCAGCTGTTCGCGGTGAACCAGTTTCAGGAGATAAGGCCGTTTGGCGTCGATGTCGAAGTCGAGGTGACACAGGAACCGAGGGTGCTATACATCGAAGATGTGAAGATATCCGGCACAGGGCCGTTCAGTCCGGGCGAAAAAGTCGAGTTCGACATAACGCTGCGTCCTTGGAGAAAAGACCCCTTTATTCGCACGTATTCGCTCATGGTGCCCGAGAATGTAGATGGAACGGCCCAACTTTTAGTGCGAGGCGGCGGCATAGCCGAGGAGTCGGCGGAGTACGCGAACGAAGCGTGGCGCAGCATATCTAGCCTTCCGATCCTGCTCGGCGAACTGGATGCCAAGGAGAGCAATGACCAGATAGTCATGGAAATTCGCGGAGAGGAAGCGTTCGGAAAACAAATAGAACGCGCGAGAAGCGGAGACACAGACGCCATGATGAACGACAAGCTGAAAAGCGAGATAAGGGACGAAAAAATGCAGGAAGGCTCCATGCGAGTCATCAGAGCTAACTACTACATCGACGGCATAATACAGAAACTCATAAAAATTGACGGCGATTCCAACAAAGACTGACGGGCCTCTCGAACCACAGGATAGGAACTGCTGGTTTTGCCTGTGGTTCGAGGTGGTATTATTCTATTCGTCGAGCAGGCCGAAATAGTCCGCTTCCTGAAAGGCGGATAGCGCTTCTTCGTCAATTTCCTGACGGTCGTTCCCCAAGGCGAGTTTCGCGTGCATGACGTCGCGAGCCTCCTCCAGTTCTTCGATGTATCCGTTTTCGCTAAATTTCTTCTCTATCATCCTTACCTCGCCGGAGTCCTCGATGCGGCCGGTGATATAGCCGAAGGCAAACGCGAACGCTGTGAGAAAAGCGAGCCGATCCTCGGAAGCATTCCACAGTTCAGACAGAATGGAAGCCGCCATCATTGTCTCCTCCAGATACGCCGCATCCTCCTCGTCCGGGATGGCTTCGTCCAGACTCCATATCCCTGTCATAAAAAACGCGAGATCGGCGTCGAGCGAAAAAGCGTTCAAGAGGTTCTTGGCCGCGCTCTCGCTGATTCCTTCCATCTCGAAGACCGCTATCGCCTTGCAGTACTCGCCGGGAGGTGTCTCGCAGTTATCCTGGTCGGCAGTCTCCAGAACTTCCTCGAAGTCTCCGCGGTCAATCAATGTCGCGTAGTAAACGACGCGGCCTACTATATCGCACTCCTCGTCGAGCCTCATGAATTCAGAAGCTGTCTCGTACGCCAGATCGCGTTTCCCGGTCAGGTAATAAAACGAAGCCAGGTCGGAGAGCATGCAGACGTACATCGAATGGACCGAAGCCTGCAAATCGTCGTCCATGTCGAGGTGCCCTATCATGGGCCTGAGGCCGTCGGCTGCCTCTACCAGCAGCGACACGTCTCGGATTGCCTCGTCGTCGTCATCGTTGGAGGACTGCCATTTCACGTATTTAGCTATGGGGTTGTTCGGGTCAAGTTCCAGCACCGTGTCGGCCAAAAGAACGCGCCGTTCGTCGTCGTCCTCGTCCATAATTTCCATTATCAAGCCGTTGATTTTTTCAAGGTTGTCATCGTCCATTTTTCAACACTCCGGTTCTTTCAAGAATTTTGGTGGTTTTTTTTCTATCATTAGCGAGAGCGTCTTTATCAAATGCGGGTCGAACTGCTTTCCCGCACAGTCGGTTATTGCCGCCCAGGCGTCACTGAACATCATTCGCCGCCCGCTGTCGAGGGAAATCAGGCTTTCAACGGCGTCGAACACGGAGATTATTCTAGACGCGAGGGGAATTTCTTCTTCTTTCAGCTGGTTGGGGTAACCCTTCCCATCCCACCGCTCATGATGAGAAAGTATCGGTTCGGCGGCCATCGCAATTTCGGCGGTGCATTTCGCTATTCGATAGCCTGCCGCCATATGCAGCATGTTGGCTGCGGCGTCTTCTTCCCTGGGATCCTTGCCTATGAGAAGTGTCTCCTCAGGGTGCGCCGGAAGGCCCAAGTCGTGGTAACGGCACAGCATCATGAGCACGTCGCGTTCGCAATCGAGATGTTGATTTTCGAGCAGCCACTCGCCCCATTGCAGTATCCGCGCGGCCCTGCGTCCCGACGAACCTCCGTCCATGCGGTGCAGACGGTCTTCCAGAGAAGCCAGGATATTCATCCTCGTCGGTTTGCCGAAGCGAATCTTGTTCGCGTACATAGTATCCTCAGCTTGTTTAACTATTTCCTCGATTTTCTGTTCAGGTGAAAGTTTAATTGCGCTCCCAAGCGCCATGCTGGGCTTCACCAGAAGGTCTTCCCCCATCCAGTTCCGGCACTGCGCGGTTATGTTTGCGACGCAATCCGCGATTTCCCGCGGCGAGGTATTGGTTTTGAGCAGGATAAATTCGTCCCCTCCCAACCTAAAAACCTCTCCGTCAGTCCCCGCACTGCTTTGCAGGATGTCAGCGGCCGCTTTCAGTAGTATGTCGCCCTCGTGATGGCCGAAGGCGTCGTTTGCCAGTTTTAGGCAATTCAGATCCGCGTAGATGACACCGAGCGGCAGATATTCATCCCGGTCTTTCGAGTACTGCGCCTCCTCGAACGAACGCCTGTTCAGAAGTCCGGTCAGGGTGTCATGGCTGCTGACGAAACTTATTTTGTCGGTCGCGGCCTTCGTCTCGGTGATGTCTTCGACGATGCCAACCGCGCCGAGAAACGAGCGGTTTTCGGATATCACAGGGCTGAAGGACACTCTGACCCAGCCTTTGTTGTTGCCGTTGTTCGTCACGAATTCCGACTCGTGCCTCGACTCCGTGCCAACGACCGCGTTTATCGCCGCCTGCTTGAAGAGCGGGTATATGTCGAGGTTATTTTCCTCCGCGAGGCAAACGCCGCAGACCTCGAATTCGCTGAGGCCGAAGATTTCCAAAAAGGCGTTGTTGCAGTCTATTATGTAGGCGTCGCTGCTGACGTGTATGAATCCTATCGGGGACTCCCTGAATATGGTCCTGTAACGGTCCTCGCTCGCCCTGAGATCTGACAGCATTCGCATGTAATCGTTGATGTTCCTGCAAACCACCACAAGCAGATTTCCGCCGTTTTCCCGAAACCAGTTGAATCTTGTCTCGAGCAGTATCTCGCGCCCGTCGTTGCCCTTGGTCGGGAAAGTGAGCTGCTTCTCGCGGTAGTCGTCGGTTTTTGTCCTCTGTGAAATGGCGTCTACGTATACTTTCGGCAGATAGCGCCCAATATTTTGCCCGAGTCCTTCAAGGGCGTGAACGCCCAAAAGGTCACGCGCCATGTCCGACATTGCCACGATATTTTCTCCTTCGTCGAGGATGAATATTATTTCGTTCAGCTCTTTTACGAATAAAGACAAACCACATGACAGACGTTCGTCTGAATGCTTTCGCGAACCTTCCGTGTCGGATATCTTAACTTGTTTTTTTTGCGGCGTCACATCTTCCAAACTTTTAATTCCCCTCGTCTGTTCTATATTGAAACTGAGAGTTCATGGATATAATTTTAACATTATTTTCACTATTTCGTTCCCTCGGCGCAAATCGAATCTGTGCAGGCGGAAACAAACGGACATCTTGTGCAGTTGCCGCGTTTTGTCCCGCCCGAGACCGCCGTCTCCGCCGCTTTTCCGATGCTGGCGCGTATCTCTTCCCATTCGTTCACGATGCCGGAGGATGTTTGGCGTCCGGGACTTCTCAGGTATATGAGACCGGCGTCTATCCGCGAGCCCGTGTAAACGGCGTCACAGGCCGCGGCGTAAAATTCGAGCTGAGCCGCGTAAAGTTCGTGAGGGGCGTCGTCCTCAGGGGTTATCTTCCAGTCTCTGATATGGTATCCTTCCCGGTCCAGCCAGAAAACGTCGATGGTGCCCACGAGGTTTATGAGGTCCGATTTCACGAAGAAGGAGACTTCGCGCCGCAGCGTGCCGTTTTCCATCGCACGTCGCAATTCCGCGCTCGCGGGCGTTACGGCGAA
This sequence comes from Synergistaceae bacterium, assembly GCA_031270375.1. Classification (GTDB taxonomy): domain Bacteria; phylum Synergistota; class Synergistia; order Synergistales; family Synergistaceae; genus JAIRKI01. The sequence goes on along the minus strand of JAISXR010000026.1, from coordinate 7,583 downwards.
ATCCTCAATCCAGCGGCGGCAGGCGTTTCTGTTGGCACGTTTTCGCCAGACGTGTCTGATATGAGGCGGTACTTCGGTCAGCGCTTCCTCCATCTCATCGCTTTGTATCTCGCCTGGCAGGAGAGAGCGCAGGCTCATAGGGTCGAAATCCCATCGCTGTAATACCCAGTGGGTCATTGTGCCAAGGTCGGCACCGCCCACGCCGCCGCCGGAACTTTTTCCCCAACGCAGTTCCCTGCCCTGGCGGTATCGGATCCTGTAAGCCCGGGGGCACCACGAAATCAACGAATACGCCGTGGCCGAGAGCGTAGCGAGGCGAGGCGTCCACGAACGCGTTTTTGGTGGTTCGTCCGCCTGTGTTTGCGTTTGTTCGCGGCTCGAGTCTTTTTCTTTCCAAAGCGCGTCGCTTTCGGCATGTGGGGCGGCGAGGGAGACGGAGAAGGGATTTCCGTTTCGTTCGTTAGCTGCCGTCAGCAAAGAGAGCCAGTCGCGGCCCCGTTTGTCGGCAAATTCCGGGAGGCCGCAACAGATCAGGCGTTCCTGGGCCCTCGTCATGGCGACGTAGAGCAGCCGTTCGTCTTCATCGGATTCCTCCGATTCCTCTATCGCCTCGTGCCATTTGTACCTCACGGACGCCTCCCCGTCGGGGAGCTTCCGGGCTATCGCACCCATGTAACGTGACGCTGCCGCCGATGGGCCAAAACCCTTGCCGCCCTTGGTGGACTCCATGTACATGAGCGCCACCACGGGAAATTCGAGGCCTTTCGAGGCGTGAACTGTCATGACGCTCAGCGCGTCGCCGCCACCCGACGTCCCTTCGGGTTCCTCCATCTTCGCGCCAGCGCGTAACTCCCGCTCCAGATATTCGGCGCAGGCGGGTAGGGCACGCCCGCAGGAATCCTCGTACAATTCCGCCAATTCGACGCCTCTTTCGACGTTGGCGAGCACTCTCGCGCGGGAAGCGCCGGGATATGCTCCGAGCCACCGGTCATCCTCAAGAAGAGTGCCGAGCGCCGCGGAAGGGGAACGGAACCTGGCGATATTTCTTACGCGCGACAATTTGAGAGCCTGCTCCGGACAGTTTTTTTCGAATTCTTCCCGCAGTGACGTTCCGTTGCGCATAGCGAATGCTTTCAACTTCAACGCACGCCCGGAAGGCATCATGGAGAACGGCGATTCTATCCATCCCGCCAGCGCCAGTTCGTCAGACGGGCGATCCAGAACGCGCAGGAAACCTATGATATCCCGCACTTCGCTCCGCGAGAGAAATCCCTGCGCTCCGCAGAGCACGAACGGTATCCCCGCGGACCTGAAAGCGTCCTCGATCTCAGGGAAGGGCGTCCTCGACCTCACAAGCACCGCGATGTCGTTCCAGCGCATCGGCCTGAAGGAGACCGTGCGCTTGTCCCACACCTCGGACTGGCTATGCATCAGGCAGTACAACCTGGAGGCGAGGCCGAACGCCAGTTTTTTTCTTCGCGCGGATTTTTTTTCGCGCTCGGGTTTTTTGCCGTCCACAGTGGAGGGAGCCGGTTCCCGCGGCGGACAGAGCAGAATTTCGAGCGGGCATTCCGGGCATGGGGGAGCGTTGCGCTCCTCCCACCAAGGCGCGTCGAGCGGAGGCGAGAGCGGTTCGTAGACCGCGGAATGCCGCGCGTTCTTCAGTACGCCGTCGGCCCATATCGAACCGAACACGAGGTTTATGCTTTCCATCAGTCGGCCGCTCATACGATAGCTGCGCGACATGGGAATGTAGCGGGATTTCGCGAAATATTCGGCGAATATTCTGGGATTCGCGTGTCTGAAACGGTATATCGATTGTTTTATGTCGCCGACGATAAAGGCGGTTCTGGCAGCGCCGTCTTGCGGCCACGATTCCGAGAGGGAGCGTATGATGCTGTCTTGAAGCTCGTTCGTGTCTTGAAATTCGTCTATCATTATATGCCTGAACCGAGACGCGTAAGACGCGTCTCGCGAGAGCGCCACAGCGGCGTACCGCGCGAGGTCGGAAAAAATGAGGACGCCGCGCGATATCCTGTCCGCGTTCCATGATTCCCACAGCGCAGCCGCGGTCTTGGAGAGTATGTCCCGCGTCCGTGCCTCGGTTGCCGAGTAATAGGGAACCGAGAGTATCGACGCAACGGCTTCGGCGTAAGGTCTGTAACCGTTCGCCCATTCGCTGACATTCCCGATTTGTTCGGACATGGCCTGTTTCAAGGCGTCGCCGCAGCGAAATCCCCTGAGGACATCGCAGACGAGCGACGCGAAAAAGCGCGCCTCGTCATCCGCGCCTCCTGGATGGCCCTCCCATGCCGCCACGAAATCCCTCAGGCGGGCGACGGAAGCTGAGGCCGATTTTATCCCAAGCGACGGCTTGATGGCGGGGAACACGGTGTTCCGCCACAGCTCCCACACCTCGTGACAAAGCGATGAGTAAATGTCTCGGATATATTCCCGCGCAGGTCGCTCAGCCTCTTCGTTCCATTCCCCCAGGTAAGCGGGTCCCTCGTTCATGCTGCCGTAAAGGTCACAGGCGGCCCTTCCCAGCGCTGAGAGTGTCCCGGCCCCGTAATATCCGACGAAGGCGGCGAAGTCCGCGTTTTCGGGGAGCGAAAAATCACCGTCATTGAGCGCCGCGCCCGTCGAGAGTTTCCATTTCACGCCGTTCCAGAATTCCGCTTCGAGCGGTTTTCCCATGATGCGGGAATCCGGGTCGATATCGAGGTTGATGCCCGATTCGCGGATAACCCTGAGCGCAAACGAGTCTATCGTGGAGATATAAGCCTCGTTCAGGCGCTCAAGCGCGTCGTCGAGGCGCTCCACCCCCATTTCGCGCCACTCGGTGAGAGTCTTCGCTATGCGTTCTCTCATCTCGGCGGCCGCGGCGTTCGTGAAAGTGAGCGTCAGTATCTGGTCCACCTGGCACTCCGGGTCGCTCGCCAGAAGCCACGCGAAACGTCTCGCGAGCGTCATGGTCTTTCCCGTCCCAGCGCCGGCGCTGACGACCGTCAGGGGAGCGAGGGACTTAATGGCCTCGCGCTGCTCGGCTCTCATGTTGTCGAGAAGAATTTCCTGGTCAATCATCCGCGTCCTCGTCTCCCGCGTCCCCGATTCCGGGTTCCTCTCTCGCTTCTCCGCGCCGGCACAGGACGGAATAATCGCATCTCGGGCAGGAATCGGAATCGTACCTGGCCTCGAATTTTTCGTCCGGGAGCGTCATGTCGATCTCGCGCATATATTCGATAGCGGACGTTATCTTGTCCTCACATACGGTAAATTTTGCCGAGGGCGCGAAAACCGGCCCGAATTCCCGGTTCCACGCGCCGGGTGTTTTGCCGTCTCCGTGGCACAGGTAGCAAAAACCGGCGACGGAGACGCCGGAGGCTTCAAGAGACGCCGCGTAGGAGGCCAGTTGGAGGCTCTTCGCGTATCCGGCGCCGGAACCGATTTTATAATCGTAGATTATCGCGCCCCCGCCGCCTGACCACGCCCAATAATCCACACGGTCGGCACGTCCCGTGAATATCGCGTGTTCGAACTCCAACTCGGGAAGCGTCATCTCGGTCTTTGTCCAGAGCTTTTTCATTCCGGCCTCGTCCGCTTTCGCGGCCGCGCGGTCAAGGCTGTCGGCCACGCCGAGCATGTTTTTCCTCATGACCTCCAACGTCGCCGCGGGGCGTGAATCGGAAAGGACGGGAAACGCGTTCCGCAGCGAGGATATGATATCGTCCCATCCTGACAGCAACGCTGAACGGTGTGTCCTCGTGCCCAAAAGGAGGGTGTCGGCGATTAGTTTCCATATTTCGTGCATCAAACTGCCCAGGCTCATCCTGTCGATTATGTCGCGCGGCTCGCTCACGGTCTCAAATCGCGCCGCTCCGCACCACCAGGCAAAGGGACAGTCGAGCAGCGTATGTATGCCGCTCATGGGTATCCTGAGTTTGGTCTCACGCGCCGTCCCGGGGACTGCCGCCCTCGGGCGGGCGTCCCTGCCGACCTTTGCTATCTCGCGCGTCCTGCCGCTGCCGCGTGCGTCCTCCGTCAGCATCCATCGTGATGTATTGGGGAAAGATTCGGATTTCAGGAAAGCTGACTCCTCGGCAGGATCACCCGAATCGTTCAGGGCTGAACGGAAAACGACCGTGGCACGTTCGCCGGTGGCGAGCATCCTGCGAAACAGGGCTTCCTTCTGGCGTCTTTTCTCATGAAGGGTCGGAAGATGGGAGTATTCACCGCATCCGCTGTTCACTCGCTCTCTCAGCGAGTCGTCCAGCATGGATTGCCCCGATTCTTGTCCGGGATAGCGGCTTGTGTCCGCATCGGTCATTATCCAGAGGTCATGACACGCAAGTATCGGCGGAGGAGATACGTAAACCGACACGGTCCCGGTCATCTTCGGAGGCAGCGCCAACGCGGCCTCGTCCGCCCATGAGAGCAGAAAACCCAACGCGTCGCCGCCGGAGAAACGCAATGACGACGCGTCTCCCAGCGCCGGCAGTACGTCATCGAGCATATCTATTTTCGAGGCCATCTCGAGACGCGACGACGCGATCTCTCTTATCGCCGGGTCCAACGCGGCATCGCCGCCGATCTCCCCCGCGAGACGGTTTTCCCATTCGCCGTTGCCGCAAAGGTCCGCAAAGCCTAGAAGAAGTTCCCGCGGCGTATGGCCTTCCTCGTCCGACAGCATGCCGCAAAAATTCTCGATACGCGAGAGAGCGCGAGACGCGTCCGCGTCTTCTGTCAAAAACTCCTTCCACGCGCTGAGCCCTTCAGGCATGACAGCGGTCAGCCTCGCAGGGTCAAGTTCCACGCCGACAGCGGCGCTTCGAAGCAGATGCGACGCCTCAAGCGGAGTCCAACCCGATTTATGGACTTCCCACGCGCGCGCGGCAAATTCGGCCGCGGCCGTTTCGCGCACCGTAACTTCCGAACGAATCTGCCAGGGTATGCCATGCCGTCTCAGGGCTCGTGTCAGGCGAGCGAGCCGTCCCGCCGGCACCATGACCCCGATGTCGTCGTTTTCTTCGGAAGCGGCTATTGTGTTGGCCACCCACTCGTACTCAGAATAGGAGTCGGGCGCGACGGTCTTCATGACGCAAATCCGGTCGGCCCCAGCTTCAGCCTTATCAGTTCGCAGCGGCAGAGCGACGCCCAGTTGCGCCGCGGCGTCGCGGAAGCCGCGTATGTCCGGGTCGGGCATGAAAAACGCCATTTCGAGCCCCAGATCGGCGAGTCGCTTCAGCAATTTCAACTGCGCCCCGGTGAATGACATGAAACCAACAAAACACAGAATCCTGCCCGCTATCGAAGCAGCGAGGGGAGTGACGAGCGCGTCAACCGTGAGTGACGGTATATCGGCGTTGTCGGCGAGTCCGTTTTCAGCAAGGTAGGTTTTGTAGGCGGCGTAAAAATTTCGAAGCAGCGCGGGCCGCGAGACACTGTCGTCATCCGGCTCACAAAGGGACTCAGGGCCGACATCCTCCAGCATCAGTTCGTTTATCGCGCGGCCGAGCGGGAGCGCGAAATTTTTTTTTCGCACGCCCGGCGGCAGCGCGATATTCTTCGCATCGTAATCGGAGACGGTTTTTTCGATGACGTAACGGAGCGCCAGATTATGATCCGGAGGGTCTACGCACCTGCGCCGCGTCTCTTTTGGGACGAGTGCCCTGTAAAGGTCCTGCCAGCTCCACACCTCCGGCCCGCAGGCAAAATAATCGCCCTCGCCTCTCAGCATGTCGAGCAGCAAGTCCTCGTTCGATTTCGACGGCAGCATATATACAAGCTTCGCGGCCTTGTCCGGCGCGGCGTAAGCGGCGAGCGCGCGTTTCAAGGATGATATTTTCGCGTAACCCGATAACGTTATCATGCCTAGGGCCGCTTGGACGCCACGGCTTTTTCAGTGATCCAAGATGAACGGGTTGTAGAGTGTCCCTATGCCGTCTATCTCCACTTCCACCCTGTCTCCCGGCCTTACCCTGCCTATGCCCTCCGGGGTTCCCGTGGCTATCACGTCTCCCGGTTCGAGAGTGGCGAACATGCTGATGTGGGAGATGATCCGGGCCACGGAAAAGATCATGCCCGACAATTTATCACGCTGCATCACCGCGCCGTTCAGCCACGTGGTGATCTCCGCGTCCGCCGGCATGGTGTTCGAGAGCACTATCACGGGGCCGAAGGGAGCGAATGTGTCGAAACTCTTGGAACGTATCCACTGACCGTCGAGATTCTGGAGGTCTCGCGCGGTCACGTCGTTGAAACAGGAATAACCGGCGACGTAGGAGAGAGCGTCCTTCTCCGCGACCTTGCGGCATCGTTTGAGGATTACGACCGCCAATTCCCCCTCGTAGTCGATGCGTCCGGCCCATTCCGGTATGCGCACCGGATCACCGCTGCCGGCGAGCGCGGAAGTGGCTTTGATGAAGATCAGCGGTTCCTTGGGGATTTCGTGTTCCAGCTCTTTGGCGTGCCCTGCGTAGTTCCTGCCCACGCACCAGATTTTCGTCGGCGTTATAGGCGGAAGCAATTTTACCCTTTCGAGCGGATAACTCATCCGCAAGGTCGAGAATTCCCCCAAAAAATCGCCTTCGACCAAATCTACCATGTTGCCGTGCAGCGCGCCGTTGTATGTCTTGCCGTCTACCATAAATCTGCAAAATTTGAGAGGCGCGGCGATGTCCCTTATCATGGCTTTACGGTTCCTCCTACAATTTTCCGAACGCGTCCGCGATGCGATCGAGCCCCTCTTCGAGCTGCGAATGTGGGCAGCCGATATTGAGCCGCGCGAAGCCCTCTCCCATGTGCCCAAAAGGGACGCCGTCGTTCATGGCGACGCGGGCGCGATTTACAAGCACGTCCATGAGTTCTTTCTGCGCGAGGCCGTATTCCCTGAAATCGAGCCAGAATATATAGGTTCCCTCAGGGTGTTTCAGTTTGACCTGGGGCAGGCGTGAGGCTAGGAATTGTTCCACCGTATCGCGGTTTTTTTCGAGATATTCCATCAACGAGTCGAGCCAGGGTTCGCCCCTGTTATACGCCGCTTCGAGGGCAGCGAGCCCGAACATGTTTATCCCGCCGAGATGGAGTCTGCGGAACGCGGAGCGAAGCCCGCGGTACATTTCCTTGTCGCGCGCTATCCACGCCGAAGCGCGGAGACCCGCGATATTGAAGGTCTTGCTGGGGGCTACGAGCGTCACCATGCGCCCCTCCAATTCCGGACACGCAAGGGACAACGGGACGTGCTTTGCGTCGCTGTATATCAGATCTTGATGTATTTCGTCGCATATGACGATGATATCGTGTTCGATACATATGCGCCCCAAATCTCGCAGTTCTTCCTTTTTCCACACGCGCGCCACCGGGTTGTGGGGGCTGCAAAGCAGTATCGCTTTGACGTCCGGCGTCAGGACGGAGCGCAGGTGACCGAGGTCCATGACGTACCCCTTATCGGTCTCCCGAAGAGGGTTTTCTACAACCCTCCTGCCGTTGTGCCTTATCTCCTGAAAAAAGGGCGGGTATATTGGCGTCTGTATTACCACGCCGTCGCCGGGCGCCGTCAGTTCGCAAAGCGCCACGGATATACC
>JAISXR010000010.1 GCA_031270375.1 Synergistaceae bacterium | reverse complement strand
GCATAAACGATCACTCCACCTCGAACGAAACACCGCCCGAAGCTTTTATTTCGTCGAGAGCTTCATGTGTAAAATTAGAAGCATACAAATCGCTGTCCGCAGCTACTTTTTGATATTCGTTGTTTGCGTCCTGAAAATAAAGCTCGAAAGAAATGACGACTTTATTATTTCTTTTCTCTGACATGGCAAAATTTAGTTTACCGCCAACGTATCGAAAATCTCCGCTTTCGGCTACAATACGGTCTTTTATTTTATCTACGCACTCTCCGGAAATTGTCTTCCAGTCTTCAAGAGTTCGCCTTCCTGTGATAATGCGCTCGACGGTATCTCTACCTGCGTTTAGGATACTATCTTTAACGTCATCTTGATACTTTTCGAGAACTTGATTGAAGATCGTTTTTGCTGCTTTCACTATAATCGCCATTGATGGGTGCATCATTATCCCCCCTATGCGCTGAGCGCGAGCTTCAGCTCTTCTGTTGTTTGAATTTCTTCTCCAATTTCCGTGGCGCGGATTTTCGCCTTTATCTCATCAGGTAATTCTGAGAAATCGACTTTTTTGATGAGAATTCTCTCTTCCCATTCTTTTGTGAGTTTGTTTCGGTTGTAATATTTAGCTTTACTTTGAAATCCCTCACGGATTTTTTCAAGAAAAGTTCTCGCGCCCTCGACTTCAATTCCGAAAACTTCTTTTATCTTCTTATACGCCTTTTGAATCCATTCGACAATATTTTTCCAATATTTATGAATGAACAGCGCAGCAACGCTCAACGCTAGTATTATCCCTATGGCAATCATTTCGGCAACTCTCCTTCAAATTGTGATTTTACGTATTCTTCGCTTACGGTCCGTTTGGAAACAAGTGTCCCCAATCCGTTGTTATCAGCCTTGCTGTTGATTATGCGCTCTACGGCTTCCTCAAAGTACGATTGCGGAACAATATCCTCGCCAAGCCTCGCCGCTCGCAGCGACGCGGCAAGAACAACGTTTGATATGTCGGAACCCGAAATGCTGTTATATTTTTTCGCGAGCGAAATTATGTCGGCATTTGTCGGCAAGGAAGCGGGAATGTATATGCGCCACAACTTGCCTCTGTTTTCCTCGTCGGGCAGTTCAAATTTGACATGTCCGAGAATACGCCGCATGAACGCCGGGTCGTAGTTGGTAATAAAGTTTGTCGCGAACAGAATCAAGTCGTCAAAATCGTTAATCAGCACAAGCAATACGGAACGCGTCTGATTGACGCTTACATCAGTCGAGTTTGACATGTTCGTAACGCGCTTGCTGAGCAGCGCGTCCGCTTCGTCAAAGAAAATGACCGACTTCGATTCCTTTGCGTAGTTGAACATCGTGACAAGATTTTTCGACGTTTCTCCCACGTATTTCGACTCAATCTGTGAATAGTCGACCGTCAGAATCTTTCGGTTAAGCTGTTTGGCGATTGCGTGAGCAGCCATTGATTTGCCTGTGCCCGGTTCGCCGTAAAGATTGATTCCCGCCCTGTTTTGCTGTTTGTGCGTAGCTCCCAATCCCCATTGATTAAACAGCAGATCGCGTTTTTCGTATATTGCAAGCACGTCCTGAATAGCGCCGTATGTGGCTTTGTTCAGGATAATGTCTTCGAAGCCGTACTTGGGTTCTTCGGCGGAAAAGAGCGAAAATCCCAATTTGTCAGCCGATTCAGTAGTGACGGATTTTTGTGCGGGCTGTAGATTAGTGGCGGATTGGTCAATTCGCTTTCCCAATGGCAAACATCATCGCCTCCAATCATCAACGCTTTACCTTAGGAGCTTAGAGAATGTAACCTACACAGTGTTCTTCATCTATACTTGCAGACGAACGTACAATATTGAAAAAAGTTCAAGTTATTTTTTCTATGCCACTTAGTGTGTGTTTGAAAACCACTGTTTAACCATTAAACACTTCAAAAATATGCCTAAATGGCAAAGTTTTGTTGGAGAGATTAGTTTTCAAACACGCCCTAGCGAAAGCTCTCGGAAAGCAGTCCGACCGAATAAGCTCATTTAGAACTGATTCAGCCTCCAATATGTTACTTATGCTCTTTCCCACCGCATGCCGTGTTGTGAGTTTGGATTACCACTCGGGTGACTTTTGCATTTGCCCGCTGCCTGTGGAGGTTGTCTCATTGGCGCTCCATCACCGTTTTGCGTTACTCTACCGCCGTATGTTGCACCACACCATTGACATCTAGCTATCCATTGTGATTGATTTGCCATTTAATCGCCCACTTTCGTTATTGCCGGTACATTTCGTGAAGGACTGTAGTACCGGAAGCTACGACCTTCCCGCAAAATTTACATTGCGAATCGTACTTTTTTTGTCTGCCTTTCTTATCACCTTCCTCATCTGCATAACCGCCATTTGCGTGGATATATAAAAAAGTATATATCAATACCTTATATAGTCAATATATTAGGATCCGCGGGAAAGAGCCGCGTATCATCATCATCACCCGTATCATCGACATATCATCGACCAGCGGGAATTGCCCTGTAATTGCCTTTGACGCAATCGCCGATCAGTTCAATAACCAACGCCCCGATTACCGGTATTTTTTTGATTTTAGCCAGCAACTTTTGGGCCTCACAAAGCAACGCGTTCGTTTTCCGCTCGTCTTTCAGCAGTTCTTCCGCTTCCCTCTCTTTGGCAACCAGCGCGGAACGAGCTTCTTCTTCCGATATGTCGTTTTTAATTTCTTCATTCATGTTGATACCCGTCATTTTGAATCATCCTTTCGCGCATTGCGCATTTGATTTGTACGTATGAGCGCGTCTTTACGCAAAATTTCGCCTCGCGCCAATTGCTCGTTCATTTGGAGTAAGCGGTGTGTTTTATTGGATTTGTAGTTCATTGAATATGAGATATCAGGACCGGGGCGGGTTACGACGCGCTTTCGCGTTTCTGGAGGAGTACGGCGCCTATGACTATCACGCCTTTGAAAGCCTCGCGAAGGAACGGGGGGACGCCCAGCAGATTGAGCAAGTTATTCATCACTCCTATTATCAGGGTGCCGAACACCGTCCCCAGGATGAAACCCCTTCCCCCCATCATGCTCGTCCCTCCCACTATGACGGCGGATATGGCGTCCATTTCGCTGCCGCTTCCGGCGTTGGCGATGTCCATTGAGCCGATGCGCGCGACCTGAAGCACGGCCGATACCGCCACCATGACACCGGTCAGCGTGTACACCAGCCTCTTGACCTTCTGCACGTTGACGCCTGAAAGCCGCGCCGCGCGCTCGTTGGAGCCGACAGCGATGACGCGCCGCCCGAAAGCGGTGTATTTGGATATCACGTAAAAAATGAGCGCGAAGAAAAACCAGTAGATGATAGGCATGATGAGCTGGCCCGCTATCGGATAACTCGCTATCTGAAGAAAGGGCTTGGGTACCTGCGGCGTGTATCCTTGCATGAAATGCTGAGTGACGCTGCGGCAGAGTTTCATCGTGCCCAGCGTAGCGATGAAGGGCGGCAGTTTACCTCTCGTCACGAGCAAACCCGTTATCTCGCCCAGAAGCGCGCCGAACGCTACGCCCGCCGCTATCGCTATCGCGAACGCCGGTGCGCCGGTTACGCCGGCCCTCAGCAGAAAACCCTTCGGCCCGGTGTCTATCATCACCATCACGACCGCGCCTATCGCGACGAGCGTCGAGCCTACGGCAAGGTCGATGCCCCCCGAGATTATGACGAGCGTCATGGCGAGGGATATCATTCCTATTCCGGCGTTGTTGCGCAGGATGTTGCTCCAGTTGACGAGCCACCGCGACAGCCACGACCCGAACGAATCGAAGTCGAACCCGAGCGCCAAAGTCTGCAACACTACCATAACTATCAACACAACCCCGGTGCTGAAAAGCGGGCGCGATACCCAACTGTCGGCGAACCATCTCACGAAACCGCGGCGACCTCCCATATCCTCAAACCTCCCGTTGGCTGGCGGCTCCCGTCGCAAGCCGCATAATACCGTGTTCGTTCATGTCCTCTCCCTCGACGCACCCGGCGACGGAGCCGTGATACATCACGAGAGCCCTGTCGCACACGCGTATTATCTCCTGTGCCTCGCTCGACAGCACCACGACGGCGACGCCCTCGTCGGCGAGGCTCATTATTATGTCGTATATCTCCTCTTTGGCGCCCACGTCGACCCCCTGCGTGGGGTTGTCGAGGATGAGCGCCTTCGGGTTTCCCGAGAGCCAGCGCGACAGCATCACTTTCTGCTGGTTGCCCCCCGAGAGGCTGGTGATCGGGTCGGATTCCCTGTCGAGTTTGATGCGGAGCCTTTTCACCTGCGCCGCGAACAAATACCGCTGACGCGAGCCGTCGATGAATCCGCATTTCGTGATCAGTGGCCAGATGGCTATAGAACCGTTCTCCAGGATGTCCATATCCTTCAATATTCCGTTTTCCTTGCGGTTGCGAGGAAGATACGCTATGCCGTATTCGAGCGCCTGCGTGGTTCCGGTTAGTTTCACGGGAACGTCCTCCACGTAAACCTGGCCCGAATAGCCGCCGCCCGCCCCGAATATCGACATGAAGAGTTCGCTTCGCCCGTCACCGAGCAGACCCGTCACTCCAAGCACCTCGCCCGCCCTGACGTCGAAATCTATGCCGCGGAAATTGCGCGCGTCCGACAGCGCGACGGCCCTAAGAACGCTGCGCGGCAGTGCCCGTCCGCGCTGGAGCGACTCGGTTCTGACATCGTGGCCGACCATTAGGCGCGCCAGCGTCTCGGTGGTCACATCCGCGATGTTTCCGCTCGATACCGTGCTGCCGTCGCGAAGCACCACATACCGCGTGCAGAGGTCTATGACCTCGCGCAGCTTGTGCGAGATAAAAACGATGCCCACCCCGCGGGACGCGAGAATCCTTATCATCGCGAAAACGCGGGCTATCTCGGGCTCCGTGAGCGAGGAGGTCGGTTCGTCCATTATGATTACCGACGCGTTCATCATCATGGCGCGGGCTATCTCCACGATCTGTTTGTAAGAGGCGTCGAGGCCGCGCACCATCACGCGGGGGTCGAGTTCCATGTCCATTTCGGCGAAGATGCGCGCGGTCTCGCGGATCATAAAAGCGTGGTCGATTATGCCGAAGCGCTTGCGCGGTTCACGCCCGACGAACATATTCTCGTAAACCGGAAGGTCGTTTATGAGATTGAGTTCCTGATGGATAAAAGCAATGCCGCGCCCGAGCGATTCCGATGGCTGATTGAAGACCGCCCGTTCGCCGTCTACGAAAATTTCTCCCCTGTCGGCCGGGAGAATGCCGCCTAAAATATTCATGAGCGTGGATTTCCCGGCGCCGTTTTCGCCGAGCAGCGCGCATATCTCACCACCAGCCACCGAAAACCCGACATCCTTCAGGACCTCATTGGCGCCGAACGATTTATAGATGCCTTTCATCTCTATCTTCATGCCACATCATCCCACATTCCAAAAAAGAGGCTATGGCCTGACGCCATAGCCTCACAAACGTCGGAGCGAACCGGCTTTTTTGCCGCGTCCCCTAGTAAGGGGAGGTCGGGTCGAGATATTGCTCGTAGTTCGTCCTGTCGACTATCGTGGTCGGGATTATCTTGACCGGGTCGACCTTCTTGCCGTCCAAGACGTCGACCGCCATATTGACGGCGTCGACCACCATCAGCGGGCTGTAGAGCGCGCTCTGAATCCAGATGGCATCGTTTTCGGGCATCATCCTGAAGTATTCCTGACAGCCGCCGCCGCCTGTGATAGCTTTTATGTCGGTGCGCCCGGCCTCCCTGATCGCCTGAAGAACGCCTATCGAGGTCTCGTCGTCCATGGAGTAGACGGCGTCAATCTTGTTCTGGGCGACAAGTATGTCGGCGAAATCCTTGAGCCCGTCCTCGCGTGTGAATTTAGTGGCGTAGGTGATGATGTTGAGTTTCGGCGCTATCTTCGCCGCGTTCTCGACGAAACCCTTTTTGCGAAGCTCCGAGACCGAGCCGGATGTCGGGACTTCGAGCATGACGACAGTCGCCTCGGCCCCCGCCTTGTCGACTATGTACCTGGCGCTCTGAACGCCCATGTCCTCGTTGTCGCCGGATACGCGGTAAACGCCGTCGGCATTGATCGCGATGTCGAAGTTGACCACGGTAATTCCCTTGTCGATGGCCGCCTGAATGGGAACTTCCATGCCCGCCCACTGCGGAAACGCGACGATCGCCTGCGCGCCCCACGACACCAGGTCGTCGAGCTGCGTGGTCATCTGTTCGCCGTTTTCGCTGGTGTACATCTTATACTCAATCTTGCCCTCGGCGGTGAGTTCCGCGCACCGCTGATCCGCGTAGTACGCGACACCCGCGACCCATCCGTGAGTGACGGCCGGGGCGAGGATGCCGACCTTGTAAGCCGCCGCCGCGCAGCCGATGACGCCGAACATGAAAGTACAGACCAGAACAGCCGCCAGCAGAACATTCGCAAACTTTCTCATTGCAATCGAACCCCCTGAATTGTTGTAATTTTAAGCTGTTTCAATGTAGCACCACCGTTTTTGTTTGTCAATCGGCGGCGTCCGTCCGTTTAACGGAGGGGCCGCCGGGCCTATTGACGTTCCTCGTGACGAACATCAGCCCCGCCGTCGCCGCGACGAGCAATGCCGTGCCCGAGACGAGCGCGTAATCCTCCATCCGCAGGATGAAGAACAGAAACGCGTAAAGAAGCGTTTGAACGGCCATTACGGAAATAGCGGGGCGTCTGTCCCTCATGGCGGACGCTACGTATCCGCCGGTCATGACGGCGTTTACGGCGGCCGCGGCCACGTAGGCCGCGGTAAAACCTATATGCTCGGAAGCGGCCAGAAGCGTCAGGTAGAAGAGGGCGAGTCCGACGCCTATTATCACGTACTGCGTCAGGGCGAGTTTCACGTTGTTTTTTCTTCCGTAGTAATTGTCGAATATCAGAACACCCAGGAAAATCAGCGCAATGAACAGAATGCCGAACTTCGTGGCTCTCATGAGGAGCGAGTAGAGAAACACCGTCTCGAAAAATTCCACGCCCACGGCGTATTCGGCGAGGTCATGCGAGTTGAATTTTTCAATAGCGCCCGGAGTTTCACTCTCATCGCCTCCATACCGCCATTTCGTGTTGAGTGAGGAGTTGCTCCACGTCCTCACGTCGTCGGCCTGTGGATAGTTGCGGACGAGGTTCGGAACGCTCCAGTCCGCTTTGAATCCCGACGCGGTTATCTTCCGTTTCGCCGGCAACCCCGAGCCTATGAAATTCGGATGAGGCCACTCGGAGGACACGGTAAAGACGCTCGACACCCCTATCGGCGTCAGCATGAGACTCGACGAGCCTCCGACCGAAATATCAAAGTTAAAATCCACCGAGTCCCCGTCCCCGAACGACGATAAATCGGCGTCCGCGGAAAAGCCTGTCGGGAGCGCCACGATTCCGCCCGTGCCGGGAAGAAAATCCGCCTTCTTTCCGCCAAGGGAGAGTTCGCTCCTGGAGCGTATGGCTTTGTTGCTGGTGATGCCCACGACAAAAGTCGCCCTGTTCCAGTGAACCTCGGCGATATTCTCGTCTATCCCGGATATGTCGGGTTTGAGGAAATTACCCGACACCTTGAGGTTCGCCGAGTAGACCCTGGCCGTATATATGCTCCTGTATCTCACGTCGGTGGAAACTGCGCCGTCTATAGCCAAATTGTCCGGCAATACCAACGCGGCCGAATGTTCCTCGACCGTTTTCCGCACTTCCTTATGGGTGCGGGTTCCCCCGCGGGATTGTTCGAGCGCCAGCTCGGCCGACGTGAGCGGAACTTCCTCCGAGACCTGATATCTCATCGTGTACGGCACGTGCAGTATCGGGCCGGTGAAAGTCTGCGGCTCGCCCCATGTGCTCGCTATCCCGTCGGCGACGGCTTTATAACGGTAGTATCTTTCGCTCGTGAGGTTGTCGATGTACTCCATGGGAATATTCATCACCAAGGCGATCACAGCCACGGCGATGATGCTCAACATGACCGGCGGCCCCTTCAAAGCGCTTCTGAGCGCGCTCAGATCGCCCCATTTCGGGGCGGGCCCGCCCTCGGCCAGGGTCATCCTTCGCCAAATCCACCACGCGGTGATCGCGCCCGCGGCGACTATCGCAAGACAAGCCAGCAAAAACAAAGCTCCAAGCAAGAACCCTAACATTATCAAACCGACCTCCAAATTGGAATTATCCTACTTATTTATTTCTGAAGATATTATACAAAAAACGCGCGTGAGAAAAGACCTCGAAATTCCCAAGGCGGCGCGTGGTAAAATATTGGTGAGTTTTTGACCGCGGCTCGATAATATTATTCAAACATACTGGGAGGAATCGGATTGAGCGACGAACTTATGAACAGCGCCGAAGTGAACGAAGTCCCGGAGGAAGAAATTTTCAGACAGCGGAAGGCCAAGCTCGAACGCCTTCGTTCGGAGGAAGGTTACGACCCTTACGTCAACGACCATTGGGATCGCACGCATATGCTTGGTGAGGCGCGCGGTGAGTTCGACCGTCTCGCCCCGGAAGAATCGTCGGACGAAATGGTTTCCGTGGCTGGCCGCGTCATGAGACTGCGCCGTCACGGCAAAGCGGCATTCGCCGACCTGATGGACGAGAGCGGCGCCCTGCAGCTTTACTTTCAGCGAGACGAGATGGGCGAGAAAGAATACGCGTTCTTCAAGAAATGGGTCGATTCGGGCGATATCGTGGGCGTGAGGGGCACGCCGTTTCGGACGCGCAGCGGCGAACTCTCACTGAAGGTGAAGGAATCGGTACTGCTCTCGAAGGCACTGCGGGCGCTGCCAGAGAAGTGGCACGGCCTCAAGGACACCGAGGTGCGTTACCGCAGGAGATACGTCGACCTCATCGCGAATCCCGAAGTCCGCGATACCTTCCGCAAGAGGGCGCTCGTCATAAACACGTACAGGAAAGTGCTGGAGAAAAACGGCACGCTCGACGTGCAAACTCCCATATTGTCCAACCTGGCCGGAGGCGCCAACGCCAGACCTTTCGTCACGCACCACAACACACTGGATATCGACATGTACCTGCGCATAGCCACCGAGCTTCACCTGAAACGGCTCATCGTGGGCATGTTCGACCGCGTGTACGAGATGGGTCCGAATTTCCGCAACGAGGGCATGGATCCGCGTCACAATCCGGAATATACGGCCATGGAAGTTTATTGGGCATACGGCAGTTACCGCGACATGATGGCGCTGGCGGAAGAGATACTGGTGGCGTGCGCCGACGCGCTGGGCGGCAGGAAAGTAATGTATCAGGGGACTGAGATAGATTTCACGCCCCCGTTCAAAGTGGCGACAATGGCCGACCTGGTGAAAGAGGAGACCGGCGTCGATTTCATAAACATATCCGACGCCGACGCGCGCAAGGCCGCGAAGGACCGCGGCGTCGACGCGCCGCGCGGCGCCTCCAGATATGACATTTTGCCGTTATTTTTCGAGCGGTTCGTCGAGGAAAAATTGATTCAGCCGACTTTCGTGTTCGGTCATCCGACGGTCATATCGCCCCTATCGAAGAGAAACCGCGAAAATCCCGACGTCACGGAGCGTTTTGAACTCTTCATCAACGGGTGGGAGATAGCCAACGCCTTCAGCGAACTCAACGACCCGATAGACCAGCGTTCGCGCTTCGAGGATCAGGCGAGGCGCAAAGAGGAGGGCGACGACGAGTCGCACCCGTTCGACGAGGATTTCATCAACGCCCTGGAATACGGAATGCCCCCCACCGGAGGCATGGGTATGGGCATAGACCGCACGGTAATGCTGCTGACCAACGCCCGCAGCATCCGCGACGTCATCCTGTTCCCGACGATGAAACCGGTATGAGGGAAACCCGCGGGCAATGACGGCAAATAATGCGTAAAGAGGCGGCTTTCTGGGATGACCTCCGCGCCGTGTATGGGAGACATCTCAGCGGCGCGGCCTCCGATACGCTAATCAGGCATCGAGAGCACGGCTGCCAGTTTGATATGGAATAGCCTTGGGCGCTCTAGTAGTCTGTCGGATTTGCACGTTACCGCTATATCTCAACTATGTCCGAAACATGTTGAAATCAATTAGTACGAGTACCGACCATCGGCGCGGACGTGGCTACCTTATCCAGAAAAACCGTATCGGTTCGGCGGCTTCTACTGCGTCTAGTTCGTGATGGTCTGACGTAACTACAAAAGCGTTTCGCGTCGAGGCTTCACCCAATAAAACGGCATCCGCAAGCGTCCAAAATATAAGAATCGGCCATATTAAAAATCTATGTCCTCATCCTCGCGTGTCATCTCGAGAAACTTATCTACCGTTAATTTCCCATCGTCCAAACACCCGTAAAGTCTTTCAATTAACTCAATACCTTCCAACTCGCTTTCTTCTATCGGCGACATTGTTATAACCCCGTCCGCTTCGCGAACATGGACTTTTTCAGAACGGACGAGTTTTAAAAGAGGTTCGGGCAATGTGTTTGCATCAAGAATCATGTCAGCCATAATCAAAAATCTCCTTGGTTGCGCCCTTCGGTAATCCGGTTCGCGTTCGTCAATTATACACCGCGTACGACACATTTACCGCGAACGGATGCTATTAACTCTAAACACTTTAGGCCGATTGCTCCCCTCTGGATGCGCATGACCCAAATCGCAAAGAATTGTAAATTGTACATTTACGCAATTCAGCAACCCGCCGTTTTACTTATACTTTTTTTAATGTAGAATATCAGGGTAATCGATAACTTTTTTATGCAGCCGAAAAAGGCGGAAAGGCGCAACATGAAAATTACGGATATATCTTTAAAACGCCCTGTCACCGTTCTCATTCTCACGATCGCCGTGCTGGTAATAGGTTTGTATTCCTACTCTAACATGGGCGTCGAGCGAATGCCCAACATCGACTTCCCGTTCGTCGTGGTCGTGACCACCCTGGACGGCGCTTCGCCAGCGATCATGGACAACGACGTGACCGACGTTTTGGAAGCGCGCATCAACACGATAGAGGGAATCAAGAACATCCAGTCGAGCAGCTATGAGGGACGTTCCGTGATAGGGATCGAATTCGACCTCAACAGGAACGTGGACTTCGCGGCGGCGGACGTCAGGGGAAAGGTCAGCATGGCGAAGGGACAGCTCCCCGACGAGTGCAACGAACCTCAAATCGACAAATTCGACATGTCCGGCATGCCCATAATGAACATCGCGCTCGAGACCGACGGCAGGACCGACATGAAAACCTTGACCAGATATGTCGACGGCGTCGTGACGGAGCGCCTTCAGACCGTGGCCGGCGTCGGCGGCGTGCAACTCGCCGGTTTCCGCGACAGGGAGATACGGATATGGCTCAATACCGACAGCCTCGAGGCATACGGACTCACCACTAAGGACATCAAAAACGCCGTTTACACGCGGCACGTGGAGCTTCCGGCGGGACGCGTGGAAACCGGAACGCACGAATACGGCATAAGACTCAACGGCGAATACCGATCCGTCGAGGAGCTGGCTTATATTCCGGTGGCGTACAGGAACGGAGCCATAATCCGCCTCCACGATGTAGCCCGCATAGAGGACGACTTCGAGGATAAACGCAGCCAGTCGCTGTACGAGAACGCGCCCACCATAATGGTCCAGGTCAGAAAACAAAAGGGCGCGAACGAGGTGGAACTGGCGCGCGAAGTGAGAAAGCGCGTCGATGAATTGAACAAGACGGCGCCGAGGGGCGCCAGACTGGTCATCGTCTCCGACACGTCGCTCTTCATACTCAGCTCGATGAACGGGGTTCGCGGGGATATCATCCTCTCGATATGCCTCACATCCATAGTGATGTTCATATTCCTGAGGACGCTCCGGGCGACCGCCGTGGCCGTCATCACGATACCGGTATGCCTCCTCGGCAGCGTCGCTACCATATACTGGTTCGGAATAACCATCAACAACATATCGATGATGGGAGCCTCCCTCGCTGTGGGCATGGTGGTCGACGCGACGAGCGTCGTCATGGAGAACATAGCGCGCCACCGCTCGATGGGGAAAACACCTATGAGGGCGGCCCGTGACGGGACGCAGGAGGTGGGCATGGCGGTAATCGCGGGGGCGGCGACGACCCTCGTGGTGTTTCTGCCTCTCGCCTTCATGGGAGGGTTGATGGGCCAATTTATGAGCGCTCTCGCGATAACCGTCGTCATGACCATCTCGATATCGCTCCTCCTGTCGGTCACGTTGACGCCCTTTCTCTGCTCCCGTCTGCTGGGACGGGAAAAAATCGGGCTGATACAGAGGGCGCTCGAGGCCCCGTTCCTGATGCTCGAAAAAGGATACAGCCACCTTCTCGAAGCGGCCGTCAGACACCGCGTCACCGTCCTCGGCATAGCCATCGCTTTCTTCGCGGGCGGACTGTTCCTCGCCACAAAGCTCGGCACGGAGTTCTCTCCCAACGAAGATCAGGGATACATCCGGCTCAACATGGAACTGCCGGCTGACACCTCGCTCGAAGTGACGGAACAGGTGATGAGCGAGATGATAAAAGTCGTCGAGGCAGACCCGCGGGTCTCCTACACATACGGCGTCGCCGGAAGCGGACAAGGGCAGGAGGTTTACAAGGGCAATCTCACCATACAGCTGATCCCCAAAAACCTGCGCGAGCCGTCCAACGTGATCATGGGGCAGATCCGCCGTAAACTCGCTGCCTTCCGCGATGTCGACATAAAGATGGGCAACTGGGGCGGCTCCGACCTCACACTGATGATTCAGGGGCCCACGAGCGAGGCGTTGGCGGCGATCGGCGAACAGATAAAAAACGACCTCGGAAAAAATCCGCGCGGTCTCGTCGACATAACGACCGACCTCCAGATGAACAAACCGAGGATAGACCTCGAACTCAACAGAGCGCTCGCCGATGACCTGGGCGTGAGCGTCAGGGATTTGTCCGACGAACTCAACGCGTGGTTCGCAGGAACGACCGGCGGCTCCTTCAACGAGGGCGGTTACAGGTATTCCATACAGATAAGGGCGGAGAAGGAACTCAGGGACTCGCCCGAGAAGGTGTTCAACACGCTTGTCAAGACAGCGGGAGGACAGGTCATCCGCGCCGACGGGCTCGTGACCAGCCGCATAGGCGCCTCGCCCAACGTCATAAAGCGTTACAACAGACAGCATTCGATAGAGATAGGGGCCAATGTCGAGGGCATATCCGCCGGTGAGGGAATAGCGATAATGGAGGACCTGTTCCGCAAATATGCCCCGCAGGACGGCACTTACACCATGACGCCCACAGGCGACTCCGAGAGGATGAGGGAGAGTTTCGTAAGCCTCGCGACAGCTTTGATGTTCGCTATCATGCTGGTTTACATCGTCATGGCGATACAGTTCGAGTCGTTCCTCCATCCGCTCACGGTCATGTTCTCGCTGCCGCTCATGACGGTGGGCTCTTTCGGCCTCATGTACATCGCCAAACTCCGCATAAGCGTGATGAGTTTCATGGGGATAATCCTCCTCGTGGGGGTGGTCGTCAACAACGCGATACTGCTCGTCGATTTCATCAACCAGATGCGCGCGTCGGGGGCCAAAAAAATCGACGCGGTGACGCGGAGCGGGCCCATGAGACTTCGCGCCATCCTGATGACCACCGTATCGACCATGGTGGGAAACCTTCCTGTCGCGCTTGCTTTAAGCGAAGGCGGCGAGACGAGACAGCCGATGTCCGTGGCGGTAATAGGCGGGCTCTGCACCTCGACCCTTTTGACGCTTCTCGTGATCCCGGTGGTTTACCTGATATTCGACGACATCAAGGACTGGGTCACAGGACGCGTAAGGAGGTACAACGCCTACCGCAGGCTGCGGGAAATGACCATCAGGCGGCGGCAGCTCATGCCCGCTCCGGTGGGAGCGGCCGCGGCCGTCATATCGAACGATATCTCCGCCGCTGGAACAGCGGCGGCGGCAAAACAATGAAGCGGGCGGGAATTTTCGTCACAATATCGGCGTTTTTCGCGATTTCCTGCGTGGCTCGGGCAGAGACCACGCCCCCGATCGAAATAGACGAGGCGCTCAACCTCATGCTGTCGCGCAACCTGACGCTTCAGTCCCTCCGCAAGGAAATAGACAAGGCTGAAGCGTTCAGATTGCAAGCGGACGGAACGCTGACGCCCGAGGTGAGCATAAGCGCGTCTACGAGCGAGGCGAGCGCAACCGCTGCCGCCGGGCAAACCGGCACGAACGCGGCGGGCGTGTCACTCTCGCAAATCATCTACTCCGGCGGCAGAAACGAGGCAATGAGGAAACAAGCGCCGCAGGTACGGTCGATAGCCGGCCTCGCCGTCGAGGACGCTAGGAACAGGGCGGCGGGAGAGTTGTTCGCGAGATTCTACAACGTATTGCTTCAGGAGAGTTACGTAGAGACGGAACGCTCGGCCTCCGCCACGTCGGAAATGCACCTGAAAGAAATCACCCGCATGGCCGAACTGGGCCTGTCGAACAGGCTGGAAGTGATACGCGCCTCGCAACAGCTCGCCGCGAACAACGCCAGTCTGGCCTCGGCGGAGGGAATGTACGACTCGGCCGTGATATCCCTGATGAACTATCTCGCCATTCCCCCGGAGGACAGGCGTCCGGTATCGGGCGACCTCGGCGCGCTGGAGGTATCGGGCGGCAGGGAATCGTCGCTCGCGGCGGCTCTCGAAAACCGGGCTGACCTCAAAATGCTCGAAAATCAGATAGAATATCAGGAGTACCAGATAAATATAGCGCGCAGCGGCTCGAAGCCAAGAATCACCCTGGGGGCGTCGGCCGGCCTCACTGACGTGAACAGGACGGGCAGTTTCGAAGATTCCTGGCGGGCGGAGCTGTCGCTCACCGTTCCGATCCTCGACAGGAACACGGCGCGTGGAAGCGTTATAACCGCTCAGGCGCAGGCGGTTCAGGATAAAATAGCGCTGGAGCAGAAACAACTGGACATAAAATCCGGTGTCGAGACGGCATGGACGGAATTGGAGACCGCCACAAAACACCTCGAATCGGCCGAAGCGGCGCTGCGCCTCGCGGAAGAGACAAATCGCCTGGCCGAGGTAGGGTTCAGGGAAGGGGTAACTCCGCAGCTCGACCTTTTGTCCGCGCAGACGTCGCTCACGGAAAGCAGGCTGGAGCACCTGCGTTCGCTTTACAATCGGATGCTCGCCGTGGTGGCGTTGAAAGTGACCGAGGGAAACATAATAGAATGGGCCGAGGAGGCTGATTTACGATGACATCCAAACACAGCGGCGGCGCGGGACGCGTCACAATCATACTGATATTCGTTCTCGCGGTAGCGTGCGCCGGATTTTTCTTCCTGAGTCCGGGTGAAAAAAGCACGGCCTCGGAGGGGAAAGAGGCGCCGGCGGTTTCCAGTCCCCCCGAAAATCCGCCGGCCTACGTGCGGGTGGAGGCCGTGACGGACGACAAGACGGTTCGCGACAGCATAGTGCAAAACATGTCCATAGAAGCGCAAAACCGCGTTCAACTGACGCCGCGAGTCTCCGGCAGGCTTGAAAAGCTCCACGTCAAAACGGGAGAGACGGTCACAAAGGGGCAGCTCGTGGCCACACTGGAACACGCGCAACAGGACGCGCTGATAGGCTCCACGGAGGCGCAGGTCTCTTCCGCTCGGGCTGAAACCGAACGTGTTAATGCCGAGATGGCGAACGCCAAGACGAATGTCGACCGCTACGAGAGGCTTTTGAAAGAGGGCTTCAGTACGCAGCAGCAATACGACTCCATGTCGACCGCCTACGCCAGCGCCCGCGCGAGTTACAACGCGGCGGTCGCCAAGGAGCGTCAGGCTTCCGCGGAATTGGGACGCGTAAAATCCGCCAAGCAGGATTACATAATGTACTCTCCGCTCGACGGAACGGTGCTGTCGGATTATTCCCTCACCCAAGGCACCATGATATCGCCCAGTTCCCCGATACTCGACATCGCCGATCTTAGAAAACTCAAGGCGTCGCTTCGCGTGCCCGAGATAAAAATATTCGCCGTCAAGCCGGGCATGGACGTGCTCCTGCGTTTCGACGCCCTCCCCGACGAGGAGTTTCAGGGCAAAGTGTCGCGGATAGACCCATACGTCGACCCGTCGACACGGTCGAGCACGGTCGAGATAGAACTGGACAACGAGGCCGCCGGAAACCGCCTGCGCCCCGGCATGTTCGGTCAGGCCTCGCTCGTGGAACGCGAATTCAAAAACGCCGTTCTGATACCGGCAAATTCGATACAAAGCGGCGATAACGGAGAATTCGTGTTTCTGGAGGAGACCTCCAGAGCCGTGATGAAGCCCGTAAAGACAGGCTTGAGGCAGGGCGATTACGTTCAAATAACGGAAGGCTTGGTATCCGGCGACAAGCTGATAGTGTTCGGGGGGACGAACCTGAACGACGGAGATCAGGTAAGCGTGCAGTAAAAAAGATCAAAACCTTGAGGCTCCGCCGGGGAACCAGTCACCCGAAGTGTGAAAGAAAAAAATTATGAAGAGGGTACAGAGAGCTTGCTCCCTGTCGGGTTCGGGCGGAGCCCGAGGTTCTACGTTTTTTTGCTTCCGCCCAGATATGCCGCTTCTATTTGCGGGTCGTGTATGAGGTCTTGCGAGTTTCCATGCGTGGTGATCAAGCCTGTCTGAAGGACATAGGCTCTGTTCGACAGCAACAGCGCTTTTCGGGCGTTTTGTTCGACTATCAGCATCGTCATTCCCAGATTTCGATTAATCTCGGTCAGTTCCTTGAATATCTCGGTTATGATTATGGGCGCTAGCCCAAGCGACGGCTCGTCCAGCAGCAGCACGCGCGGGCGGGCCATGAGCGCGCGTCCTATGGCGAGCATCTGCTGTTCGCCGCCGGAAAGAGTGCCGGCGTACTGCCGCTCCCTCTCCTCCAGCCTAGGAAACAGGGCGAACACGCGTTTGATCTGTCCTTCGACCTCGGCTCTCTCCTTCAGCGGGAAAGCGCCCATCTCCAGATTCTCCCTGACTGTGAGGGGCGCGAACAGCTTCCTGCCCTCTGGAGAGAGGCTTATTCCGGCGCTCACCACCTGGTAGCTTCTGGCGGGCAGTTTGTGTCCGTCGATCGTGATTTCACCGCCCGCGCGTTTCACGTCCCCCATTATGGCGTTCATCAAGGTCGATTTGCCAGCGCCGTTGGCCCCTATCACCGAGACTATTTCGCCGGGGTAGACATCGAGCGACGCGCCTTTCAGCGCCTGTATCGCCCCGTAATTCACCGAGAGATTTTTGACCGAGAGAAGCGGCGCGCGCGTCTCACTCATGATGTCACTCCTCCTCCCCCAGGTACGCTTTCAGAACTTCAGGATGATTCCTGATCTCGTCAGGCGTGCCCTCGGCTATCTTCGCTCCGAAGTTCATGCATACGATGTGAGGGCATATCTCCATGACCATGTCCATGTGGTGCTCTATCAGGAGTATGGTCAGTTCGAAATCCCCGTGTATATGCGCGATAAGTTCGTTGAGGGCGTAAACTTCCTCCGGGTTCATCCCTGCCGCCGGTTCGTCCAGCATCAGCAGCCTCGGACGGAGCGCCAGGGCTCGCGCTATCTCGAGCCTGCGCTGGAGGCCGTATGGCAGCGTGCCGGCCGCCTGACCTGCTCTTACCGCCAGCCCGACGCGCTCCAGCAACTCCATGCTCTCCGCGCGTATCACGTGTTCCTCCTCACGCCACCTGCCAACATGGCTCACGGCCTCGAAAAAACTGTATTTGTGATGCCGCTGCGCGGCGGTCATCACGTTTTCGAGGACGGTCGAGGACGAAAACAGCCTGAGATTCTGGAAAGTCCGGGCAATGCCCGCCTCCACCGCCTCATACGTCTTGAGGGAATTTATATTGCGGCCCAGGTATATCATCTCGCCGCCGGAGACGTCGTACACCCCGGTCACGAGATTGAACACCGTGGTTTTACCCGCCCCGTTGGGCCCTATCAATCCGGCCAGTTCTCGCTCGCGTATAGCGAAAGAGATATCCGAGACGGCGCGGATGCCTCCAAAGGACTTTTCGACATTTTTCAGCTCGAGTACGACGCCCATTGAACGTCCCTCACGCCTCGCCCTGCGGGCCAGGTTTTTCGCGCGTCTCAAACAGACGTGACACAAAGCCGAACGATATCTCTTTTTTGCCCATGATCCCCTCGGGCCTGACAACCATCACCAGGACGAGAACCAAACCGTATATGAGCATCCTGTACTGGGATATGGAACGGAAAACTTCGGTCACCAGCGTCAGCACGCCGGTGCCCAAAAGACAACCGCTCACAGAGCCGAGTCCCCCGAAGACGACTATCGAGACCAGTTCCGTCGATTTCGCCATGTCGAACATCGAGGGCTGGATGAACGACATGAAGCCCCCCATCAGCGCGCCGCTGACGCCGCAGTAGAAACCGGACACGGACAGGCTCAGAACCCTGTACTTGGACGTGTTGAAGCCCAGCAGCGAGGCGGCCACGTAGTCGTCCCGGCACGCCTTGAAAGCCCGGCCGTAATTGCTCCTGATGAGGAAGAACATCATCACCCCAAGCACGAGCAAAAAGGCCAGCGCGACCGGCAGAGTGGTGTAGTGCGGTATGCCGGGATAGCCGCGCGCGCCCCTCGTCACGCTGTGCCAGTTCTCGATGACCAGCCTTATCGCCTCTCCCAGGCCCAGCGAGGCGATGGTATAGTAGTCCCCCACGAGTTTCAAAGTGGGCAGCCCGATCAGGCACGCCAGAACCATGGCCAGGAGACCGCCGCATATCACTCCCAAAAACCAGTGAAATCCGCCGCGAATTATCATTATCGCAGCCGTATAGGCACCGATCGCCATATAACCGGCGTGGCCGAGGGTGAATATCCCCGTGAACCCGGTGAGAAGCGACACACCCATAGCCGCTATGCAGTTCACGGCAAGCAGCGTCACGATGCCGCCGGTGTATGTGTTGAAAACGGCCGCAAAGAGCGCCGAGAGTCCTCCGGCGTCAGCTTCCATATTTACCGCCCTCGCTTTCAAAAAAAATAAATCGGTTCTTCATGCCGTCCTCTCGACGCTCGCCGCTCCGTAAAGCGCGGCTTCGCTGCCGATGCGGGAAATCCGGATATCCAGCAGTTTCTTGAAGGGCCGTGACAAGTATTCCGCCGACACGGATTTAAGGGCGTCGCCTATCCCCTCAGCCCTGCTCATTCCGCCGCCTATTATCACTATCTCGGGGTCGAGCAGATGACAGACCGTCGCGATGGTGCGGGCCATCGCGTCAATGGTGACGTCCAAGACTTCGTCCGCGGCGGGGTCGCCCCTCATCTCCCAGAGTTTTTCGAAATCCTCCGGCAATCCTTTGGCCAACGCCCGCGCGGAAGTTCCGTCGGCCGCGGCCAGAGTCTCCGAGTGTCCCTTTCCTCCGCACCCACAGGGCACGCCGCCGCGCACCACCACATGACCGCCCTCACCCGCCATTCCGTGAGCACCGGTCAGGAGCCTTCCGCGGGTCACGATACCGCACCCGATTCCCGTGCCCATCGTGAACGTCACGAAGTCGGAGATGCCGACAGCTTCGCCGGCGCTGCCCTCGCCCAGGGCGTAACAGTTCGCGTCGTTTTCGATACCGACCGGCGCGTGTATCCCGCGCGACACGAGCGCCGTCTCAATGGCGTCCACGATGTCAAGGTCGTCCCATTCGACGGGAAAATTCGGCATTCGGAGCGCGCGCCGCCTGTCGGCGTTAAGCATACCCGGCACAGCCACTCCGAACGCGGCTATTTTATGCCCCTCTCTGAGACGCTCAGCCGCGGAAGCTATCGCTTCCATGATTTCCTTTACGCTCCTCGACCGCGGGGTATCCGATTTATCGATCTTCTCGATCCGCGGTTTTTGGCCGTCACGCGAAATCAACGCCGCGGTCAGCGTATGTCCTCCGAGGTCCACTCCGATTTTCATAGCCTTCACCCCTACACGTTGAACCTTATCTCTATTATATCGCCGTCTTGAACCTTGTAATCGCGCCCCTCCACCCTCAAAACGCCCTCGTCGCGGCAGTTGGCGTAGGAGTCGCCGAATCTCTCGTAGTCGTTGTAGCTGACCACTTGGGCGCGTATGAACCCTCTCGCCAGATCGCTGTGAATCGCCCCGGCCGCGTCGACCGCGTTTTCGCCGTCATGAAGCGTCCACGCGCGCACTTCGTCCGGGCCGCATGTGAAGAAACTGATGAGCCCCAGTACCGAATACGCCGACGATATAAGCCGTTCCCTCCCCGGCCGGTCTATCGGCAGGCCTTGCGTGAACTCAGCCGCCTCTTCGCCGGTGAGGTCGAGTATATCCATTTCGAGGCGCCCGTAAAGCGTTATCGCCGTATCCCGCGCAGCTTGGATCCGTTCCTTCAGGGCGGCGCCGTTCGGCGCGGACTCGATGTCCGCGGCCGATTCGTCCATATTCAGCACGATAATCTGGGGTTTTTCGGTGAGAAATGTAAATCCTCGCAGTGAGCGGCGTTCAGGCGCTGTTAGATCGAGGTCTTTCAGAAATTTTTCTTCGAACAGCCAATTTCGGCATCGCTCGAGAAGTGTTTGTTCGGCTTTTTCCTCGGGCAGCGGATTTTTTTTGCCCGACAGTTTCGTGAGCCTGTTCTCGGCCACCGCCAAATCCCTGAATATCAGCTCCATGTTTATTATATCCCAGTCACGCACCGGATCGACGCTCCCCTCCGGATGAGGCGCGGCGGGGTTGTCGAAACACCTGATCACGTGAATCAGCGCGTCGGCGTCGGCCACAAACGAGAGAAACGCGTTGCCCAGCCCCTCGCCCTTTCCAGCGCCGCGCGACAACCCCGCGAGATCTACAAATTCCACCTGCGCGGGCGTCGTCTTTTTGGGATGGTGGACTTCCGCCAGCCTGTCGAAACGCGCATCCGGCACGTCCACGACCGCCCTGTTAGGGTCGACCCTGCCCCCGGCGTAGGTTTTCACTTCCGCGCCGGCTCCGGTTATTACGTTGAAAACAGTGCTCTTCCCACTGAGGGGAAGCCCAACTATACCGCAGTGCAACATACCAAGACACCTTCAGTTCAGCTATTTACGATTTACCGATTATATCACGGCAAATTATAACATGATCCGCGAACATGTGTTCAAGGATGACGTCAAAGCTCCGAAAAATATCCGCTTAAACGGCAGTATAGTGTATAATTGAGAAAAAGGCGTCCGTTACGTAACGCTGAGAAGAGGGGGGCAAGATAAATGACGTGGCTGTTTTTTCCGCCGGTTTTTTCGTTCTTTTTCCTCATTCTCTCCGCGCTGCTCCGCGACAGGGCGGCGGCAGTGGCGATTCCCGACGCCTTATGGGGAATGACGATCGCGGCATACATCTGCATGTGCGCACTGTCACTTTTTTTCATCCTGCGGGGAGAAAATCGTTTCAATTACGGCATATCGCTCCTCACCCAGGGGCTGATGGTGTCGGTAATGTCGATGCAGTTCGGAGTGACCTTCATGTCATGGATCGGGCTCATGTTGTTCCTGGCCGGGCTCGTCACGGTGTTTTTCTACGCCACGGGGCGGAACGCGTCGGTCTCGTCCACGGTCACGGCCGATACCGGCGACGATGGGGGATCGCCGTACAAAAAACTCGACGGCGCGTTGGAAAAATTGTCATTGGTGGTATGCCATACCGACAACAAGGGTGTCGTCATGAACGCCACGACCAGTTTTTGCGAGGCTTTGGGCAGGGACATCAAGAGCGTCGCCGGCAAAATGATCGGCGACCTCATACCCATTGACAGCGAAGAAGTGACCTTGAGTTCCGGCAAATGGTGGATCACGCAGGAAAAAGACGGCGCGAGATATTACTTTCTGCTCAAACCCACCCCGGACGGGAAACCGCGGCAGGAGACGCCAGCGGAGATCGTGCAGGATGAACAATTCAAATCCATATACGACAAGACGACGGGCCTTTATACCGACGGATACCGCAAAACAAGGGGGCCGGAGGAAGTGAGCAGGGCCCAGAGATACAAGCGTCCGCTGTCCGGGCTTTTGGTCGCCATTTCATTCGAGCCGTCGAGCGATGCCAAACTGACATCCGAGCAGGAAGAGATACTCGACGGCACGTTCAAATCCCGTGTTCAGGCGGCGCTCAGAACGACCGACTGCGGTTTTCTCACCGCCGACGGACGCATTCAGATATTGCTTCCCGAAACTCCGCAGGCCGGCGCAAAGACGCTTTTAAGCCGAATCATCACCCTGCCGCAGGACATATACGACGAGGAGATCAGGACTGCCGTGAACCCGAAAGTGAAGGGCGGATTGTTCTTTTATAACGGAGCGTCACGCATGGAATACGGAATATTTTCCGCCGCGCTCGAAGAATCGTTCGTCAAGA
>JAISXR010000281.1 GCA_031270375.1 Synergistaceae bacterium | reverse complement strand
GATATCATTGTGGTCGACAAACCGGCGGGACTCGTGGTGCATCCCGCGCCGGGCCATTACAGCGGAACGCTGGTTCACGGCCTGCTTCACAGATTTCAAGATTTCGGAAACGTGAAGGGCGTCATCCGCCCAGGCATAGTCCACAGGCTCGACGCCACCACGTCGGGATTGATGGTCGTGGCGCGCAATGGGTTGGCGCTCGAAAAACTTTACAATGAGTTCAAGGCGAGAAGGGTGGAAAAAACTTATCTCTTCCTCTGCCACGGCAAACCGCGCGAGGCGAGCGCCAGGATAGACGCGCCCGTCGGCCGCGGCGCGGACGGTATGAAAATGACGGTGCGGGCCGACGGGCGCTACGCCGTCACCGATTATGAGGTGTTGTGGAGTGACGGCGAGTACAGCTTCGCGAAATGCTCGATTCACACCGGAAGGATGCACCAGATAAGAGTGCACATGCAAGCCCTGGGATGTCCCCTCGTCGGCGACACGCTTTACGCGCCGTCGCGCGAAAGCCCTTTCGTGCCGGGCAGGGTGTTTCTCCATTCGTGGAAGCTGTCGTTCGCTCACCCGAGGGACGGAAGAAGGGTGAGTTTTCGGAGTGTCATCCCCGAAGAACTCGCGAGTTTTCTATCCGCGATTCGATCTCGCGCCAGAGCGACGGATCCACGATAACGGTGTCGAACTCCCTGTAAGTGACGTTCGCCGCGCCTCCGCCCTGTATGGCGCGGACGTATCTGCGAAGCGCGAAATCCACCCTCACTCCGCCGGAATCGCGGCCGCCGCTGTAAAAAGCTGCGCACGACGCCGCGACGCGCGTCATTCGCGCCTTCGTTTCGTCGTCGGGGGCGGCGGCGAACCTCAGAATGACGTGCGCTCCCGGTATCCCCTGAGCGTGAAACCACAGGTCGCTCGTTTTGGCCGCCTTGAACGTTACGTAACGGTTGCCATTTGCGGAGAGTCCGTAAAACAGCATCGCGCTGTCGTCCAAAAATTCGGCCCTCCTGTGGGGGGCGGCATCGGCAAGTTTTTTTGGGGCCTCGCCGCGCGCGCGGGCTACCGAACGCGGGCGCAATTCCTCCATCATCATGTATAACGTGTTCAAATCGTCGTTACATTCGAGCAATACGCGCTGTTCCCCAAGTTCGTCCCTTTCATGATACAGTTTCGGCAGCAATGCGTCAGCCGCCGCGACCGCTCTTTTTTTGCGCCTGTATTTCGCGAAACGCGCCTCGGCGTTGGCGGAGGCGTCCTTATCGGGATCGAGCGAAACGAGCTTTTCCTCGGCGCCTGATTCGGTCCAACTGATCAGCACAGCCGATGCGGCCCTGGGCCGAATGGCGTGAACGTTGGCCAGTATGAGCTGTCCTTCGGTTTTCAGCCGCTTGATTTCTTCGCCGCCCGAAATGAGCGACGCGTATTCCTCTATCCTTTTGGAATTGACGCGCTCCAATTTATCCAGGATCGCCGAAATTTTTTTCCTGCAAGAGGACGCGGCGCGATTCGCCATCGCGGACACCACTGCTGAACGGGCGGCAGAAAGCGAATCCCCCGCCGAAAGCAAAACCGCGCCCGGCAGCAAGACATGCGACAAAGTCACATACCCATGAGGCTCCGCCTCAAATTTTATATAAAAAAAAGAGGGTGCAGGGAGCAATCTCCCTGCCGGGTTCGGGCAGAGCCCGAGGTTTATGTTTTTAAAAAATTTCAGCGACGCGCTGACCTCCTCCGCCCCAAGTTTTTTGATGGCGTTCAGAAGAGGTTTCCCGATTCCCGCGATGCCGTCGATATCGCCGCCTGAAACATCAACCTCGTCGATGGGAATTCCCCGCACCGGAGGCGGCGGGACGTAAACGCTCCCCGGCGCTATCGTTCTGTACCGGTTATCCTCGGGGAGAATGTGTTTGGCGGCTTCGATCACGCGATTTTCCTCGTCGGTGACCATCACGTTGCTGTACCGTCCGCACAGTTCGCATATCAAGTGACGCGTCTGGAAAAACCCGGCCCCTATGACGCGCCGGAACTCCAATTTCATGACCCTGTCGCGGTTCACCTGAACCGAAGCCCAAAGGTCAGCGCCGACTATATGCGACCTTATCGCGTCCACGACCGGCGGCCGCGCTCCCGAAGCGTTTTCCAGTTCGCGAATTTCCTCCGGAGTGACGCGACAGACGCCGTAACATTCCGAATCCCATGAGATCAAGAGCGACCTGTCGCGGGAAAACAGAAGCGAGATCCAAAATTCCCCGGCATTTACCCGCCGAACCCTGTTCCGGGCAAATTCGCGCTCTATCTCGATAACTTGCGCGGAAACCAACTCAGGCCCGAACGCCAAGGCACCCCCCCCATTTCCTACGAACGGGCTAAACCGTATCAGAAAAGGCCGGCCTTGGCAAGCGTCAGTAAAATTATGGATGCGGGTATAATAAATAATGAGCAATAATGAGCGTTGATATCCACAGCTCGATAATTGGGGCGATAAACACGCTTATGATGTTAAAATATCAATAAGGGCGATTGGCAGATATTTTGATCGGTTCGAATAGGAGTGATATCGATGAGTGATTTTAGTCCAGAAACCATGTTTTCCGAACTCGCTTTGAACATGAAACCTTCTCCCATTCGGGAGTTGATGCCGATGATAAAAAGGGTGGGGATGATCTCTTTCGCCGGAGGCAATCCGGATCCCAAAATATTTCCCATCGCGAAATTTTATGAAAGTTCCTCCGTCTTGCGGAAAAATGGCGAAGAAATATTGCAGTACGGCGCGACGGACGGTTATGAGCCGCTCAAAACATTCATAGCGCGATGGATGGCCCCCCGAATGGGACGCGAGACAAAGCCCGAAGAAATGCTGATTACGTCGGGCTCCCAGCAGGGGATGGATTTGCTTTGCGCGGCTCTGGTTAACCCGGGTGAATATATCCTGGTGGAGGATCCGACGTATCCGGGAGCCATACATACGATGCGAAACCGCGGCGCCGGTTTCATAACCGCGCCGTGCGACAAGGACGGAATGATAGCGGATAAACTTCCGGGGCTGATAGAAGAAGCCCGCTCGTCCGGAAAAAAGATAAAGTTCATATACAGCATAGTGAACTTTCAGAATCCTGCCGGCTGCACACTTTCAACAGAACGGAGAAAAAAACTTCTCGACACGGCCCGTAAGTATGATTTGATAATCTTCGAGGACGACCCGTACGGACATCTCAGGTACGAAGGCGGACATCTGCCCACGATTTTTTCGATGGACACGGACGGACGGGTGATTTACGCCTGCTCATTCTCTAAAATACTGGCGCCGGGTGCGCGAGTCGCCTGGATTGTTGGGCAGAAAGATATAATCCGCAAAATGGTCATGGTCAAACAGGGAGTGGATTTATGCACGAGCGTCGTGGCGCAGGCCCTCGTTGCCGAATATTGCGAGAACGGTCACCTCGACGGGTTTCTGCCGAAAATAGTGAGTCACTATCGCGGGAAGCGCGACGGAATGGCCGAGGCCTTCCGCAGATATCTTCCGAAAAACGTGGAATACGAAGTGCCGCAGGGAGGATTTTTCTTCTGGCTGCGGATTCCGGGAGTCGATACGCAAAAATTGTTTCTCAAAGCTGTCGACAGGGGAGTGGCGTTCGTTCACGGCAGGGCGTTCTACGCGAATGGCGGCGGCGATGACTGCCTTCGGACCTGCTTTACGTTCGCGGGCGCGGATGACCTTCAGGAAGGCGCCCGCAGACTCCGCGACGCGATAGATGACGCGGCCCGATAGATTACACGGTTCGTTTATTCGGATTTGAGTTTTCTCTCATTTCGAACGCCTGTTATACTCACGCACTAAAACATTTACCACGATGACCACGGGCGCGCATTGCGCGTCCGTCTCTGTGGCAAATCTATCCGCTCGTGAGTATAAATA
>JAISXR010000054.1 GCA_031270375.1 Synergistaceae bacterium | reverse complement strand
GCGGAGTTCTTCTGGTACGCCGGAGGCGTACCAGCCGTCATGGAGTCCATCAGGGGAAATCTGCATCTCGATGTGATGACCGTCACCGGAAAAACCCTCAAGGAAAACCTGGACGACATTGCCCGGACAAACTTCTACGACGACCGCGAACGCCATTTCGAGGGAACCGGCTTACGCAAAGAAGACATTCTCGCGAAACCGGAAGCCCCGATTCAGAAAGAAGGAGCTGTCGCCATCCTGCGAGGTAATCTGGCGGAACAGGGCGCCGTAATCAAACATTCCGCTGCGCCTGAGGAAATGCGCGTCGTCACGCTGAAGGCCGTCCCGTTTGACAACGAAGAGGATGCGATAAACGCCATTCTGCACGGAGGAGTCCATCCCGGCGACGCTGTGTTTATCCGCTACGAGGGGCCAAGAGGCTCGGGAATGCCCGAGATGTTTTTGACGACCGAAGCGATAGCCTCAAACGAAGAACTCTCGCGTTCGATAGCCCTTATAACCGACGGAAGGTTTTCCGGTGCGTCGCGCGGACCCTGTATAGGGCATGTTTCCCCGGAAGCGGCGGAAGGAGGCAATATAGCTCTGGTGGAACACGGGGATCTGATATATATCGACATCCCGGGCAGAACGCTCGCTATTGTCGGCGTTGGCGGAGAACGAAAAACTCCGAGCGAGATAGAGGCGATTCTGGCGGAACGCAGATCGCGCTTTGCGTATCCGGAACCCAAATACAAAAAAGGTGCGCTGGCGCTCTATACCAGATTCGCGGTATCCGCCATGAAGGGCGGATATATGGATATATAGAGGTGAACCCGGCATTGACGCGAACTGGGTGGTAAAAGACCATTTCGGGCTTTGCAGGTGTTATGCGAATAATGGCATTATGATTGAATATGATCGAAGCAGGGATTGACGCCATACAAGTAGCTGATGACTACGGCTCGAACGACCAGCCGTTTTTCTCGCTCCAGGATTTTCGTAAATTCGTCTATCCCGCGCTCGAAAGGCTTGTGAATACTGTTCATAAAGCGGGGTTGGCGCAAGGAGAAAAAGCGTGATGCCCCGCTCTTTATCGCCTGGATTCTTTATCAGAATTTGCATCTATAAATTTTATATGGTGAGTTAGGTTTAAAATTTAACACCAAAAATGTTTGATTATCGCTTAAAATATCATAATGATTGCGATGAAGGAGCGAAAATTTTTTCATTATAGGGGAGAGTTTGATATATAATGCTTGGTAGTAGCTCCATCAACAGTATAACGCGCGCTATATCCATTCTCGAATGTTTCGCCTACGGAAAGAAGGAATGGAACATTCTGGAACTGGCAAAGGAACTTTCGCTTCCTCCCAGCACTATGCACAGACAACTGGCGACGCTCGTGAAACATGATTACCTGCGGCAGGGAACGAGTGATAAAAGATATAAGATTGGCAATAACCTTATATCCTTCGCGTCCGCGATTATGAGCAAAAATGATCTGAGGCGTTTGTCCATGCCGGAAATACGCAAATTATCCGAGGATGTTGATGAAACTGTGCATTTGTGCCAGCTTGAAGGATTCAATATGTATTATGTGGACAAAGTAGAATCGAGCCATTCGGTAAGCTGTACTTCTCAAATTGGCGCACGCATACCGGCTCACACGGCGGCCGCCGGCAAGGTACTGTTGTCGGGCCTGACCGACGCCGAAATAGACCGTTACTGCGACGCGCTCGCGCAATTTCCTGTTTTTACGAAAAATACCATCAGAGACGCCGAAACGCTTCGCAAGGCCATTGAGAAAATAAGGCGCGAGGGATATGCGCTGGACGACGAGGAGCGGGAGGAAGGGCTCAGTTGCGCCGCCGCCCCAATTAAGGATATCGATAGGAAAATCTTCGCTGCTGTCAGCATTTCGGGGCCTTCATTTCGAATGAAGCCTCAAATCAGGCGATATATCGATAAAATTGATCAATGCGCGAAAAGCATTTCGAAACTGATGGGTTTCAACGAATTACAATCATAACCAAATCTTATCGGTTCTGATATTTCTCCGCCAGCCGCGCGGTTTCGTCGTCGCCTATCTTGCGTATATCGGCTTTCAGGATATCAATATCCTGCTGACGCTTCAAATGCCGGTGCCGCAAAACTATCGCCGTTATCCCGAGCAGAAAACTGAGGACAATCACGAGGACAGCCTGCCAAATCATGTCTTCATCTATCAACTTTACTAACAGCACTATCAGCATCAGCAGGCCAAAAATCCCCAATATCAATTTTAACACACTGCTAAAAATCCCCAATATCAATTTTGACACACGGTCAATAATCCCCAATATCAACTTTGACATACTGCCCCAACCCCCCAATTCCTTAGCTCCACCTTCTTGGAGCGCCCGCGAGAGTAGAACGTGTCGTCCACTATGAACACGTTTACCCTGTCCGCGCCGGTCGTTTCGAAAAACAGCCCGCCAATTATCGACGAGGAGAGCGTAGTGGTGAAAAGGTGCTTGACAACTTCTTGGGGCACGAAGTTTGAGTCAATATTCCGTGCCACTAGTTATCGCAATGAAAGTATGGATAAAATTTATTTTCCTGGATATTCGCGCGCTGCCGTGTTCTCCAGACGTTTCATCTCGCGGACCTCGCGCGTTATATAAACGGCGGCGAGTACCGCTGCCGCGAGGTCGGCGACGGGGCCCGCGTACATCACGCCGTCTATTCCGCCGTAGCTGGCGAATATCAGCATCAGCGGAATCAGGAATAAAATCTGTCTTGTCAGCGAGATGAAAAACCCCCTCATCGCCTTGCCTATCGACGAGAAGAAATTGGCCGTCGCGGGCTGTATGCCGTTTACGCACGTCATAAATAGAAATATCCGAAAATAACGCTCCACGAATTCGTAATACTGTTCGTTGACCTTACCGAACACGTCTATTATCTGCCTGGGGAAAGCCTGAAACAGCAGGAACACCACCGCCGAGACCAACGTCGCCGACGAGAGGGTGAACGTGATGGCGCGCCTCACCCTTCCGTAATTTTTCGCGCCGTAGTTGAAACTTATTATCGGCTGTCCGCCCTGCGCGATGCCAATCACCACGGACATGAAAAGCATGTTGACCTTGGTAATGATTCCGCTCGCGGCAAGGGGTATGTTGCTTCCGTAAACCGAAGCCGCGCCGTATATGGTCATCACGTTGTTCAGCGTCACCTGCACGAACATCATCGAGATTTGGTTGAATCCGGCTCCTATTCCGAGCTTGGAGACGGCTTTCAGGCTGTTGAGCCGCGGCTTGAAATAAGAGGGCTTGAGTTCGACCGTTCTCAGGCGGGCCATATAGAACACGGCCAGACACCAGTTTACCATCATGGATATCACCGTGGCCCACGCCGCGCCCGCCACTCCCATTTTAAACGTGAAGATGAAAAGCGGGTCCAACACGGTGTTCAAGAGAGCGCCTGTCAGGTTGCACATCATGGAGTAACGCGGGCTTCCGTCGGCCCTTATGAGATGCGACGAACACACGGACATGACCAGGAACGGCGTCCCCAGGACCACTATGCCCATGTATGCGCGCGCGTAGGGAAACACCTCTTTCGTCGCGCCGAACGCGGCGATCATCGGATCGAGCAATAGCAACGCCACCGCCCCTATCAGCGTTCCGAATATCGCGGCGTAAGTCAGCACGTTCGCGAATATGCGCCCCGCCCTGTCCCTGTTGCCGCGCCCCTGTTCGAGGTTGAAGTTCGAAGCGCCTCCAATGGCGAGGGTCAGCGCTATCGCCATGGAAAACGTCATCAGCGGAAAGGCGACGTTCGTGGCGGCGTTGCCGAGCATACCGACGCCCCAGCCGATGAATATCTGGTCGACCATGTTGTAGAGCGCGCCGACGACCATGGCGATTATCGCCGGCACGGCGTATTTCAGAAGAAGGCGCCGCACGTCTCCGGTGGCGAGAGGGTGGCCGGCGACGTCGGTTTTTGACGCTGCGTGTCCGTCCATCAAACGCCCGCGAAATGACAGGCCACTGTTCTCTCGCCGTTTTCCATTGGCCTCGGTTCCTCGTGCCGGCATACTTCGCCCGCCTTTGGGCATCTGGTGTGGAACCGGCAGCCGGGCGGCGGGTTCACGGGGCTTGGCATCTCCCCGGCAAGCAGCGTTTTTTTCTCTTTTCTCGCGTGAGGATCCGGCTTAGGCAACGCTTCGAGCAAAAATCTGGTATAAGGATGCATGGGTTTTTCGAAAATTTCCTCCGTCTTCGCTATCTCGCAGACTTTGCCCAAAAACATCACGCAAACTCTGTGGGATATATATCTTACCACGCTCAGGTCGTGCGATATGAAAAGATAAGCCAGTTTAAACTCCCGCTGCAAGTCGCACAGCAGGTTCAGAATCTGCGCCTGTATCGAGACGTCGAGAGCGGAGACCGGTTCGTCGCAGACGATCAGCTTCGGGTTCAAAGCGAGCGCGCGCGCTATTCCTATACGCTGCCTCTGCCCTCCGGAGAACTGATGCGGGTATCTGTCGATCAGTTCCGGGCGGAGGCCGACGAGCGACATCAGTTCCCTGACGCGGTTTTCCGTCTCCGTTCTTGTCTTGTAGATTTTATGGGCGAGAAGCGGTTCGGATATTATCCTGTAGACGCTCATCCTCGGGTTCAGCGACGCGTATGGATCCTGAAATATTATCTGCATCGTCCGACGGGCCTCGCGCATCCGCGTTTTGTCGAGCGCGGCGAGGACGCGGCCCTCTAGCCGCACGGTTCCGCTCGTGGGCTCGGCGAGGCGCAGTATGAGGCGCCCTATGGTGCTCTTGCCGCAGCCGGATTCCCCCACCATCGCCAGTGTCTCGCCCTCGTCGATGTGAAAGCTGACGTCCGAGACGGCGTGGACGATTTGATTTCCCGCGCGAAAACCGCCGTTCAGGCTGAACTCCTTGACGACGTGTTCGACCGAGACGAGGTGCGTTACGGCCGCCGTCATAATGCCGCCCCGCCTTCGTTCCCATGAAGGAAACATCTCACCGAATGTCCCCGGCCCACGCCGCGGAGTTTCGGCTCCTCCTCGCGGCAGCGCGGTACGGCCCGTTCGCATCTCGGCGAGAAGCGGCACCCGGCGGGAAGGTCGAGCAGGTTCGGGACCATTCCCTCGATGTTGAAAAGCCTCCGGCGTTCTCCCCCAGGGCGGGGAATGGCCCCTAGAAGCCCTGTCGTATAAGGGTGGAGCGTATTGTCGAACAGTTCGAAAACGTCCGCCTGTTCCATGATCCGTCCGGCGTACATCACATAGACGTAGTCGCACATCTCGGCCACCACGCCCAGGTTGTGGGTAATGAGCATTATCGACGCCCCGAACGCGGTTTCGAGTTCCTTCATTAGGCGAAGAATCTGCGCCTCGGTCGTGACGTCGAGAGCTGTGGTCGGCTCGTCCGCTATCAGGACTTCGGGGCGGCAGGCCATCGCCATGGCGATCATAACGCGCTGTCTCAGTCCTCCCGAGAGCTGGTGAGGATACGATTTGAAACGTTTTTCCGGCTCGGGGATGCCCGCAGCCTTGAACAACTCGACGGTTCTGTCACGCGCTTCCGCCCGCGATGCGTTCGTGTGGAGCGTTATCGCCTCGCTCACCTGCCTGCCTGCGGTGTAGACGGGGTTCAGAGAGGTCATCGGCTCCTGGAAAATCATCGATATCCTGCCGCCGCGTATGGCGCGCATCGCGGGGGCGCTCTTCGTCAGAAGCTCCTCGCCGTCGAGGCGTATGCTTCCAGAGACTATTCTGCCCGGCGGGGACACCAGGCGCAGCACCGACAGAGCGGTGACGCTCTTGCCGCAGCCGCTTTCCCCCACCACCCCCACGACGCTTTTGGGCGGTATGGTTATCGTGACGTCGTCGACGGCGGGAGCGACGCCTCTCGACGTGAAAAAGTGCGTGCGCAGCCGTTCTATCTCCAGCATCCGCGTCTAGTCCTTCATGTAAGGGTCCAGCGCGTCGCGGACGCCGTCGCCGAGGAAATTGAACGCGAGGACGAAGATGAGAATGGCCACGCCCGGCGCTATCGCGAGCCAGGGATAGCTCAGGAGATACGTCTTGTAGCGGTAGACCATCAGTCCCCAGCTCGTCGACGGCGGCGCGGCCCCCACGCCGAGAAAGCTAAGGCTCGACTCGTTCAGTATCGCGCCCGGTATGTTGAGCGTGAACAGCACTATGAGGTTGGGCGCGCAGTTCGGCAGTATGTGGCGGAACATGATCACCGGGTCGCTGACGCCGACGGAGCGCGCCGCCTCGACGAAATCCTTTTCCCTTAGCGACATCGTCTGCGCGCGTATAACCCTTGCCGTGCCCGCCCAGCTCACGGCGGAAAGCGCTATGAATATGCTTATTATCCCGCCGCCCAGCGTGTACGAGACCACCATTGCCAGAAGCAGCGAGGGAAACGCCAGCACGATGTCGGCCGCGCGCATTATCCAGAAATCCGTTTTCCCCCCGAAGTAACCCGACAACAGCCCGAGGAGTGTGCCGATGATCATGGAGAGCGAAGTGGGAATGAGGCCGATCAATATGGAGATGCGGGCGCCGTAAACGAGGCGCGTGAGCTGATCACGCCCCAGATCGTCGCACCCCAGCCAGTGCGCCGCCGACGGAGCGGCGAAACGCTCCTTTATCGAATGTTTGTTGGGGCCGTATTTGAGAAAGAGCGGAGCGGCCGCCGCGGCCGACATTATCAGGACTACGATGACGAGGGAAACCGCCGAGGTTTTGTTCTTGCGCAGCATACCGCGGAGCGATTTCGAGACGCTCTCGTCATACAGTGCCTCGCGGGCGGCGTTTTCGAAATCCGCCATTATCTCGCTCCGTCCACTCTTATTCTAGGATCGAGGAAAGCGTACATGACATCGGCGACGAGGTTACCCGCGATCACAATCGCGGTCGTGAACAGCACCGTGCCCTGAAGCATCGGCATATCCCTGTCGGATATCGCTTTCACCGCTATCCTGCCGAGACCCGGAATGCCGAACACGCTCTCGGTCATCACCGCGCCGCCGAGGAGGCTCGCTATCTGAAGCGCCATCACGGTCACCACGGGTATCAGCGCGTTTTTGAGCGCGTGCCCCACTACCACGGCGCTCTCGGAGAGGCCCTTGGCGCGCGCCGTGCGTATAAAATCGTTCCTGAGCGATTCAAGGAGATTCGAACGCGTGAGGCGCGCCACGGTGCCGGCGGAATTCCAGCCGAGAACGACGGAAGGCATGATGTAATATTTGAAACTATAATATCCGGTCGTGGGAAGCCACGCCAATTTATAGGCAAAGACGAACTGGGCGAGCAATCCGGCCCAAAAAACCGGCAGGGAGACCCCCATGAGGGAAAAACCCATGAACGCGCGGTCAATGAAGGTATTCTGTTTCACGGCGGCGGCGATGCCCGACGGAATCCCTATTATCCATGAAACCAGCACGGAGTACAGAGTCAGTTTGAGCGTATGCGGGAAAGCCATGGCGATGAGGTCGCTCACCTCGCGCTGATCCTTGTACGAGACGCCGAAATCCCCGCGCAGGACGTTCAGCATATATCGCCCGAAACGGATCAACACCGGATCGTCGAGACGCATCCTCTCGCGGAACGCCGCAATGAGATTCGGCTTTATGTGCTCCCTCATCATAAGGGTGACCGGGTCGCCCGGAACGACGTTGAGCAGCAGGAAGAGCACGAGCGCGACGCCTATGAGCACGGGCACGGAAATCAAAATCCTCTTGAGGATAAACTTCAACATCAGTGTTTGATCTTGAGTCCCTCGTAGTAGTACCAGCCGTCGCTCCAGCCGTTCCAGAAAACGCGGAACCCCTCGACGCGGTCTGAGACCACGAATATGTGCTGAGTAGTGTAAAGAGGAATCCACGCCGCTTCGTCCTGGATGATAGCTTTTTCCAGTTCGCGGTACTCCTTCACCCTCGCCTCGGGATCGACTATAGCGCGGGCGGCGGCGACACGGTTCGACAGCTCATCGTTCTTGAAATTGAACGAGCGTTTGACGGTGTTGCCGGGGGCGAAGAACGTATAGATGAAGTTGTCCGGATCGTTGAAATCGGCCGACCATACCTGCGTGTAGGCCGGCAGCAGACCGTCGCCGCGCACGGCATACCACGCCGCCTCGTCCATCTGGTCGATGGTCACGTTGACGCCTATCTCGGCCATCATGGCCTGGAACAATTCGTTTCTGGACAATATGTCGGGGTTGTCGGCTATCATCGAGAGCTTCATGTCGAAACCGTCGGGATATCCGGCCTCGGCCAGCAATTTTTTGGCCGCCTCCGGGTCGTAGGGTATCTTCGGCAGGTCGGGGTTGTAACCGACGAGTCCGGGCGGGAAAATCCCCTCCACGAGAACGCCTCTGCCGTCGAAAAGAGCATCCAGCATTCCCTGCCGGTCGACCGCCATCTGAAGCGCCTTGCGGACGCGGACATCGCTGAACGGCTTGATGTCCTGGTTGAACGTGAAATAATAAGTGCCCATGCGGTTGCCGGACACCAGTTGATCCTTGTACTTGTCGCTGTTGGCGAAGTAGGATATCTGGCTTTGCGCGAAATCCGTGTTGAAGATGTCGAGGTCTCCCGCCTCGAACATCAGTCGCATGGTGTCGGCGTCCGCCACCACGCGCCAGGAGATGCCGGCGAGTTCGGGAGGCTCGCGCCAGTAGTCGTCGTTGCGGCGCACCGCCAGTTCGTCGTGAAGCGTCCATTTGTCGAATATATATGCCCCGGTGCCGATGGTTTTTTCGGGGACCAGGCCGAAATCGCTCCCGGCCGCATCTGTAGCGGCCCTGTTGAGTATCCCGATGCCCGGCGTCGAGAGATAAGCGAGGAAGGGGCCGAACGGCTCGCCGAGCGTGATTTTGATGGTGTAATCGTCGATTATTTCAAGCCCGGCAAGTTCGGCAGCCGTTCCGTCCATCATCGCGGCCGCGCCCTTTACCTGGTCGATGATGTCCTGGTTTTTGGCCTCGGTCGCCGGGTTCAGCATACGCTCGAACGTGTACTTTACGTCGTCGGCCTTGAACTCGGCGCCGTTGTGAAATTTGACTCCCTTGCGCAGATGAAACGTGTACACAAGGCCGTCGTCGGAAATATCCCAGCTCTCGGCGAGCCCAGGCACGATCGCCGTCTCGTTCTCGCCGGTGATCACTATTTCCACGAGGCGATCAAAAACTTGGAAGTTGATGGCGTAATACTCGGTAGTCTTTTGGGGATCGTTGGTATTGGGTTCCTCCCCCGCGCTCATGGCGAGCCGCAGAACATCCTCGTATCCGGGCGCCACAGCCGCGTCAAGACGCGCGCCGGCGCCGAAAACGATCGCGCAAACAATCAGGATAAGGGCGGCAATCGGTACTTTCTTCATCACACACACTCCTTTTTGAAATTAACATCTTTTGATTATAACATAAGCAGATTTTTCGGCAAAATATTTGCTAAAGTCAAGGCAGGGCAATCGAATAAAAATAAAACGCCAATTTTCTTTTATGTGATTGCCCCGAGGTCAAGGCGTTACTGAATACTATGATTTTTCAGAAGTTAAGGTTATAATCCAACGATGAGAAGCTATGGCTGATTGCAAAATTAGGAGGCAGACGAATGTGTCGAAAGACGCCAATTCATTTTTTTTGAGCAAGAAAGAGTGGTCTGCGGTTAAAGATGAACTATTGAGCTGTTATCTTACGCCATATATTCAAAAAATACTTGCCACCAGGAAGCCATTGCTTTACGTTGACTGCTTTGCCGGTAAGGGTCGTTTCCAGGATGGAAGCCCAGGTTCTCCCATAATAGCTCTCGACGTCATTAAAGAATGTCTGAAGCAAACAAAATTTCCCAACACTATTGTTGAATGTCGTTTTATTGAAGCAAACCATGTTGACGAGCTGACGGTCAATATTGCAGGCTATGAAAACTGTCAAATTATTCCGGGAAAATATCAAGAAGTCATAGAAGAATTACTGAAATGGAAGAGGGGCTACAATGCTTTCTTTTATGTTGATCCTTATGGAGTAAAAGACCTCAATTGCAGCATATTTGACAAATTCACACAACATAAATTCAATAGTGTCGAGATGCTAATTAACATGAACTCCTTTGG
Source organism: Synergistaceae bacterium (assembly GCA_031270375.1). Taxonomy (GTDB): domain Bacteria; phylum Synergistota; class Synergistia; order Synergistales; family Synergistaceae; genus JAIRKI01. The sequence goes on along the minus strand of JAISXR010000054.1, from coordinate 6,329 downwards.
TTTTGTGAGAGCTGCGTGCAGCGCAATGCAAACATCTTACGACGACATTGAAAGATTTGATGATGTTATTGTGGAATACGATCCATTTGAATTCGATTTTTTGCCTCAACTCGCGCAAAAACTGTCGGATATTGCGGGGGGTGACTATTGGAGAAAGATTATCGAGGATTACAAAGCCGGGCAATTTGACGGATATGAAGCTGAAATGCAGTTTGCATCTCAATATTGTCAACGCTTGAGAGAAAAATACAGGTATGTGCTAAACATGCCCATCCGTGTGAAGGAAAAACATCGCCCCAAATATAGGATGATTCATGTAACCAACCATCCAGATGGTTGTGTGCTGATGTATGAAAATATCCTCAAACGATGGGAAAGATTGGCTTTAATTCAACGGCAGGGGCAGAATTTGTTATTTGACGAAACGATAGAAAACGAAACCGTTGATGAACAAGAAGTAACAAAAAATCTAAAGCAACATCTCGCAAAATATTCTGATTATTCAAGTTGGCGCGAAATTCTCGCGACGTTTTTAACTGAATATGGCATCCTATGCAAGAAAGATATTCTCATAAATATAATGAGGCGGATTGAAAAAGAAGGCTTTATTGTGGTCTACAGGCATCCGGCACGTACAAAAACTGGAAAACCGACAAGTTTTTATGCCGAAGACTCGAACCAGCAAGTTATGATAAGGAGAAAGTCATGAAAACAATCACGCGAAAGACAATGTTGTATAAAACTAGTGTCGAATATGGTGACTACACGATGAATCACGTATTTGGCTGCGCGCATGGGTGCAAATATCCCTGCTATGCCTTCCTGATGGCTAAACGATTCGGAAAGGTCGCATCATACGAGGACTGGATAAAACCTCAGCTTGTCGGTAATACATTGGATATACTCAATGGAGAAATCCCACGGCTAAAACCAAAAATTAAGTCTGTGCAATTATGCTTTTCAACAGACCCATTCATGTACGGGTATGATGAAGTAACTAACATGAGTTTATCGGCCATTGAGAAACTAAATACTTCCGATATCAAATGCACGGTACTGACCAAAGGCTTATTGCCGATAGAATTAGCTTCCATGTCAAAGGAGAATGAATACGGTATTACACTTATCTCTTTAGATGAAAAATATCGTGAAAAGGTCGAACCGGGAGCGGTTTCATACGAAATCAGACTGGCAGCATTGCGGGCACTGCATAACAAAGGTTTTAAAACCTGGTTGAGCATAGAGCCTTACCCAACGCCTAACCTGATAACCCAGGATTTGGGTGTTATCCTCAAAACCGCGGCTTTTGCAGACAAGATAATCTTCGGCAGAACAAACTACTGCAAGAATGTCTCCGAATATAAAAATCACAGACATTTTTATGATGATCAAGCCAACAAAGTTATCCGTTTTTGTGTGAACAATAACATCCAATACCACATAAAGAATGGCACTTTAACAGAATCGACCAATAAGAAGCAACATCATTCAAAGAACTCGTGTCACGCCAAGCACGTCAAGGAAACCGGACATTACCTGCTATCACAGTGAACAATGAAAACGGAAATGAATCTGTTTCCGTAGGATATCGTTATTTTTGGAACTTCGTTGGGGCGAAGTATTGCGCAAAGAGTTCGCGGGAGTATTTAAAGAAGAAAACGTCAAAGCGCTGATTGAAGAAGGACGAATGTAATGGTTCCATCTTTCGTTATTGATGCCTCCGTTATTATTTCATGGTACAACCCAATAAGTTCAATATTCGTCCCGTCTGGTTTGGTATTTTACCGGACGGGACGTTTGGTTTGTCTTCTTTCTACTGGGGCATTTCGCCTGATATTCCCTCGACGTACCACGCCAGCGACAGCATTTCCTCGTCGGACAGCTTGGAGCCTTCGGGGACTTTCAGTTCTCCGCTCTGGTCCTTCAGCGGGCCGTAAAAGACGTCCCACTCGCCCGAGAGTATCTTCTGCTTCTCGTTCTCGACGAGCGCTTTAACGTCATCGGGGACATCGGGGCCGAACGGGGCGAGGTCGACCATGCCCTCTTTGAGCCCCCACCAGATGTCCTCCGATTTCCATTTGCCCTCCTGGATGTTCTTCAGCGCGTAGCTGTAGAATATGTTCCAGTGCCATATCGGTGACGTGAGGAACTTTGTGGGTGCGAAGTTGCTCATGTCGCTGTTGTAACCCACGACATAGATACCCAACTCCTCGGCCGCCTGGGGCGCCGCGCCCGTGTCGGCATGCATTCCGATTACGTCGGCCTTCATGTCGTAGAGGGCTTTAGTGGCTTCTTTTTCCTTGACGGGGTCGAGCCACGAGAAGAGCCATACCACTTTTACCTCGGCATTGGGGTTGACTTTGCGGACGCCGATGGTGAAAGCGTCGAGCCCGCGGATGACTTCCGGGATCGGATAAGCGGCGATGTAGCCTATCACATTGCTTTTGGTCATGCTGCCGGCGACCAGTCCCGACAGGTAGCGGGGCTGATAAATGCGCCCGAAGTAGGTACCCACGTTATCTGCCCTCTTGTATCCCGAGCAGTGCATGAATATCACGTCGGCGTGACGCGCGGCGACGTTCTGAACCGGGTCCATGTATCCGAACGATGTGGCGAAAATGACCTTGGAGCCGTTGCGGATGAAGGTCTCGATGACGCGCTCGGCGTCGGGTCCCTCCGGGACCGACTCGACTATACCGGTTTTGAGGCCGGGAAACTCGCTCTCGATCAGTTTGCGGGCGGCGTTATGGGTGGTACTCCATCCCCCGTCGGCGGCGGGACCGACATAGATGAAGCCGGGGTTGGCGCTCGACAGATCAATCGGCGGAAAATACGCGAACGCCGCGGATGCCGCGAAACAGAACAAACACGATAAAAACGCCGCAAGGATATACTTTCGGGACACGAAAACCACTCCTTTGGTTTTTTTCCGCGCATTCGCGGAATGATTTACATATTTTATACTCAAACGAAAATAGTGCAACAATACCGGAGTGGCTTATAATACGTGTGACGGTTTCGGCGCGAATCGCGTATATATATCGCCCGGACCGGAACTATACGATACGCCCGGGGAGAGTGGACGCAAATGAATGACGTCACGGAGCATTATCACAAGACTTTTTCGGTTTCGTGGGAACAACTGCAAAACGACTGTCGGGCGCTGGCGTGGAAGATTCTTTCCGCCCGCCGCGACTGGTCCAAAATAATAGCGATAGCGCGGGGCGGCCTGGTTCCGGCGGCGATCGTGGCGCGAGAGCTGAACATAAGAGTGGTGGACACGGTCTGCATTTCGAGCTACACGCTGAGAAACCGCAACGACGGGCTCGACATCCTGAAACGCCCCGACCTGGCCGACATGAACGATTCGTGGCTGATAATCGACGACCTGGTCGACACCGGCCGCACCGCTAAAGCCGTGAGGCAGATGTTTCAAGGCATTCACTTCGCGACCGTCTACGCGAAACCCGAAGGCCGCCCGATAGTCGACACGTTCATAACGGAAGTGAGCCAGGACACATGGATACTCTTCCCCTGGGACTCGTTCCCCACCACGTCGTTCATAGCGCCGATAGCCGATACGCTGGAAGATGCGTGGACGAATGGAAAAAAATAAATTCCGCCTTGTAAGTCAAAATCCCACACCCAAGAAGTTTTGTCAAAAACCAATACCTTCTCCATAAAAACTGCATAATCGGACGTTAATATACCCCTGTAAGCGACGGAAACAATTTCGTTTTCCTTAAAACGGGGGGAGATATCATGAGTTCGAACGGCAGAACGGAGACTTTTCGCGTCTCGGGGATGACCTGTCCAAGCTGCGCGAAAAGGATCGAAAAAAAACTCGGGGGAATGCGCGGGGTCGAACGCGCCAATGTGAGTTATGAAGACGGAACGGCGACGGTCGTCTTCGACGCGAGCGCGTCCAGCGTCGGGGCGCTGATCGACGCCATCGAAAGCCTGGGTTACAGGGCGGCGTTCGGCGGCGCCGCCGCCCGAAACGGAGTCAAGGATTTGGCCGGGGGGCTGTTGTTGATCGCCGCGCTTTACATGATCGTGAGCCATCACGGCGGAGACCTGGGTGGGATATTTAACTTCTTTCCTCAGGCGGAGGCCGGCATGGGATACTGGATGCTCTTCGTCACCGGCGTCCTGACCTCCGTCCACTGCGTCGCGATGTGCGGGGGGATAAACCTCTCGCAATGCCTCACGGGGCGGGACGGCGCGGGAAATTCGGCAGGCTCGGAAATTGCCTCGTTGAAACCGGCGTTTCTCTATAACGCGGGCAGGGTGGTCTCCTACACGGCCGTGGGCGCTTTTGTGGGCGCTCTTGGTTCGATCGTGTCCCTCACGGGTGTCATGAAGGGTGCTATTCAGATAGCGGCGGGCGTTTTCATGATCCTGATGGGGCTCAATATGCTCGGCATGTTCGGTTTTCTGCGCGCCCTGACGCCCCGGATGCCCCAATCACTCGCTCTATGGCTCGATGGCCGCAAAAAAGGCAAAGGGCCGCTGATAGTGGGGTTCCTGAACGGACTTATGCCCTGCGGCCCGCTTCAGGCGATGCAGCTTTACGCGATGGGCACGGGCAGTCCCGCAAGGGGAGCGATGGCCATGCTCGCGTTCAGCCTGGGGACGGTGCCGCTGATGTTCGGACTCGGCGTGTTCGGTTCCATGATGAGCGGAAAGTTCGCGGGCAAGGCCATGAAAGCGGGAGCGGCACTCGTCATGGTGATGGGCGTGGTGATGCTGAACAACGGCGCCGCTCTGTCGGGGTTGGGCTCGGCGGCGGCCCCCGTCTCAGTTTCGACTTCGGCGCGGAGCGGCGCTGAGCAAAACGAGGCGCGGATATCTGGAAGCGTGCAGGAAGTGACTTCCGAACTACCTCGAAGGGGTTATCCTTCGATAACGGTCAGTGTGGGGACGCCGGTCCGGTGGAACCTGCGCGCGGAAAAGGGGAGGATAAACGGCTGCAACAACGCCATAGTCATCCCGGAGTATAAAATCGAAAAACGCCTCCAGGCCGGCGACAACATCATCGAATTCACGCCGGCCAGGGCGGGCACTTTCAGGTACAGTTGCTGGATGGGCATGATAAGGGGAACCATCACGGTGCTTGAAAAAGACGCCGCTGCCGGGCCGGAGCCGGCCGCTGCGGAACCGGCGCCTGGCGCGGCCGAGGCGGCGGAACTGGGCGGCGCATCGCCGGCCCGACAGGGATGCGCCTGCTGCGGGGACGCGTACTAGGAAATTCCCGCCTTTGAGCGGAAAAGGAAAGGAGATATACAGGGTATGAGCAGAGACACTTTGACGATAAGCGGAATGACTTGCGCCGCTTGCGCGAAAAGGATCGAAAAAGTGACCGGAAAGCTGGCGGGCGTCTCAAGAGCCACCGTCAATTTCGCCACGGAAAAATTGACGGTGGAGTACGACGAGGCGGCGCTCAAATTACCGGCGATCGAGGAAGCTATCGCCGGTATCGGTTACGGCGTGGTCCAGGAAAACAAAAAAAACGAGGTGACTATACCGATAAGCGGGATGACATGCGCGGCTTGCGCGCAGCGCATAGAAAAGACCGTTTCGAAAATCGGCGGGGTAACGCTCGCGTCGGTAAATTTCGCCACTGAAAGGGCGACGGTAACGTATGACCCTAAATCAATAAAACTCTCTCAAATAAAGGAGGCGATATCCAAATTAGGGTACACCCCGCTCGACATCGAAAGAAAGGGGGCTGTGGACGAAGATCGCGTTCGCAAGGAGCGGGAAATCAATTCGCTCAAAAAGAAGTTCATAGTATCCGCGGTGTTCGGCGTTCCGCTTCTTTACATAGCGATGAGTTCGATGCTGTGGTGGTGGCCGTTCCCTACGCCGCGCATACTCAATCCGATGCAGTATCCGCTGAACTACGCGATAGTTCAGATTATTCTGACGATCCCCATCGTCATAGCCGGAAGGAGGTTTTATTCGGTCGGGTTCAGGGCTTTCATTCAGAGAAGCCCCAACATGGATTCCCTGATCGCGATAGGCACGTCGGCGGCGCTGATTTACAGTTTTTACTCGACGTATCAGATACTCATCCTCAACTTCGGGGCGGTGGAAGGCCTCTATTTCGAGTCCGCCGGCGTCATCATAACGCTCATCCTGCTCGGAAAGTATCTTGAGGCGGTTTCAAAGGGGAAAACCTCCGAAGCCATAAAGAAACTCATGGGGCTCGCTCCGAAGACGGCGATCATCATCCAGGACGGCAAAGAGATGGAAATCCCCATCGACGAAGTGGAGATCGGTCACGTCATCCTGGTCAAGCCGGGCGGGAAAATTCCGGTCGACGG
>JAISXR010000031.1 GCA_031270375.1 Synergistaceae bacterium | reverse complement strand
GCGCGTCAACTTGACGGAAAACTAATCGAAAAACTATACAGATATTCAAAAAACGCGACAAATACTGTACACGATTCTCATATTTCCGTTCACCTGGTTAAAAAAGCGCGTCAATTGGTCAGTTTACTATGTCAAAAAAACATTCAACTTGCCGGAAAAACATTCACGCTTGTCAAACATTTAGTTCAGGGGGCAAAACGCCATAGTTGTCGCCCCAGCTCAGATTTAAGCGAAACGCCATGCCGCTGGCTTATCACGCTTCTCAAAAATCTTTTCAGATTTCCGTACACGCTGTTCGGATTACTCGTCAGCTATTTCAGAAAAACGCGCAATTTCTCAAAAAAACATTCAAGTTTTCAAAACAGCGTTCAACCGGCGCTCAGTTTGTCAATCGCTCAAATTATCAACGAGGCTGTTTTCCCGTGTTAGTTTTATTCCTGGATAGGAGGGATGGGCTTGAACGATTTTGAGGCGGCAAGCGAGCGCGTCGAGGAAATCCTGCGAAATGAGACGCCGCTGAACAGGAAGGGAGGGCATGTCCATTCGGACACAGCGAAAAAATTCTTCGGCAGGATAAAGTCACTGCGCGCAAGAGGGTTCAGCTTCATCCAGTTATGCGGCGCTTTTGAAAAAGCCGGGGTATTGCCGGAAAAATCAAACCCGTACAGTCTGCGGCAGGCTTTTTTGAGGGAAATGGCTCGGCGGGCCAAAACCGAGGAGTTGCTGAAAGCGGTCAAAGATACTGCATTGGAAGAAGCGGCAGAGCCATCTCCAAAGGCAAATATGCCCGTCAGGACACAGTTCATGAAAGCCGCAAAATCTCAAAACGATCTGCCCCTGACGCCGGACAAAGAGACCACCGAAAAGGAGTGGATTCGGAAACAGACCAGCACGACGATTGACACCGGGTTGGGGAAGATAACCAAAAACTCGGACGGCAGTTTTGAGTTTTGAGCTTGAGAAAAGCTGAAAGGGGCGGCAATTATGAGAGACACGATATTTTACGTCGGCGGCGGGAAAGGCGGGGTCGGGAAAAGCATAGTATCCATGACGCTCGTCCAATTCCTTATCGACAAATACGGCGAATCCAAAACGATCCATCTTATTGAGACGGACGAGTCCAATCCAGATGTCGGGCGCGTGTATAAGGGCCGTATCCCAGTGTCGGCGGCGTTGTTGGACGAGGACGAAAAGGGATGGATACTGATGTCGGAACTTATCGAGACCAGTTCTGAGACGCTGTATGTCATCAACAGCGCGGCACGGAGCAACATGGGGATACGGAAGCACGGGCGCAATTTCGCCTCTGTGCTTGAGAGCGGCAAAGTGCCGTACAGCCTCATCACGCTCTGGCCCATGAACCGGCAAAAGGACTCAGTGAATTTGCTTGAGGATTTTCTCGGGTACGTCGCGTTTGGCTCCGTCTATCCGGTGCGCAACTGCTACTTCGGAGAGCCCGACGATTTCACTCTCTACGCGAAGCGTCTGCCCGAGAGCGGGATTCTCAAATTCCGTGTATCAAAGACGCTGAATTTTCCGGCGCTGGCTGACATCATCGCCGACGACTTCTACACGGGCGGCAGAACTATCCCCGAGACGGTCGATAGCCTGGGCGCTTTCGCGGGGCAGAGTTTCCTGTCCTGGCGCAACCAGGTCTATTCGATGTTCGGGGAAATGGAAGATTTCGAGAATAACGGCAGCGGCATGGGTGACGAATGATGCCGCGCCTCGACGGAAAAATATCGGCCATCGCGGAGCAAATACTGAAACGCCCTCTCTCCGACGAGGAAGAACTGGAGATATTCAGGATTTCCGACGCCGTGGGCATGAAAGATGTTCAGAGCTTTTTGCACCTGCTCCTGGTCTTTAAGCTCCATGAGCAGACGATGAAGGAAAAGTTCGGCGAGATCGCCGAACTCGAAAAGAAAATACACGAGACGCTCGAAAGCTCCATACGGAAAGTTTTGCTCGACGGCACGGAGCGGATCGGCGCGGAGCTGGGCGATTCGATAGTATCCCGCGCTGAGGGCGTCCTCGCCTCCGTGAGGGAATACGCTTCTCTCAGAGGGCAGACGCTCGTCGTATGCTTCTTTTGGGTGATCTCCGCCTTCGCGTACTGGATAGGCGTGGGGAATATCCTCCGGCATATTCCTTCCGGCGGCATATTGGAAACGCTGCTGTTTCTTCCTGCTGGATGGGGAGTATTCTTCTGCGGATCGTTCTATTCGACGCTTTGGGCTTGTGACCATTGGAAAGAGATCAAAAAGAAAGCGATGTTCAAGGCGATTTTTGGAGCGCAGGTCTTCTTTCTCCTACTGCTTGTTTTGGCGCTTCTATAAGCGAGAAATTTGGAAGCGGTGGGAGTTCAGGCCCGCCGCTTCTGTAAAAAGCTCTCGGGCTGTCAGTCCTTTTTCCCGGACATATCCAGGTAAAAGATGTCTTCCGGCACCTGCAAGCCATTCTTATATCTGTACACGATCTCGGATATTTCATGCGGCGTAAGCTCGATGCCGTAGCCCTCCGCAAGCAACGGAGACTGCTCGGTTTTGTTGTAGATGCCGTTTATCTCCATCCTCACAAGCAGCATGATGAGATGCTCGGGCCGCTTTTCATTGCCGTAGCCCCGGCATTCCCCGTTCTCGAACGCCTCGCAGTCGAAGCAGAGCAGACGCAGCGCGGCCTCTCCCGGAGTATCCGCCATGACTGTCCTGCCTTCATCGAACCTGCACCGGTAAGCCTGTTTCCCAAAATT
>JAISXR010000029.1 GCA_031270375.1 Synergistaceae bacterium | reverse complement strand
TGTTCAACGAGGCGGAGGGCTGGACCCTCCAACCCGACGGCTACAACGGCCCCACGCGTATGTTGTGGTACCCGATCGAGGGGCGGTCGTACTACATGACACTGGATATGGAGTTTTAAGGAAACGCCGATACATTCGCCCAAGGGGGGACGGCCGTTCAAATAATGGGCGGCCTCCTGCCCAATAAATTTCGTCAGTAATCCGCGGCCTCTTTTTCGAAAACCTCTTCTCCCAACGCGCCATCCTTCAACTGTGACGCGACAAATCTGAACATATCGGTGAGATCGGTAAACGCGTCGACCACGTCGGGGTCGAAGTGTGTTCCGGCCTGAGAGACGATGAAATCCCTCGCTTCCTCGTCGCTCATGGCTTTTTTGTACGGACGGACCGAGATCAGGGCGTCGTATACGTCGGCTATCGCCATCAGCCTCCCCGGAATCGGTATATCGTCGCCCTCCAGTCCTCTCGGATAACCCAGACCGTTCCATTTCTCGTGGTGTGACCACGCTATTTCGTCGGCGAGGACGAGAAAGTTGTTGTTCGGAAGACGCCTCGTGAGACGGTGCAGTATATTGTGCCCGTAAACCGTGTGTTTTTTCATCTCCTCGAATTCCTCGGTCGTCAGCTTCGCCGGCTTGAGCAGTATATTGTCGGGGACGCCGACCTTGCCGATATCGTGAAGAGTAGCGGCTTTGCCCAATTCGTCCGGCTCCATCAGCACGAGATAATCCCTGAACCTGGGATGCGAGGCCAATTGCACCGCGAGAAGGTGGACGTAAAGCCGGGTGCGCTGTACGTGGTCGCCCGTCTCCTGATCCCGCGTTTCAGCGAGGCTCGCCATCGCCTCTATTATCACGCTCTGTGTTATCGAGAGTTCCTGCGTGCGCTCCTTGACCTTTGCCTCGAGTGTCTCATTCTGCCGTCTTAAGGCTTTTCTCGCGCTGAGGAGCGAAAGATGAACGTCGAGCCTTGCCTGGACTTCCAATATGGCGAAGGGCTTTACCATGTAGTCGACGGCCCCAAGCTCGAAACCGCGGGCTTTGTCGTTGATGTCCGTCATGGCCGTGAGGAATATTATCGGTATGTCGGCTGTAGCGGGATTGGCCTTCAGTTTCGCGCACACTTCGTAGCCGCTCATGCCGGGCATGACGACATCCAGCAGGATTATATCGGGGAAATTCATTCTCACCTGAGCCAGGGCAGCCTCTCCGTCGAGCGCCGTGCGGAGGTCGTAGCGATCGCCGAGGGCATCGACAAGAATATCTATATTGAGGTCAGTGTCGTCGACGATCAGGACTTTGCTTTTTTGTGCGCTCATCGTTTTTTTCACTCCGTACTTTTGAAATTCTGTTTACCCTCGCCCACTCGAACATGCATACTGAAACCGCTACAGACGCGTTGAGGCTTCCGCACTCGCCCTCCATCGGAATCCTCAGCAGCTCGTCGCAACTCGCGCCGGCGGTGCGGGATATGCCGGAATTCTCTCCGCCGACCACGAACACGCACCTCGCCGGGAGAGGGGAATCGTAAATCGTGCCGGACGCTTCCTCGTCAAGCCCTATCGTCCAGAAGCCCGTCTTCTGAGCTTCCATGACCGCGTTAGCGACATTGCCCAGCGAGGCCAGCGGAAACCTCAAAGAAGCTCCCGCGCTCGTCTTCGCCACCGTCCCGGTGGGGAGCGCCCCCCTGCGCGACGGAAACGCCGCAAACACGGCGCCTGCGGCTTCGGCGCTTCGAATGATTGCCCCCATGTTGCGCGGGTCCTCAATATGATCCATTATAACCGCCATCGCCGGTTCCGGATCACTGGGAACAATTTTCAGCGCCTCGCCGAAATCCAGCACATCCGCCGGAGACACAACGGCGGCGACCCCCTGGTGATTTTCTCCGCCGGTCATGGCGGACATCGCGTCAAGCCCCGCGAAAGAGAACGGAATTCCGGCGTTCGAGCAGAGCTTCGTTATTTTGCCGACCACAAACCCCTTCATCGTTTTCGATATGAACACCTTCAAACAGCGCGACGGGGTTCGTGATAACAAGAATATCACAGGATTTCTTCCCCAACAATAATTTTCGGGAGATTTACACTGTCTTTCTTTAAGATGTTCTTTCATTTCCATTTTCCGCCGTGTTTTAGCTCTTTCATGTAATCCCTCAGGTAAGCCCCGGTATATCCGGCTTTGCACTTCGCCACTTCCTCGGGCGTGCCGGCGGCTATCACCCGGCCGCCCCGCTCGCCGCCCTCGGGTCCTAGATCTATGAGGTAATCGGAGGAGAGCAGAACATCCATATTATGTTCTATCAAAAAAACCGAGTTACCCTGATCCACCAGTTTATGCAGCAGCAAAAGCAAATTTTTGACGTCCGTATAATGCAATCCCGTCGTGGGCTCGTCGAGAAGATACATCGCGCTGCCCCTGAAACGCTTGCCCAATTCCGTCGCCAATTTTACCCGCTGCGCCTCGCCGCCCGACAGTGTCGTGGCTGACTGACCCAGTTTTATATAGCCCAATCCCGCCTCTTTTATCACCGACAGGCGGGAAGCTATCCTCGGTATATCCGCGAAACGTTCGATAGCTTCTTCCACGCTGAGATTCAGGACATCTGCTATTGACATACCCTTGAACGTCACTTCAAGCGTCTCCCTATTATACCTCTTGCCGCGGCAAATGTCGCAATTGACGTAGACGTCCGGGAGAAACAACATCGAAACTTTCGTCACCCCGTCGCCGCAGCAGGCCTCGCATCTGCCGCCCTTGACGTTGAAGCTGAAACGCCCCGGACTGTACCCCCGCAG
>JAISXR010000119.1 GCA_031270375.1 Synergistaceae bacterium | reverse complement strand
TACCCAATAGGCTCGCTTTTCGGTATAATGATATACAGCGTGATCCTGAAATTCATATCTTTCAACGGCTCGCTGTCGTCGTGGTGGACGAAGATAGCGGTAGGTGTATTGCTTCTGTTCTTCATAGTTATGCAGAGGGTCACGGTGGTGATGGCGCAAAGAAATAAAAAACTGCTCCGGCAAAAAACCGGCTAGCCGCGGCGCTCGAACCACAGGGCAAAACGCGGAAGGGGGATGTGTCACATGAACAGAAAGGACAGGGTGTTGGCGGCTCTGCATCATGAGGAGTGCTTTCCCATTCCGTACCATATCGAATTCACCGCTCAATCTCTCGAACGTCTGCGAGCGTATGCGGGGGACGCGGATGCCGAGAGCGCGGCGGATACGTGTCTGCACTATATACAATATTGGGGATGGCCGACGGAGCTGTCGGACAGGCCCGAACACTTCCGCGACGAGTTCGGCGTGGTGTGGAACAGGAGCGGGGCCGACAAGGACATAGGCATCGTCGACGACCCCATAATAAAAGATATCGAGGATAACGATTACGAATTTCCAACACCCGACACCGCCAGACTGCGGCGCGACCTCGACGCTCTGATGGCCGCGAAGGGCGACCGTTTCACCATGATGGGCTTCGGTTTCTGCATGTACGAACGCTCATGGAGCCTCATGGGAATGGAAAACGTCCTCGCCGGGATGGTGGCGTGCCCCGACGCGCTGGAGGATCTGTTCGACAGGATATGCGACTTTTATATCCCGCTGATCGACATAGCGCTCGAATACGACATAGACGGCATGTATTTCGGCGACGACTGGGGACAGCAGCGCGGGCTGATAATGGGCCCCGCCCACTGGAGGCGGTTCATAAAGCCCAGAATGGCCCGCCTGTACGAGCGCGTGAAGCGCCGCGGAAAGTATATTTTGCAGCACTCCTGCGGCGACTGTCACGAGTTGTTCCCCGACTTCATAGAAATAGGGATGGACTGTTATCAGACCTTTCAGCCCGAAGTGTACGACATAGCCGAGATGAAACGCCTTTACGGACATGACATCTCTTTCTGGGGCGGCATATCCACACAGCAGGCGATGCCGCGGATGACGCCGGACGAACTGAAAGAGGAAATAAAAAGGGTCGTGCGGATCATGAGGCCCGGCGGCGGTTTCATCGTTGCCCCGACTCACGCGATACCGCAAGACGTCCCGCCCGAGAACATACTTGCCATGACCGAAATGTTTATAAACCAGGAGAAATATTTTTGACGGAGGCTGAAGAAATATTTTGAGTTCGCTTCTGGAATTTCAGGAAATAACCAAGACGTTTCCGGGCGTCGTCGCGCTCGACGGCGTATCTTTCACCGCGCGGGCCGGGGAAGTCACGGCGCTTGTCGGTGAAAACGGCGCCGGCAAGAGCACGCTCCTCAAGATTTTGAGCGGAGACTACAAAATGGACTCCGGAAAATATCTCATCGACGGCGCCGAACGCCATTTCAAAAATCCCGTGGATTCAATACGCTCCGGCGTGAGCGTGATATACCAGGAGCGCCAGGTTGTGCCGTATCTCACAGTGTCGGAAAATATCTTCATGGAGGATATACCGCTTGGACGGTTCGGCATGGTGGATTTTGACGCGCTCAACAAAAGCGCGCAGGGAATAATCGACGAATTCGGCCTCCCGTTCAAGGCCGGCGACAGAGTAAAGGGGCTCTCCGTCGCGTTTCAGCAGATGGTCGAGATAATGAAGGCATACAGGAGAAACCCGTCGATCATCGCGTTCGACGAACCGACGGCCAGTCTCTCGGACGCCGAGATAGACTCTCTGTTTGAAATAATAGGGGAACTGAAGAAAAAAAACATAATAATCCTGTACGTCTCACACCGGATGAAGGAGATTTTCCGCATCACAGACCAGGTGGTGATCATGAAGGATGGCCGTTTCATAAGACAGGCCGCCACAAAGGAGATCACCGAGGACGAGATAATCCGCAGCATGGTCGGGCGCGACCTCGGCGATATCTTCCGCTCGCTGAGGCGCAACCCGGACATGGGGGACGTCGTCCTGCGCGTCGAGGGACTGGAGGCCGAGAACGTCAAACACGTGTCGTTCGAGGTCCGCGCGGGAGAAATAGTGGGCTTTGCGGGGCTGGTCGGAGCGGGTCGTACCGAGACGATGAGGGCCATTTTTGGAGCGGATAAAAAAACCGGCGGAACAGTGCGGCTCGACACGCGGGAATTGGACGTAAAACTTCCGAAAGACGCGATAGAGAACGGCATCGCCCTCTGTCCGGAGGATAGAAAGGAACAGGGGATTTTCGCGAAACGCCCTGTAAAGGACAACATCAGCGTGGTCATGCTCGGTTCGCTTTTAAGACGCGGCTTCATTGATTTCAAGGCTGAGCGCCTGATGGCATCGGAAGGCGTCCGGCGGCTCAACATTCGGACGCCTTCCGTGGATAAGGCGGCCGGGGAACTATCGGGCGGCAATCAGCAGAAAACCATTTTCGCGCGATGGCTCACGACGAACCCAAAAGTTCTCATTCTCGACGAACCGACAAAGGGCATAGACGTCGGCTCGAAGAGTGAAATTTATCAGATGGTCTGCGACCTGGCGAGAAGCGGGATAGCCGTGATATTCATTTCGTCGGAGCTGCCTGAAATCCTTGGCCTGTGCGACAGGATAATCGTGATGTGCCAGGGGCGCATCACCGGGGAGCTAAAGGGCTCCGAGGCCACGGATCACGAAGTTCTGAGGCTCGCGATGGCCGACATGCTGGGAGGCGCGGAGTGACATGAGCGATGACGGTACAAAATCCAGGGAAAGCGGCAGGAAAATAGCGGACGCGGAAAAGACGGCTTTATGGAAGACCGCCCTGCGCTCCGAAAAAACGGGTTTGATAGCGGCATTCATATTGGTTGTGTCGGTATTTTCCGTCCTGACCAACGGACTCTTCATCTCGACGAACAACATAATCAACATACTGATTTCGTCAGCCATTGTGGGAATGGTCGTCATAGGCGAATGTTACCTGCTGATCACGGCGCAGGTCGACCTCTCGCCGGGAAGCGTCGCCGCGTTCTCCGGCGTGCTTGTGGCTCTGCTTCTCAAAAACGGAGTGCCCCTGCCCCTTGCCGTGATTATAGTGGTGGCGATAGGACTGGCGGGGGGATTCGTCAATTCCTCGCTGGTGAACTATCTGAGGCTCGAACCGTTCATCGCCACTCTCGCCACGATGTCCGTGTTCAGAGGGCTGGCGTTCATCATCTGCGGGGGCAAAGCGGTGTTCGTGACGGACAAAACATTTTTGAAACTCGGCGCTGGAAGGGTTTTCGTGACGCGCATCGGCTCCTACGATTTTCCCGGAATACCAATTCCGGTGATAATCTTTCTCGTCTCGTTCGTGATATTCATGGTAATTTTGGACAGGACGCGCTTCGGGCGCAACGTCTACATGGTAGGGGGCAACGCCACGGCCGTGAGGCTCGCCGGAATAAACGCCAACATCGTCCGCATGAAAATTTACATGATGACGTCGGCTTTCGCGGCTCTCGGCGGAATAATACAGGCCGGGCGCATGAGCAGCGGGCAGCCGTCCACCAGCGAGGGGCTGGAGTTCGACGCGGTGACGGCGGTCGTGCTTGGCGGAGTGGCGATGTTCGGCGGCGTCGGCACGCTCTCCGGCGCGCTCATAGGGCTTTTTATAATGCAGGGATTCAACAACGGACTGATGATGCTGAACGTGCCGTCTTTCTGGCAGACAGTTTCGCGGGGCCTGCTCCTGATAGCTGCCCTGTCGTTCGACTACATCCGCAACCGCAAACGCAAGGCGGCTTCATAACCGCGCGACCGAAGGCGTCATTTTTTCAAACCGGCCGGGAAGAGAGAGGAGGCGAAAAAATAACGATCCCGCCGGCGGTGAATCCACAATTTTCAAACGCGGCGACGCGCCGCGATAAAATGGGAGGTAAGCAAAATGAAGAAAACATTTTTTGTCACGCTCGCCGCGCTGTTCTGTCTCTTTGCCGCCGGAGCGGCTATGGCGGCCGAAGGGCCCCTGCTCGCTTTCATCTGCAAGGATCTGTCGCAGCAGTGGTTTGTGGGGACATCCACGGCCATGCGCGAAACGGCTATCGCGCGGGGCGCCAGGGATGTGCTCCTTCTCGATACCGCGATGAACCCCGACAAGTACATGACCGCGCTTGATTCCGTGATATCCCAGAAGGTCGACGTGCTGATCGTCTGCCCGCCTGACCAGAAACTCAGCCAGATAACGGTGCAGCGCTGCGAGGAGGCCGGTATCAAGGTGATGGCTGACGACGACGGGCTCATCGACGAGAACGGCGTTCACATAGCGCCCGCGCTCGAACTCGACGCCTACAGGGTCGGGCTGGGCATAGGCGAATACCTCGGCGACTACGTCAAAAAGAACGGATA
>JAISXR010000299.1 GCA_031270375.1 Synergistaceae bacterium | reverse complement strand
AGTCCCAGGGCGGATTTTCTCAGCCTGTCCTTGACCTCGTCCCAAATCGCCGCGTTCCGCAGGGATGTCTCGACGATCTCGTCCAGCTCGTATTTCGAACGGACGCCGTGAGTGCGGGGGCCGAAGGCGATGTTGTCGTACACGCTCATCGGAAATGGATTGGGTTTTTGGAACACCATGCCCACGCGCTTGCGAAGACTGTTGACGTCCATGCCGCCGAAGATGTCCTCGCCGAAGAGCCGCACTTCGCCGGTTATCCTGCAATCCTCCACGAGGTCGTTCATGCGGTTGAGCGTCTTGAGCAGCGTGCTCTTGCCGCACCCGGAGGGGCCGATGAAAGCCGTTATCTTTTTCGCCTCGATCTCCATCGAGACGTCTTTCAGAGCTTGGAATCCGGCGTAATAAAGGTTGAGGCCGTGTATATCGAAGCAGTTCATGTCTTGCCCCCGATCCGGCGCGAGATTTTCACCGACGCCGCGTTGATGAGAATGACGACGAACAACAGCACGACCGCGGTGGCATAACTCTCGTTCGTGTGAAATCCCTCGGTCGACAGGGCGTACATGTGCACCGACAGAGTCCGGGCCGATTGCATGGGGCTGGTCGGAATCTGCGCCACGGTGCCGGCCGTGTAGATCAGCGCGGCGGTTTCGCCCACGATGCGGCCTATCGACAGGATGACGCCGGCCAATATTCCGGGCATGGCGGAGGGCAGCACTATCCTGAAAACCGTGCGCAGCTTCCCCGCCCCCAGCCCGAAAGCGCCCTCGCGATAGGCGTCGGGGACGGCTTTCAACGCTTCCTCGCTGGATCGCATGATGAGCGGCAGGATCATGATGGACAACGTAAACACCCCGGCCAGCATGGAATATCCCCAGCCCAGAAACAGCACGAAAAACAGGCTGCCGAAGAGCCCGTACACGATCGACGGGATGCCCGACAGCGCCTCCGTGGTCACGCGCACCAGTATCACCCATCTGCTCCCGCGTTTGGCGTACTCCGTCAGGTAAATGGCCGCGAACACGCCCAGCGGAGCCGTTATCAAAAGCGCCATCGGCGTCGCGAGCACGGTGGCGGCGAGAGCCGGGGTGAGTGAGACGTTCTCACTGTTGTAGGAGAGGGAAAAGAGCGACGGTTTGATGTGCGGTATCCCCTTGACGAAGATGAAGATCACGAGGAAAAACAACACACCAAAAGTGACCAGGGCGGCTCCGTGCGTGAGAGACGCCAGAAAGAGTTCCGATAATTTTCCGCGATCATTTTTTTTGTCATTCTTCATATCTTTCCTCTCCTTTTGAGAGCGGAAAAACTCAGGTTGGTGACGAGCACGAACAGAAACAGCACAACGCCCGTGGCGATTAGCACCTCGCGGTGAAAGTCCGCCGCGTATACCATCTCGATGACGATGTTAGCCGTCAGGGTTCGGGCGCCCTTCAGCAGTGACACGGGCATCCGCGCCTGATTGCCGGCCACCATGATGACGGCCATCGTCTCCCCGATCGCGCGGCCTATTCCCAGTATGACCGCCGCGAATATCCCCGATTTCGCCGCGGGCAGCACCACGAAGAACACACTGCGGTAATGCCCGGCCCCCAGGGCGAGGGCCCCCTCGTAATACGATTCGGGCACCGCGCGTATGGCGCTTTCGGCAATGCCGACGACTGTGGGCAGGATCATGATGCCCAGCAAGATACAGGCCGACAGGATGCTGTTTCCGGTGACGGGCACGATTATCACCATGCCGAAGAATCCGTACACCACGGAGGGAATACCCGCGAGCAATTCAACGCCGGGCTTTACGACGCGGTAGAGTTTTTTGGGGCACGCCTTGGCCAGGTAGACGGCGGACAGCACGCCGATCGGTACGCCTGTCAGAATAGCCCCGGCCGTCACGCACAGGCTCCCGATGATCATGGGATATATGCCAAAGGCGGGCGGCATGTCGGAGGGCGCCCACTCCCTGCCCAGCAGAAAACGGAACAGGCCGGTTTTCATTATGGCCGGAAGGCCGTTGCTCAACAGGAAGAAGCATATCAACCCCACCGCGAATATCGAGATGAGCGCCGAGGAGAAAAACACGGCGCTCATCAATTTTTCTTTCAGGTCTCTCAGCGATCCAGACCGTTCCATTGGGTCGTCTCGCCCGTGAAGATTGATTTGATCTGGTCTTTAGTCAAATTTGTGAAGGGATTTTCGTTATTCACTATCACAGCGATGCCGTCGAGCGCGATTTGGACTGGAAGCAGCTGTTCGAGTTCGCTGTCCTTGAGTTCCCGGCTCGCCATCGCGATATCGCAGATGCCGTTGACAGCGTCCTTCAATCCCGCCGACGAGTCGCTCTGCTGAATCTCGACGACGGCGCCGGGATTGACGGCGATGTAGGCTTCCTTCAGCCGCTCCATGATCGGCGTCACCGAGGAGGAGCCGCTCACCACGATCTTACCGGCCGGTTTGCCGCCGGCATAGGCCGGGGCGTTCTCATCGACGGCGATGTAGCCCTGAGAGACGACTGCCTGCCCTTCGCCGGAGAGGATAAAATCGATGAAGTCCTTCGTCAGTCCCTGGGGTTCACCCTTGGTGGCTATGTTAAAGGGCCTGGCGATGGGGTAAGCGCCGTTTTTTACGTTCTCCGCCGTGGCTTTGGCGCCGCCGATATCCAGCGCTTTCACCGTCCGGTTGAGGGAACCGAGGGAGATATAGCCGATGCCGTACTTATTGCCCGCGATATTGGTTATCATGACGTTGGTCTGATTGGCGATGACCGCTTCTTTCGTGGTCATATCCTTTCGGGTTCCGTCATCGTTTTTGGCCTCGATGCCGAACAGCTCGATAAACGCCCCTCGCGTCCCCGATCCGTCCTCCCTCGACACGACGCCAATTTCCCGGCCCTCGTCGAAAGCGGCGCCGGCATAGCCGCATCCCGCCAGCATTGACAAAACCATCACCAGAGAAAATATCACGCACATTGCCTTTTGAACCTGTTTCATGTTTCATACCTTCCTTCTCGCTGAAATTTTGGTTCGCGAGACAATGATATGGAAGGCGCGTATAAACTAAACGGTGCTGCGTGTAAAAATTGTGTAAAATTTTTTGAGCCCGCCAAACCGCGGCCAAAACCTTGGGGCGCCCCGATGTTTTGATCCTGCGGATTTGGGCTTGTTATAAACCTCCGCAGTATTGCAGAGCGGCGCTTTTTACTGTACACTAAGCCGAGATGGACGCAATATTTCGGAGGTGTCTTGATGACGAAGAACAATGCGAACAGAGAATACAAAGATAACCTTTTCATCGCCCTGTGCGAAGAAAAGGAGCGGCTGATCGAGATATATAACGCTGTCTCGGGCAAAAATTACACGTCCGACGCGGTGCTGAAAATCATCACACTGGATGATGTTCTATTTTGGGGGAGGCGCAATGATGTCGCTTTTCTCATGGAGGACAGGCTTGTGGTGTTTATGGAACACCAGAGCACAGTGT
>JAISXR010000269.1 GCA_031270375.1 Synergistaceae bacterium | reverse complement strand
GCCGAGAAGCGCGACGAGCCCAAGCAGAGCGATCTGGATATAGTCGCGGGAGTGTTTTTCCTCCAACATCTTGACGGCGGTCATCAGAAGAAGGCCTTCGAAAGGAGGGCTTGCGGATTCCTCTGAGGGCGGTTCTGAACGTCACCGTCGCGGCGGCGGCGCTTCTCATCTTTTTCATGGGGCTGGAACTGATCGGCGCGCCTTACGCGTGGGGGTTCATGGCTCTTCTGCTCACCGCATTCTTCATCGAGTGGCGGGGCTGGCCGCACCCGCCCCGGTTCTGGGTCAATCTCGCTGCCGTGGCGGCGCTTCTGGCCATTTTTTCCAGGCTGCGCTTCAACTACATTATCGAAGCCCTCATGGAAGCCCTGCTCCTGATGGTCGCCGTCAAGATGCTGGAGGACAAACGGTCCCGCGACTATATCCAGATCGCCCTGCTCGGGCTCATCGCGCTTCTCGGCTACTCGATGCTCTCCATGGAAAAGGCGTTCATCGTCTATTGCTTTGGGATGGCGTGGATTTTGACTCTGACCCTGCTCCTTTCCACCTGGCTCGACAGGGATCCCGGAGCCCGTCTGAGCTTTCGCGAGCTGCGTCAGGTCATCGGGCGCGCGGCAGCCCTGTTCGGTCTGATGTTGCCTATCTGCCTTCTGCTCTTCTTCGTCCTGCCGCGAGCGGCCGCGCCTCTCTGGTCCACTCGCGGCCAATACGGGACATACAGCACGGGATTTTCCGACCAGGTGAGGCTTGGCGACGCGGACGCCATTCAGACGGACGACCGGCTGGCTTTTCGCGCGGCGATGCCGCCCGTTCCACCCCAAATGCTCTACTGGCGGGGGGCGGTGCTGGATGTCTTCCAGGGAAGCGTATGGATTGCCTCGCGCAACGTCTTTCGCGGGAGCAATTTTTCTTCCGAAGAGGGCGGCGATATGCTCGTCAGGCAGGATATCTCTCTGGAGTCGGGCAACCGCGGCTACCTTTTCGCGCTGGACCGGCCCATTTCCGTATCGGGCGTCGATTTTATCTCGGACGGCGACGGCATTTTTCGCTACTTCCCCCTGAATCGCCGCGACTTCGGCCGGCGGCTACGCTATGAGGCCGTATCGACGCTTTCTCCGAACGCCAAATCGGTCCCGCTGCGCGATGTCGAAAGAAGGCGTTACCTGAGCCTGCCCGATGCTTTCATCCCTCGCCTGAGAACGCTGGTGGAGGAGATCACACAAGGACTGGAGCCCGAAGAAAAAATCGCCGCGGTGACACGATTTCTCGCCGCCGGTTTCTCATATTCGCTGTCGGGGCTGCCCCGCTCGTGGAACGCTTTGGAGCGATTCATTTTCGTCGAAAAAAGGGGAAACTGCGAGTATTTCGCCTCCGCGATGGGTGTCATGCTGCGCATGGCCGGGATTCCCGCGCGCCTCGTCACCGGCTACAGGGGCGGAGTGTACAACCCCGCCGGAGAGTATTACATCGTGCAGGAACAGCACGCCCACGTCTGGGTCGAGGCGTGGGACGACAAGACGAAGATGTGGGTGCGTCACGACCCCACGCCGGCGGCAGCCGCGGGTGCCGTGAGCGCGTCGGCCGCCTACAGCGCGTGGCTTTTTTATCTGGACCTGCTGGACTATCAATGGTCGAGGTTGGTGGTGAACTACAACTGGGAGCTTCAGGCCGAGATGGCGGCGAATCTGTGGGAAACCCTCCGCAACCCGCGCGCGTCGTTGACGCCCTCGTGGGACGGTTTCCGCCGTCTCGGCTCCGCGCTGTCGCTTCCGGCGGCGTTTCTGGGCGCTTCGGCGCTCGCCGCGGCCCTCTGTTTCGCCGTTTCGCGTCTGGCGCGCCGTGTAAAAAACCACCGCCCGGAGACGGCACTTCTGAAGAAATTCCTGTCGATCCTGCGGCGTCGCGGGTATCGCCGCCGCGAGGGCGAGGGGCTGGAGGAATTCGTGGAGCGCGTGGACAACGCTCGCCTGCGTACCCTCGCGCTGCCGTTCGTCCATGAATTCGAGGATTTCTATTACAGGGACCTCGCGCCGGACGCGGCGACGCTTTCGCGCCTGCGCTCCCGCATCGACAGGATCGCGCGCGAAAAAGACTGAGCGCCATGTACGCGGGATGTATCGGAAAATGGGGGGGTGACATGTCTTCAGCCGCCAAAACCGAGCCTCTACCAGAGCCCGGCGAAACTTTTTCGGGAATTACGGATTATCTTTATTCCTTTATATGAGGAGGAATCTGTTCGCTATGGCGGACAACATCATCACTCTGTATCACGGCTCGATCCACGACTTCGACAAGATTGACGTGACGCGCGGCAGATTCAACAAAGACTTCGGGCGCGGCTTCTACACCTCGCGTGATATCCGTCACGCGGAGCGGCTTGCCCTCCGCAATAAGCAAATCGCACAAGAGCGTTATGCGCTTCGCGGAAAAAAAGCGAGCGTCACGCCGTTATTGTATGTTTACGAATTTGACCTGCGGGAAATGGATACGCTCAACGTGAAAGAGTTCGCCGAGCCGGACAGAGAATGGATGCAATTCGTCGTTCTCAATCGTATGAGCAGAACGCCGCAGCACGACTTCGATGTCGTAATCGGCGCGACCGCTAACGACAATACTCGCGTGTCGATTCAGGCCGTTGTTGCGGCAGCGAGTGGTCAAGTACTGACCGAAAAAGCGATTGACGCGCTAATCGCGCTTGTCGAGCCGAGTAACCTGCCGCCACAAATTTTCTTCGGCTCTCAGCGCGCCGCCGACCTGCTTCAATTCAAAGGCAGGAGGATAATCCGATGACGGCTGCCAATGCGGGAATGATTGACATTGCCATTGAATCTTTAACGGCTCAGCTCGCCGACAGCTATGCCGAATCGCGCCGCATATCGGTGACGGAAGCCCTGCAATTTTTTATGACGACCAAGACGTTCGAGTTACTGATAAATCCGAAGTCATATCTTTACCTCGAAACCGCGTCGTATGTGGAAGATATGCTGAACTCGGAACTTAACGGCGACTGGGATAGTTGGATGGAGATATAGTTGGATGGGAGGTATAGACAATGGAAATGCGGGCTTTTAATAACGTGGCGTACCTGCAAGCGGGGATTGCTTTGCAGTTTATGCGGCGGCATAATCTCACGCCGCTGCAGTTTGTGGAATTGGATAAAAAGTATCGGCTCCTGCATTTTCTCGAAATCGGCTACGAACCGTTTCATCTCATGGGCGACGAAGCGGTGCTTGACGAACTTGATGAGATTGTGGAGGAACAGCGAGCCGCGAAGGAATGAATATAAATCATGGGTGAAAGCTCTCCGGCTTTAACCGGAGAGCTTTCATCACGGTTTTTACCTGCGAAAATGATGTAATAAAATGCTCGTGTAACTTACATCTCAAAAAACTCCTCAAGGATCTCTTTGGGATAAAGGGGGAAATCAGCCATGAGTTTTTCTCCTTTGTTCCGGCACTCCGCCAAATTTTGCTCGTCTTCCGGCGCGGAAGTCACTTGGTCTATAATAGCGACGATTTCACGAACTTCGCTTTCTTTAAGCCCGCGCTGTGAAATAGATGTAGTTCCTAAACGCGCTCCGCTTGTTATAAAAGGCGAGGCCGGATCGAAAGGAATTTGGTTTTTATTGACAGTGATACCCGCTTTATTCAATGCGTTTTGAAACATTTTCCCCGTGATATTACGAGGTCTCAAATCTACAACGATTAAATGATTGTCGGTTCCGCCGCTCACTACACGAAAGCCGTATTTTGTCATTTCCTCGGCAAGAATTTTTGAATTATCCAGGACTCGGCGCATCAATTTTTTGAATGGTTCACTTGCCATATATTTCATAATCCAGCATTTTGAGGCCAACGTATTGAGGTGAACGCTTCCTATCACTCCAGGAAATACGCCTTTATCGAGTTGTTTGGCGAACTGCTTCTTACATAAAATAAATCCACTGCGAGGCCCGCATGTCGTTTTTGTTGTACTCGAAGTAACAAAATCCGCAAAGGGTACCGGACTGGGCAAGAGCCCTGACGCTACCAACCCGGTAATGTGCGCCATATCGACGAGAAAATAGGCCTCGACTTCTTGCGCTATCTTGGAAATGCGTTCATAGTCGATAATGCGGGAATAAGAGCTTGCGCCCGCGATAATGAGTTTTGGGCTTATTTCGCGTGCTTTCGCTTCAAGAAAATCATAATCAATGAGTTCGGTGTCATGCGCAATTCCATAAGATTCTACGTGGTAAACTTTCGAAAGGAAATTTGCGGAACTACCGTGAGTGAGGTGGCCGCCTTGGTCGAGGCGCATACTCAATATTGTGTCGCCTGGAGAGAGAATGGCAGAATAGACTCCATAATTAGCTGTCGAACCGGAATAAACTTGATGATTGGCGTGTTCTGCTCTGAAAAGTGCACAAGTACGCTCATTGGCAAGAATTTCAAGTTTATCCGCAACATCCCCGCCAGCGTGAAAACGGGCGCCAGGATATCCTTCGAGAGTTTTGTTGGTGAAAACGCTTCCGTTGAGTTCCAGAATTTCTGCCGGAACGATGCTTTCGGAAGCAATCATTTCTATATTGCGCTTTTGCCGCTCGAATTCTTCTCTTACAATGGCATAAACTTCCGGATCACTGGCACGGGTATATTTCAACATATTGTCTCCAGCTCCTATCGAATTTCGCTTGCCTCGACAGGGGCTGGCGCCTCTGCCGGGGCAAACGTGTACTTGACGGTTCGGTTACGCTTCCGGGGTAACGATTCCGATAAACTGTTTCTTCCCGTTCAGAATCTCGACGATGCCGAGTTCCTTTTCGGCGTCGTGAGTGGCGTTCATGGTGGTCAGCCCGGTAACGGTGAGAACATCCTTCGTTTGTTCCAGCGCGTCGCGAATCTTCTCAGGGTCGTCGCTTCCAGCGCGTTTGATCGCGTCGAGGAGCAGAATGTAGGAATCATAGCCCAGTGCGGCGTTGACGTTGGGGTCTTTGTCGGGATGCGCCGCCTTCCAGCTCTCGGTAAATTTCTGAGCCATGGCGTTCATGTTCGCCATGGAAGGATCGTAGGCGAAGGTCGTGTGCAAGAAACCCTCGACGGCCTCGCCGCCCAGAGTCACGATCTCCGGGTTGTCCATGGCGTCTCCGCCCATGAAGCGGCAGGTCGCGCCCAGTTCTTTGGCCTGCTTCAGGATGATGGCGCCCTCGGAAAAATAGGCGGGAAGGAATACGATGTCGGGCTTTTTGGAAATGATCTCGGTGAGCTGCGCGGTGAAATCCTGGTCGCCTGAGTTGTACCTCATCTCGGAAACAATCTCGCCGCCCATTTTCACAAATGCCTGCTTGAAGAAGCTGCTGAGGCCGACGCTGTAGTCATTGGCGATGTCCACAAGAAGAGCCGCCTTTTTCAACCCAAGGTTTTTGACCGCGTAGGTCGCTCCGCCAGCCCCTTGAAAGGGATCGATGAAGCAGGCCCGAAAATAGTATCTCTTGTTCATCGTGACCAGAGGATTGGTGCAGGAGGTTCCCATGACGGGAATCTTCGCGGCTTCGGCGACTTCTCCGCCTGCCATGGCAAGGGAAGAGCCGTAGGTGCCGATGATGGCTCTGACTTTATCTTTCTCGATAAGGCGGGTGACGGCATTGGCCGATTCTACCTTGTCGGACTTGTTGTCCACAACGATGATTTCGATTTTCTTCCCCAGCACTTCGGGGAATTCCTCAAGCGCCAGTTGCGTGCCTTCAAGCTCAAGCTGACCGCCATAAGCATTCGAGCCCGTCAGACAGTTGTAAACTCCTATTTTGATGGTTTCCGCGGCTTGAGCGCAATTTACAAAACCTAAAAACACAAACAGAGTAGCAATTACTATCTTACGCATTCAATAACACCTCCTGAAATGAGTGCACACCGCAAAATACTTCCAGACTGAATTCAAATATCACATTAAATTCGTACTCATTTTTCAACCCCTTTCAAGCAATTTAATTTATTACGATACTTTGCGCCGGACGCGGCGAGGCTTTCGCGTCCGCGCTTCCGCATCGACAGGATCGCGAGCGAAGAAGATTGAGCGCCATGCACACGGGACGTATAATAGCTATTATAAACCAAGAAAGAAGAACTATAATCAATCATAGAAGAATCGCCGCCGGGGCTTTTGGAAAAGGCATCGATATGTGGCTCCGATGAGGGGGTAGAATGAACAAACGAAAAGGAGTGAAATCCGTTATGTTGGATATTGTGTATGGTTCCATGCCGTCAATCCCGATATGCGCGGGGCTGTGAAAATTACCGTGATTGCGGCGCAAGGGCAGAAAGGCTGCAAGGAGCAAATCCCAGTACAATCTGAAAGCCCGCGTTGCGGCAACTGTTGAAAAAACTGCGACTATTTCGATCATGACTCGTTACGTGGTACTGGTTCATGGTTTTTTGCGGCGAGGGCGCAATATGCGTTACCTTGCCCGCGAGTTGGAACAGCGGGGATATCGTGCTATCACTCCCACTTTGCCGACGGTCTTTCGGGGTATTCGCGCGTGCGGCGAAGCACTGGCTCGGACGCTCGAAACACGCATTCCCAAGGGGAGCGTTGCCCATTTCGTGGGACATAGTATGGGAGGGCTTGTCATCCGCGACTATTTATCACGGCAGGCTGTCGAAGGGCTGGGAAAAGTCGTTCTGATCGGAACGCCCAACGGAGGCTCCCGTTACGCCAACTGGTTGCTGGAGCTTCCTTTTTCCCAAGAGGTTTTCGAAAGTCTGCCTGACCTGGCGGAACCGGGGCCCGACATCGCTCCTCCCCTCAATGTTCCTCCGCCAGATATCGGCATCATCGCAGGGACGCGCCCGGACCCCGTGAGAAACATCCTGCTGCCCGGAGAACACGATGGTCTTGTCGCGGTAGAGTCCGTCCGGCGGATAGCCGCAAGCGACGAGATGCTGATTCCATGCGCTCACGAATGGCTCCATTGGCGTCTCGATACCGCGGAAGCCGTCGCCTCGTTCCTGGAGACGGGGAAGTTTCATGGATAGACAGAAATAAAGCAGGCGGCTTACGGAGAAAAAGGATGCTCTTTGTCATATTGCGCAAGGCTTTTGTTTGTGTAACACTAAAACAGTATCTCCAATACTTTCTTCCCAATTTTGCCGATAATGCTTATGTCTCTCAGAATCGCGACTGCATAAATTTGACCAATTGACATAAAGTACAGCAATACAACGAAATATGCCGCAACACGTTTCGGAACGACAAATTCATATATTTCAGCAAGCACAGCTTTCGCGTTATTGTCTTGAATGTATAGCGAATAAAGCAGCATCGTAAACTGCATAAAGAAAATCGCGCATATCCACCTGCCGTAGTCAACCGTAAGAACGAATGCGGGAAGCGCGGCAAGCGGCGACAAAGCCGCAAGCCTATAAACCCACTTTCCGAGTTTCGACTGCTCCGAACGAACACATTTTCGCCAGAATACAGCGAGGAAAATTATCAGCGGCGAAAAGAAGACAACCGAAAGAATAAACCGTACAGACAAAACAGCCCAGCCGTAACCGCCTTCCAAGTCAAGTATGAAATGCTCGAAGTGATAATCCATATTGACAAAATATTCGAGTTTCAATGGCCTTTCGTCAAGCGGGATGTCAGAATATGTGGATATTGCCGCGAGCATTTCCTGCGGTGAATCGACATTCAGCTGTTTGTTAAATTGGAACAGGCA
>JAISXR010000254.1 GCA_031270375.1 Synergistaceae bacterium | reverse complement strand
AAAAGCCGAAGGGTCTTTCATATCCTCCCTGTCTTTCCATATGCCAAAGGCAAGCAATTCTTCATCCGCGTTCACTTCTTCGAGTACATAATCCAAAGGAACAATCTTCGCGGCGGGTTCGCCCCGCATTGTGGCGGTTTACACCCCCGTAATGCTGATGTTCGGGGCCGCGGCCATATCCGTCATAACGCCAAAGGGCCTCGGGTATGTGGCCGGAGGGACGATGGCTTTCGGCCGTGATATCCCTGGCGTCACGCTCCGGCACCGACCTCGGCGGGCTTTTCCTCGGGATCGGCGGGAGTCACACTGGCCTTGAGGCCGTGTTTCAGCAGCAAGTCCACGATACGCCTCGGATATTTGATGGGCACTCCGCTTATCAGGTCGGTCCTCGAAGCTATGCCGTCGGCTATTTTCCCTATGGTTTCGATCAGCAGGCGGTCGTTGGTGTCCAGACATTTGTCCATCGTCTTCACCAGCCAGTCGAGGTGGCTGGCGGCCCAGCCCGGAACGGCACGCCAGTGTTTGTCGATCGCATGCCAGACGGACATTAGCGCGCGCTTGAGATCGCCGTCGAACAGTTGTCTCTGTGCCGCGGCGCGGTCCTCGAACCATGCCGCGGTTCTCTCTTCTTTTTTGAGCCTGGCGGCGTCGTCTATGATGGACTGATACGAAACTTCCGTGTCGAGAAGCTCAGACAATATCTCACGCATCTCGTCGTCGGCGCCGCCGCCCATTTCCACGGCGTTCGACAGCATCTGTTCCGCCTTGAACGGGTTGGGCTGATGAGTGAGGTCGTGTCCCATGAGTACTCTGGCGTAATCCTTAAAGAAAGCGACCATATCGTCGACCGGCATCTCTTTGCCGTCGAAATCGGCGGCGGCCGCGTCCATGAAAGTCGTGGCGAGCGCCGAGCGGCCCTCGTTTTTCAAAAGCAGCGCGGCATATGCCCAAAGCATATACCCCGGCCATTTGAGACGAATCGGATCGCATCGCATCATCACGTTGTCTATCTCGAGACGTATCTCGGCCGCGCTGTCTCCCTCGGCATCTTCTAATTCGGCGAACAGCCTCACCGCCCTCTTCCACGCCTCATCGGGCTCCAAAGGCCCGAATTCGAGACACCCGTCGCCCCAATGGGCGATCGCGCGTTCCGCGTACGATATCCACCTGCGAACGAAGGACACCGCCGCCCGGTGGGAGTCGACCACTTCCTTATGCATCAGATACCATCGCTCGACCGTCTCCACATCGTCGAGCGAACGCGTCAGCGCAAGTTCCATCGTCGCGAGCCTTGTGTAACTCTGGCCGATGAAGTCGAAGACGGGGCTCGACGCGTGGAGGTTGTCTATTTTAGCGCCGGTTCTGGCGGCGTATTCTATACGCCTCGCCTGATCCAGGCCGGGGGCCGCCGTGCTCTTCATCAGTCGCTCGACCTCGTCGAGACCGTTGGAAATTACGTCCAGGCTGGCATGTTGTTTTTGAAGGCTCGCCAGGACGCGATCCTTTATCTCGGCGAATTTCGTCTCGCCCGCCCTCGTCCTTATGACCTCCGCCGGAGTGGTTTCGAGCGGCGTTTGTCTGAGTATATTATCATTTATGAAATCCGCGAACGGTTCTATCGTAGTCCCCGCTATGAGCGCCCCGCCCTCCGTGCAGTCGGATGTGGGAATGTCAGAGCTGAAAACGAGCGTCTCCAAAAAACGCAAAAACGATACCCATGCCTTTTTCGTCTTGACCATTCCGCCGAGGGCGCCGGGGATTTCCATGTCGCGGCTTCTGTCCGCTTTGCTGGATCCTCCGATATTTCCGGCGTGCGATGAGCCGTCCTCTCCGAAAGCCAAGTCCTGACCGATGATCGCTATCGACGAAGCTCCCATGTAGTGAGCCAATGAATAATTCATATGGGCGACCGATATTCCGGAGGTGAGTCCGGGGCCGCCCAGAACGCCTCCGGCAAACCACGCGTCCAGGACCACTTCTTCCTTGTAGACCAGGCAGCAGGGCCCCGGCCACCGTCCCGAAGTCCAGGGCACGCAGAGGCTTTGGGCCACCAGCAGTATATCGCGGCACTCGTCTCGAAATTCCTCGACGACGCCCGAGAAGAACACCCTGTACGTGGCTATGATACGCTCCAGCGATGTGACTATATGCGGTTTTATGCCGTTTCGGAGCAGTTTACCCAGCACGGCGTCCGAGGCGATGATGAGGCACTTGTCCTGAATATCCTTGAGCAGCGTGAAGTTCTTGTCGAGAGAAGGGCCAGCCGCCACACACACCGCCGGGCGTCCGGCGAATTTCTTGAACAGCGGCTCCAGTCGCGGCCCGAAACTGATATGGGGCGACATCAGGGCTATCTGGCGGAAACCTAGCAGCGTGTCCTCCGCCGAGTTGCCGAGATAAGCCAGCATCACCGAGATCCATTCTCTGATGCCCTCGCCCATCCGTGAAAATTTGCCCTTCCACACTTCCAGCTCGCCGTCGTGCGCCGACAGTACAGACAGCGCGGCCGCGAAAAGCCCTATGGGTCGGAGCGACGCGCCCAGACACTCCTCGCGCAAAATCTGCGTGCTGAGGAAAGCGGAATCCCGTCTTTCTTTTTCGGTATTTCCGACGGACGAACCTTCGATCAGAAAGACGAGGCGGCATTTTTCGGGGGCAGCCTCGTAAACATGGGTCATATGCAGCGTATATGCCAGCAGGCCGATGTTGGGTTCGACCACTATCATGGCGAGCGCCGCCTCCGGCAGGGCGCGTACGGCCTTGAAGAGATAGGGGGGGGTTCCCACGCCGTAGAGGATGAATACCGGTTTGTTCCTGTCCTCGCGTTTTTTTCGGCTCCAGTTGAACTTGGGCTCGCCGTTCCGCTCGAAAAACGGTTCGTCGGCGAGGCCCTCCACCCATTTTCCGACCGGAGTAGCGTTCTCGTAATGCTCGAAAGCATGTCCGCACTGCCCGACATAGGTTTCAAGCACCGCCGCCAATTGGGGCTGACGGGACTTTAACTCCCTGATGTTGCTCCGCCATACCGACAAGCTGTCAGGGGCGCTGTGAAGTTCCTTGGGCATTGATGAACCTCATTTCTTCTTTTTTTTCGCCAGCAGGTCGGATACGCCGGCTTTCGCCGCTCTGACCGGCATCGCCGGAACCGGTATTACCGGAACCGGTTTCGCCGAAGTCGCGGCGGCGGCTTCCTCGGCTGCCTTGATATTTTCCGCCACTATCGCTTCCCACAACTCCTTGCGCCAGACTTGGACATCGCGCGGTGCCTGGATGCCCAGTCGAACCATTTCGCCCTTCACCTCGACGACCGTTATCTCGACGTCCTCTCCGACACGGAGAGCCTCGCCGGGCTTTCTGCTCAGCACAAGCATGACTAACCGCCGGCGCTTTCCGAAGCCATCGCCTGTTCGCGCATCGAATCCCTCGTGCTGTCCTCGAGCACCGGATACCTGAAATCGTAGTCGTCGTTCAGCGCTATGGTCTGCATGGCTAAACGCCCGGCTTTGTTCACCACTATCGGCGCCTTGAGGTTTGCCGTCATGTCCCACGGGCGGTCGGGCGGAATGGTCACCACTATCAGGATCGCCACGTCGCCCTCCCTGACGTTGCCTATCGGCTCCAGGGATTCGCGCGGTATCTGGGCGTTGTAATCGCTTTTCACCGCGTCGGGCGTGGCGACCGGCAGGGCGAGCGCTTCGTCGTCGGTGCTGTGCATCCACATGATCGCGTTATCTTCGTCGCCGATCAGTATCCACCGGCGCTTATCCTCGAAACCGGGGATCCCGAGCGGAAACTGAATCACGTCCCCGTCGTCTATCTCCAACTCCCCGAATCGTGTGGATGTCAGCTTGATCATTTATATTCCTCCTTGAATATTTATAACCTTGTTTATTTACGACAGAAAATTGAGCAGGCTCGGCTGAAGCAGCCGCGCTATGGCGGCGAGGGTCGCCTGATAGACGCTCGACGACATTTCAAAATTGGTGAACGCTTCCGCGAGATCTATCCCGACCGTCTGGGTGTAGAGGTCGGTGTAGTTCGTGTTGTTCGAGGTCATGCGGTACACCGCCGTGTCGTACCGATTGGTGAGCGCCCCTTCCTGAGCCCTGCACTTCAGCAGCGTAGATAACCAATCGTCGAGCTGAGAGAGTATCGTGTCGCTCAGTCCGTCTACGTTGCCGCCCTCCACCGTGTTTATCAGGTTGTCCATGACGCCGAAAAAGTCTATGTCATACGTGTTGTTTCCCGTGCGGTACGTCACGTTCTGGTTGAA
>JAISXR010000217.1 GCA_031270375.1 Synergistaceae bacterium | reverse complement strand
TGAATCGTATTGGTACAACATGACGCTCTATGAAACCGACATATACAATTTCAACATCAACTACAACCCGGACCTGGGGCAAATCAACCTCTGGGTCAACATTCCAGTGTTCGACAGTTCGGGAAACAACCGGGGCAAACCCCTCGGCATGTTGGGTACCGCTATCGACCTCACTGCTTTTTCAGATTTTGTCGCTTCCGCTTACAAAGAGTTCGACGCGAATATTACGCCGTATCTGTTCAATGCTTTCAACGAAATCACCTCGGCGATGGATTACGATCTGGTCTTCAATAAAGTCCTCCTCCCGGATCATCTGGGAAGCGCGGGGGCTGAAATAATCAGGGTCGCCGGTGAGCTTCCCGATTCGGACAGCCGGACGTTCATTTTCGGCGGCAATATGTACCTGGTGAGCGCTACACCCGAAATGGACTGGCATTTGGCGGTCATCTACCCGCTGCCGGGGCTGCTGGCCCTAAACGCGGCCATGAACGGCGTTTTCTTTGGGATGCTGTGTCTCATCCTAATTATTTTCATCGTGATCAATATTTTTGTCTCCCGCTCCGACAACGCACTTATGGAACAAAACCGTTTGCTGCTGGTGGCCAATGAGAGAGCGGAATCGGCCTCGCGCGCCAAAAGCGATTTTCTGGCACAGGTATCCCACGAGATACGCACGCCGATGAACGCCATCATCGGCATGTCCGAGCTGATACTGCGCGAGGACACGTCGCGGTCTGTGCGCGAAAACGCCGAACATGTGAGGCGCGCCGGGGCCAACCTGCTCTCGATCATCAACGACATCCTGGATTTTTCAAAGATAGAATCCGGCAAGATGGAGATCATTCCCGGCGAATACTGGCTGCGTTCGCTGCTGAACGACGTGGTCAACATCGTCCGTACGCGTCTCTCGGAGAAGAACGTCAAATTCATAACGAACATAGACAATTCCCTGCCGTGTAAACTGGAAGGCGATGAAGTCCGCGTCCGCCAAATTCTTCTGAATATGCTGTCCAACGCCGTGAAATACACGTTTGAAGGCGATATCTCATTCAGGGTGCGCGGCGAGAAGCGTGCGAACGGCGAAATAATGATGACGTTCGAGGTCGCGGATACCGGGATAGGCATCAAGGAGGAAAATTTGGGGAAACTGTTCGGCGAATTCATACGGTTCGACAGAGATATGGACAAGAACATCGAGGGGACGGGACTTGGGCTTGCGATAACTAAAAAGCTCTGTCTGGCGATGGGCGGGGATGTCTCGGTTTCGAGTGTTTTTGGCGAAGGCAGCGTGTTTACGGCGACCCTTCTGCAAAAAGTCAAAGACGGAAAACCGCTTGGGAAAATGGACGAGCGTATTTATGGCCTTTATGAAACGCGGGACGCCGGAATCAGCTTCACCGCTCCGGAAGCGCGCGTTTTGATCGTTGACGATATTGAGACAAACCTGGAGGTTGTGGAGGGCCTGCTCGCCCCTTACGAGATGAAGGTTCAGCTCTGCGGCGGCGGAGCGGAAGCGGTTCGCATGGCCGGAGAAGGGTTTTATGACTTGATCTTCATGGATCACATGATGCCGGAGATGGACGGGATAGAAACGACATCGGCGATCCGTGCGATGGGGGGCGAATATTTCAAGACCGTCCCGATAATCGCACTCACCGCCAACGCCATCTCCGGTATGCGCGAAATGTTTTTACAAAACGGCTTTAACGATTTTTTGTCCAAGCCCATAGAGGTATCGAAACTCTCCGAAATAATCGAGCGGTGGGTTCCGATGGAAAAGAGAACAGCGAACAAGCGCCCGGAGCGTGGCAGCGGCTCTCAGACTGAGATCGGATTTGAAATCGAAGGCATCGACGCCTCACGCGGACTTGCCATGACCGGCGGAACCGTTGAGCGTTATTTCGGCGTGCTGGAGCTTTACTGCCGTGATGCCGAGAAACGGATCGCTATCTTACGAAAAATTCCCGACAAATCGGAACTCACAGCCTTTGTCACACAAGTTCACGCGCTTAAAAGCGCGTCGGCGAGCATTGGAGCGGAGGAAATATCGCGCATGGCGGCGGAACTGGAGGAAGCGGGAAGGAATGACGATATGGAATTTATTCGCGCTAATCTCGGCGTATTTCTCGAAAACCTTGCCGCAGCGACGGAGCGAATCAAAGCTGTTCTTTCGGGGAAGGCGGTAATTTCGCACGATGAGAAACGCCAAGGCCTGGGAGAATCGCTGGCTCTGCTGAAAGACGCCCTTGCCTCCGAGAACGTCGGAGACGCGGACAAAATTCTGGCCGATCTGAGCGGAGGGCCGCTCGATGAAGCGACCAAAGATTCCCTGTCGAGGATTTCCGACCTCGTTCTGGTCGGGGAGTTTAAGGAAGCCTCGGTCATAGCGGAAAAACTCTCTGAATAACCGGCCAAGAGTCGCTTGCCCGCGCGGCCATACAATTATCGGAATCAAAGAAGCGTCGGGCGTAATTTGCAACTGCCCCAACTGCCCTAAAACGCCTACAAGGAGGAAGACCATGCAATTCAAAGCTTTCGAGGAAGGAATCGAGGTAAACGGACAGACTGTATACGCATTTGTGGACGGGATGGGAAAATTCAAATCCCTGGGGGAACAGTATATGAGCAATGTGGGGATAGGAGCGATGAAAGGCGGCAAATGGCTTTTCGACGTGAACGGCTGGTATCCTCAGCAGGCATGGCTCGACGCTTTTTCGACAATCGCCGCTGAAGTGGGGGACGGCGTACTCTACACAATCGGCCGCGCCATTCCAGCCAACGCGCGATTTCCGTACGGTATCACAGATATATACAGCGCCATACGGGCGATTGACATAGCTTACCACATCAACCACAGGAAAAATGGCAAAGGCTGCCTGTATGACGCGGCAGCCGAAATCATGTATGAAGGAATAGGCCATTACGGTTATGAACAGGCGCCGAGAAAAAATTTCATCCTCAGTGTATCCCACAACCCTTACCCCTGTGCGTTCGATATGGGAATTATCTCCGCGATGGCGCACAAATATGACACGAAGGTTATGGTTATCCATGACGATTCAAAGCCCTGCCGGAAGAACGGCGCGGAGACATGTACTTATCTGGTTTCTTGGTGAGCGGATTATGTGGAGCATTTGGAAAGCAAATCGGTTGAAAGTACAATTTTTTCTGTTTTTCACCTTGTTCGTGACGTCTATCTTCACAGTCGTAGTGTATACTTCGTTCCAGCAAGTTAACAAGGTGACGGACATACTGTGCAACACCTTGGGAATTCCCATTGCCAAACGAGCTGCGGCGCTGGTGGACGGCGATTCTTTCGAGCGGCTTTCTCAAACCCTGGATGAAAACGACCCCTTTTACGAGGCTGCCAGGCTCAAACTGCGGGCACTGAA
>JAISXR010000140.1 GCA_031270375.1 Synergistaceae bacterium | reverse complement strand
GGTGAAGGAACTTCTCCCCCACGCCGGAAAATCGACGAGGGTGGGCATCACGGGCGTCCCCGGCGCCGGCAAGAGCACGTTCATCGACGTTCTCGGATACCGCCTCTGCGAACAGGGGCGCAAGGTGGCCGTCCTCGCCGTCGATCCGAGCAGCAGCGTGACCAAAGGCAGCATCCTGGGCGACAAGACCAGGATGGAACACCTGTCGCGCCACCGGAACGCGTTCATCAGGCCCTCTCCGTCGGGCGGTACTCTGGGCGGCGTCACGAGAAAGAGCAGGGAGACCATGCTTCTCTGCGAGGCGGCGGGTTACGACGTGATCCTGGTCGAAACGGTCGGGGTCGGCCAGAGCGAGGCCGCGGTGCGCTCAATGGTCGATTTTTTCCTGCTGATGGTCATAACGGGGGCGGGCGACGAGCTGCAAGGGATTAAAAAAGGCGTCATGGAGCTGGCTGACGCCATATTGATAAACAAGGCCGACGGCGGCAACGCGCTGAAAGCCGCCGCCACGCGGGCCGAATACGACAGGATACTCCACTTCCTGCGCCCGGCCACCGAAGGTTGGGAGACGAAAGCCCACACATGCTCCGCCGCGGCCGGCACAGGTATTGACGAAATGTGGGGCGTCGTCGAAAATTTCATGAGCATCGTCAAAGCCTCCGGCGTATTTGCCGAACGCCGCAAACAGCAGACGCTGTCGTGGGTCTACACGATGGTCGAGGACTACATAAAACAAAAATTTTACAACTGCGATGCTGTGGCGAAAGAACGCCCGTCGCTGGAAAACCGCGTGACAAACGGCGCCCTATCGGCCACGGAAGCTGCGTCCGAACTGATCAGACTCTACAAGAACTACGCCTGAAAAGCATCGACAATTTGATCTGACCCGGCGGCTGCCCAGTCTGATATCTACGCTGAAAAAGAAAGCTACAGGCCGTACGGAAAATAGGGCCAGTTTATCGACCAGTAAATAAATACTTATTTAATATCATAATTTCGAGACCTTCTCAAATTCCGGAAAAATATTCAGGTATTTACGCATTGCAATGAATTCATAGGCGTAATAGTATTGTATTAGTGACACAAATAAGTATTTTAAAAAATTTCAAGGGAGGTTTTATTTATGAGCGAACGGAAAAAAATGGGACTGGTCCCGCGGTTGATAATAGGTATCGTCGTGGGCATCATCCTCGGAAGTTACGCGCCGGAACCGCTTAACAGATTTATCGTCACGCTCTCCACATTTTTCAGCTCTTTCCTGAAGTTCATAATTCCGCTCATGATCCTGTCGTTCGTCACCATGGGCATAGCCGACCTGACGCAGGGGGCCGGAAAACTGCTCCTCATCACCGCCGCTATCGCCTATGGTTCCACGCTCATTGCCGGATCTTGCGCCTATATCGTGGCAGTCAACCTGTTTCCTCACTTCATAACCGCCGAACTCCTCGACGCCATAACAAAAACGGCGTCGAACGCCTCTCTTTCCGCATTTTTCTCGCTGCCGATTCCGCCGCTTCTGGACGTGATGTCGGCCGTTGTGACCGCGTTCGTCGTGGGGCTTTGCATCAGCTCCATGAGAGGCAAAGAACTTCACGACGCCCTCTACAACGTGTTCAGCGAATTCTCCATAATCATAACCACAGTGCTGCACAATGTGATCATACCTCTCCTGCCCCTTTACATCTGCGGGACTTTCATCGACCTCACCGTCACGGGACAGACCTTCAGCATCCTCCAGATACTGTGGAAGGTTTTCCTGACGGTGATAATCATGCATTTGATATGCCTCGCGTTCCAGTTCGTGCTCAGCGGCGCGATCAGCAAAAAGAGCCCGCTTTTCATAGCTAAAAATCAGATCCCGGGTTATCTTTCGGCCATAGGCACTCAATCATCCGCCGCCACAATACCGGTAAACCTGAAATGCGCCGAGGCCGACGGTGTATCGAAAGAAATCCGCAACTTTGTGATACCGCTCTGCGCGAATATCCACATGGCGGGCTCGATGATAACGATAACGAGCTGCGTTACCGCCGTCCTTCTCATCTACAAGATGCCGCTCAACATTGGCTTGATCCTGCCCTTCATTCTGACGCTGGGCGTCGCGATGATGGCGTCTCCGGGCGCGCCGGGCGGTTCGATAATGACGGCCCTCCCCTTCCTGCCGA
The DNA here is from genome assembly GCA_031270375.1 of Synergistaceae bacterium. Taxonomy (GTDB): domain Bacteria; phylum Synergistota; class Synergistia; order Synergistales; family Synergistaceae; genus JAIRKI01. The sequence continues at coordinate 1,992 of JAISXR010000140.1, read as the reverse complement.
TAGTCGGCATAGCGTCCGACAGCAGTATCGCGTCGCTGCTCATAGCCCTCTATATCACGCAGGACAGCTTCGGAACGGCCTGCAACGTCTCGGGGGATAACGCGATATCGATCATCGTAGATACAATTTACCAGAAGTACATAAAGAAATAAGCGCGCGGTCACGGCAAATCCCGGGGAGGATCATCATGATAAGCGTTCTGGATATTTATAAAATCGGCGTGGGGCCGTCCAGTTCCCACACGGTAGGCCCCATGAAAATCGCGCGTCATTTCATTGAGACGGTGCGCTCGGCCGGTTCCTCCCTGGCCGGACTCACCGTGGAACTACACGGTTCGCTCGCCCTGACGGGGCGAGGACACAAGACCGACCAGGCCGCGATACTCGGGCTGGCAGGCTTCGAACCGGAAACCGTCGATATCGACTCGATACCCTCGTTCATGTCCAAAGTTCGTTCGGAGGGGAAACTACCCACTCTCGCCGGCGTGGTCGATTTCGACGAGGAGCGCGATATACTGTTTATTCCTGAATGTCTCCCCCTCCACGAGAACGGGATGAAGATAACGGCTCAGGACGCCAAGGGCGGCGAATTTTCAGGGGTCTATTACAGCGTTGGCGGAGGGTTCTTCAAAACCGCGGAAAACTTCCACGAACCCGATGGCGACGACAAAAAACCGCCCCCTTATCCGTTCAAAACAGCGAGTGAATTGATAAGCCTGTGCGATGAGGAAGCCCTGTCGATATCTGGTCTCACGATGAGAAACGAGCTGGCGTGGCGGGAACGCGAGGAACTGGAGACGTGTTTCGCCAAAATATGGGGCGTGATGCGCGAGGGCATCGAACGGGGAATAAAAACGGAGGGCTTGCTACCCGGACCGCTCCGTGTACCGCGCCGTGCCGTTGGACTGTGGCGGAGGCTTCAGGCAACCGACCACTTATCAAAGGACCCAATGACGATAATCGACTGGGTAAATATGTTCGCCTTCGCCGTCAGCGAGGAAAACGCCGCGGGAGGCAGGGTCGTCACGTCGCCGACGAACGGCGCCTGCGGAGTGGTGCCGTCGGTATTGGCTTATTATGACAGATTCGTCTGCCCGCTCTCCTCCGAAATATGGGGAAGATTTTTCCTGGCGAGCGGTGCCGTGGGGATTCTTTTCAAGACCAACGCGTCGATATCCGGCGCTGAGGTCGGGTGTCAGGGCGAAGTGGGTGTCGCTTGTTCGATGGCGGCGGCCGGGCTCGCCGACCTCATGGGCGGAAGCCCGACGCAGGTCTGCGCCGCGGCTGAAATAGCAATGGAACACAATCTCGGCCTCACCTGCGACCCCGTGGCGGGACTCGTTCAGGTTCCGTGCATAGAACGGAACGCCATAATGGCCGTCAAGGCGATCAACGCCGCCCGGATGGCCATGCTCAGAACCACAGCGCCGCGCGTGTCCCTGGACAAGGTAATAGAGACCATGTACGAGACGGGCAGGGACATCAACAGCAAGTATCGGGAGACATCGCAGGGCGGACTTGCCAAAAGCGTGAACTGCTCCTGAGCCGAAGTCAAAGCTATAAGGGGGTTAATCCCCTTGCCGTGTTTGGGGCGGAACCCCAAGGTTTTGATCCTGCGAAACGCCGCTTTCCGGGATGTCACGAGGCTGAAAAAATTCCGCGGGTATCTCGCATACGATGGTTTTACTCGCGTACGTATAGCCGGAGAAAAAACCGCACAGAAAACCGACCGTAAGCGAAACGGCTATTGATATCGCTACGGCCGGTATTTTCCTTTTCATTCTTCGTCGTCCTCCTCGCCGTCATCTTCCGCCGTCCCGTAATCCGGCGTCCGGCCCATTCTCCCCGATCTTCCCAGCACTTTCATGGTTGCGGCTTTTTTGTAGGCTTTGAGGTCGTCCAGTTCCAAGGTGTAGGTCTCGCGCCCGTTCGCCCTGGAGAACCCCTCCACGACGAAACCAGTGAGATATACGTTTTTCGCGTTGTAAAAACT
>JAISXR010000162.1 GCA_031270375.1 Synergistaceae bacterium | reverse complement strand
TATACTCCCGCGTAGCCGAGCATGAGAGAGCCCGTGTCTATAATCTGGGGACGCTGCATTATGGACGGCATGATATTGTTCGCTATGTCCATCAGCTTGTAAAAGTCGAGCCCAGTATCGCAGCCCTTGCGGCGAAGGACGCCCGCTAAGACCTCGATCTGCGTGTTGCCGGCGCCGGCGCCTAACCCGCACAGTGTAGCGTCTATGTACGCCGCGCCGCTTTCGATCGCGGCAAGCGAATTGGCCACCGCCAGCGATAGATTGTTGTGGGCGTGAAAGCCGACCGGTATTTCGAGTCTGCCGGCAAGAGCCTCTATCCTGGCGCTGACCTCATCCGGCAGGAGATAACCGGCAGAGTCGGCCAAGTTGATATAGTCCGCGCCGTAACTCTCCATTTTTAACGCTTCTTCGACTATTGCGCCCGGTTCGGACATGTGCGCCAGCATCAGAAAGCCGGTGACGAACATGCCCAGCTTTTTAGCCGCCGCTATGTGCTGGGCCGACACGTCGGCTTCCGTGATATGCGTGGCTACCCTGACGGCGTTTGCCCCGCAATCGCGCGCCTCCTCCAGTCTTTCGATGGTGCCGATCCCGGGAAGCAGGAGAACCGCCAGGCGGGCGTTCTTCACCCGCTCCGACGCGGCCCGGATGAGCCTCAGTTCGTCGACCTTCGAAAAACCGTAGGTGTAGCTCGACCCGCCGAGCCCGTCCCCGTGGGATATTTCGATGATGGAGACGCCGCACTCGTCAAGCGCGCCGGCGATATCCGACACCTGGTCTTCCGTGAAGCTATGCCTTACGGCGTGGCTCCCGTCGCGAAGCGTCGTGTCGACCAAGTGAATTTTTCGCCCGTTCACAGTGCCTCACCCCCTGACCCGTCAAGCATATCGGCGGCCAGTTTCTCTGCCGCGGCGACAGCGGCGGCGTTAATGATATCGAGATTGCCCGAGTACGGCGGCAGGAAATCTCCCTGACCCTGCACCTCTATGATTACCGTGACCTTATCCCCGTCAATCATCGGAGGCACCCTCAGCTTATATCCCGGCACATACTGGCGCACCCCGGCCACCATGCGGCCGACCGACTCCGTTATCGTATCCGGCGGGACGCTCTTGTCCTTCACTCGGACGATGATCGTGTTTGTCATCATGAGCGGCGGGTCGGCAGGGTTCAGCACTATTATCGCCTTGCCGCTGTCCGCGCCGCCCACGACCTCGATGGCCTTTGACGTAGTCTCCGTAAATTCGTCCATGTTTGCGCGGGTGCCCGGTCCCGCGCTCTTAGACGATATGCACGCGACGATCTCGGCGTAAGACGCTCCGGCAACGCGCGAAACGGCGTAAACTATCGGTATCGTCGCCTGCCCTCCGCACGTCACCATGTTGATGTTCGGTTCCCCGGAAAGGTCGTTTAAATTGACGCATGGGACGCAGTAAGGGCCTACGGCAGCTGGCGTCAGATCTATGGCCGTCTGTCCCGCCTCGCGCAGAAGCGGCGCGTTCTTCAAATGAGCCGCCGCGCTCGTAGCCTCGAAGACGATCTTGATATCCTTCTCCCGTACGATCGCGCTTGCGCCGTCGACGGACGTTTTGACGCCCATCGACGCAGCGCGTTTGATGCCCTCCGACTCGACCACGCCGGCCATCATGCCCATCTCGAGATATTTGCTGCGAAACACTTTGTACATCAAATCGGTCCCGATGTTGCCCGGCCCGATGATGCCGGCTTTAATCCTGTTCAAATGCCCATGCCTCGCTTTCTGAAGTTTGCGCTCATGCCAATTCGCAGTCGACAGGCTGGTTTTAACGCTTCACCCTTTTGACCTTCGATTTCAAATCGGTATCAGACGAACTCGGCCACGATGTTTCCGAACACCGAGAAACGGGCCTCAAAGACGTCTCCGCGCGATGCCCCGGGCGCGGCGGACAGTGCGCCGGAGAGGACAACTTCGCCTTTCTTGAGGACAACGCCATACTGCCAGAGCTTGTTCGAAAGCCACGCCACCGAATTGGCCGGGTTGCCCAGCACCGCGTTGCCTTTGCCTTGGCCGGCCAGCTCGCCGTTTTTAAAGAGCTGCATTGTTATGGCCGACAAATCAGCCGAGCGGGGCGGTATTCGCTTTTCCCCAAGGACGTAGCAGCCGGATGACGCGTTGTCCGCAACGGTGTCAGGTAATTTGAGCTTCCAGTCCCTGATCCGGCTGTCTACGATCTCGAACGCGCCGGCCACAAATTCCGCGGCATCCATGACATCGTCCCCCGTCACCTCTCCGCCGGAGAGATCTTCCTTGAGGATAAAGGCTATCTCGGCTTCTATCTTCGGCTGCAGGAACTCGTCCGTCGGAATTTTGCCGTCACGCGAATGATCCATGTCGCCGAAAAGGTGTCCGTAATCAGGCTCGTTCACGCCAAGCTGATCCTGCATGCCTTTGGAGGTCAGCCCTATTTTCTTCCCGGAGATCACCCGGCCCAAACCTGTCCAGCGCTTTACGTTGTACAGCTGCACGGCGTAAGCGTCGGCCGCGGAAAAGGACGGGTCGGCGTCCGAAAGCGGAGAAATCGCCCTTCGGATGATTCCGGCCTCATAAAGTATATCCGCGAATTCTGCTGTCCTTGGATAAGTCACTCTGCCAACCCCTTTGTTTAGGTCACTATCTGGAGGAAGCTGTCGATCAATTCCCCGGAGTAGTAGAAAAGCCCGCGCCCGAGCGCGTCGGTGTCCCATTTGCGCTGTGGATTGTCCGGGTAGGCCGTGTATCCTCCCGCGTAAGTCTCTATACGGTTGCCGGACGGCTCCCAGAAGTAGATCGTCATGCCGCGCGTGATCGCGTGCCTGGTCGGGCCGATGTCGAGCTTCAGGCGGTGTTTGCCGATGAGGTCCGCCGCCGCCCCGACTTCGTTCCAATCCTGCAGGAAGAACCCGACGTGGTGGATTTTGCCCGGTTCCGGGAACTCGACGAACGCCAGGTCGTGCGGTTTGTTGGAGCTGGTGATCCATGTCGCGAGCCGTTTGCCGTCCGGGGTATTGCATATTTCCGGAACGAACATGCCGAACACTTCTGTGCAGAACCTCTCCGCTTCGGTGATGTTAGGACCAAAGAGAAGGAAGTGATCCAGCCTCTGTACGCGCATCCCGTGAGGAGGCTCTTCATCCCAGAGATCAGGGTTCTTGATCATCGGTTTCTGTTTCGCGAGCTCGACGTCGCAGTAAACCTCCAGCCTGTGCCCGGTGCAGAGCTTGAACCCATACCTCTTGCCGAAGCCCGGCTGATTCGTGTTGGGCGCGACCTCGTCCACCTCGTAGCCGAAAGCCTTCGTCGCCGACTTGATATTTTCGAGCGTCTCCGGCGAGTCGACCTTGAACGCGGCATAGTCTAACCCTGCGGAATCCGCGAGACGCAGGACGACGGAGTGGTGATCGAACTCGTCATAAGCTTTGAGCATCACGCGGCCGTCCGACGTGCGGCCGACCTCGTTCAGACCAAGGATGTTCTTGTAAAAATCGAGCGTCTTGCCCAGATCCAATACCCGAAGCTGAATAAGCCCCGGCCGAAGCGTTTTGTTGAGAGCCATCATAAAACCCCCTTCATGCTTTTTCCAGTGTTCTTCTCCGCGCCTTCTCCGCGCTTTACCGCGCCGATGACAGCAGCAGATCCCCGCGAGGCTGAACACAGCAGAGCAGTATGATCCCTTCCCCCTGTTCCTCCTCTGAAACGTGTGCCCGGCTCATTCGTTTAGCTGCAAATACCGACCCCCTCTCCACCTTCATTCTGCAAATACCGCAGCCGCCTCCGCAGCAGCCGTGACGTATGGGGCCGCATCTCGCGCGCAGCATCGCGTTCAAGACGAACTCGTCCTCGCCGCACGTGAACTCCTCGTTCGTATCCATGACCCGCACGGAGAAAACGCCCATCGTCGCTAACGCTTGAAGAAATCACGCAGAAGGTTCGCGAACTCCTCTGTATGCTCGATCTGCGTCCAGTGTCCGCAGTGACCGAACACGTGGAGCTGCGCTCTGTCGATCAGATTTATCAGGCGAAGCGACGTCTCTATCGGGATGACCCTGTCCTCCCTGCCGTGAACGATAAGTGTCTCGTGAGGTATGTTTCGGATGTAGTTCTCATTGCTCGCCATCTTCTCGACGCTCTTTTGGCGGGGCTCAGGGAACATCGACGAGAAGCTCTCCTGAAAACCGGGCTGCATGCTGGATTCATATCTCGTCTTTACGAGCGCCGGGGTCGAAAATGAGTGATCGTAGGTGAATATTTCGAGCAGCTCCTCCATGTTGGCCTGAGACGGGGTGTATCCCCACACCCTGTCAAGCCCGTAGGTTATTGGGAACGAAACCCCCATGCTGCCCATCAGGACGAGCTTGCCCACCCGCTGGGGGTATTTTATGGCCATTGAGAGGGCAAGCGCCCCGCCAAAGGAGTTGCCCACAAGGTTCGTCTTCTCGATTTTCAGGGCGTCCAGGAGGTCTACCGTCTGCTGAACCCAGTTGTTCAGGTTATATTCCACGCCCTCGGGCCTGTCCGTAAAGCCGAACCCGACCAAATCGGGGGCCACTATGCGAAAGTCGTTTCCGAGGAGTGGGAATAGCTTGCCCCAGTTGGCCCACGCCGTTACGCCCGGCCCGGAGCCGTGAAGCAGAGCTACGGGAAACCCTTCGCCTATGTCGTGATAGTTCGTCATGTAACTTCCTGTCTTGATGCTCTTTGCTATTTCCGGTCTTTTCAGAGCCATTTCCGCCACAACCCTTCATAATGTTAGTTTATTTTTTGAATCCCTTACCCCTGAGCTCCCATCAAGCGTGATATCGTCTCTGCGGTTTGCGTCACAAACTGAATCGCCCTGGACAGCGATTCGCCGTGCATGTTCGAATAAAGCCCGGAAGCGCTCACCGCATACGGCACGGCGCCGCTGGAATCGAATATCGGAGCGGCTACGCACCTCAAGTTATCCATGATCTCCCCATCGTCCATCGCGTAACCGCGCGCGCGCGTCTTTTCCAGCTCCGCCAGTAGCTTGGGCAGGCTCGTGATTGTCCGCCGCGTCATTGAGGCAAGCCCCTTCTCCTCCGCGATGCGCTTTACATCCGCGTCCGTCTTATACGCCAATAGCGCCTTGCCAAGCCCGCTGCAGTGCATTGGAAGCCTGCCCCCGACCTCGGAGACGATCCGGATAAACTGGTTCGACTCCACCTTGTCAAGGTAAAGTACCTCCCCGTCGCTTTCGGCCGCCAGGTGTACGGTTTCTCCGAGGCTCTTGCCGAGCCGGGCCAAATGAGGTTTCGCGATTACCCGCACGTCCCACGATTTCGCCACGATATTGCCGAGCTCGAACAGCCGCACACCAAGGCGGTAACGCCCCGTTTCCGGGGATTGGTCGATAAAGCGGTAGTCGCGCAGCGTGGACAAGAGCCCATGTACGGTGCTCTTTGCCCATCCGGACTTAACGGAAATTTCCGTGAGCGACATCTCCTGCCCGCTTTCCGCCATAATGCCGAACAGTATCATCGCGCGCTCTACCGAACGTACATGGGACGGTTTCCTGCCATTGTCCGCTTCCATCCGGCAACCCTCCCGCCTTGAACCGCAATGTAACAACGTAAACACCATCAGCGCGCAAACAACCTGAAGCCCGCGCCTGACGCTCAGATTTTTTAAATTGCCTTTAACGATGTCATAACTTTATCATCACGTTTATGGGTAATCAAGAAGGTTGTTCCCAAATACCGAATATATGTTCTGAAAAATGTGACAGGTTAGTTGCGCTGCCAGTCGGGACAGTGTTTCAATGATTTGGCGGATATGAAGCGTGACATACGTTAGACACAGAACCGCCGGGCGCGGTTGCGGCGCCCGGCGGCATTTTTTCGTTGTTTACTTCTCCGGATAGAAGCCTGACGGGGCTTCTGAGAGGTTGATCATTATGTTCTTCATCTGGGTGTAGTGATCCAGGATGACCTTGTGCGTCTCGCGGCCGATGCCGGAGGCCTTGTAGCCGCCGAATGGCGCGCCTGCCGGTATGCTGTTGTAAGTGTTGACCCACATACGGCCTGTCTCTATTCCGCGGCAGACGCGTAT
>JAISXR010000141.1 GCA_031270375.1 Synergistaceae bacterium | reverse complement strand
GTCACGCCGCTGACAAGTTTGTTATCTCGCTCATGAATTTCGGTATGTCTATTCCCTGCGGGCAGTGTTGGACGCAGGCGCCGCAGTTTACGCAATGGTGGGGGCGTTTTTCGTCATTGAACGTTCTGTACGTGTTGCGTAGCACGATTTCAGCCATAGGATATCCAACGGATTTCATCGTCATGTACTGGTTGTACATCGCGAAAACCCTCGGGATATCGACGCCCGACGGGCAGTCCATGCAATACCGGCAACCTGTGCAGGGGATGGTTCCCGACGCGCGGAACGCGGCGGCCGCGCGCTCCAGAACGGCCCGTTCCTCGTCCGACAGGGGCCGGAAGTCCGACATCGTGCCGAGATTGTCCTCCAGTTGTTCCGGCCTGGTCATGCCGCTCAGGACGGTCAGAACTCCGGGAAGCGACGCCGCGAAGCGGATCGCCCACGACGCCTGGCTGGCGCTGGGGTTAAAATCCCTCAGAATATCCGCCGCCGCCGGAGGGAGGTTTGCGAGCGCCCCGCCTCTGACGGGCTCCATGATCACGGCCGGTATATCATGTTCGGCCAATATTCCGTAAAGCCGTTTGGATTCGATGGCGTCCCAGTCGATGTAGTTGAGCTGTATCTGGGCGAAATCCCACTCGCCCCATGTCAGCGCTTTCGCGAGGACGTCCGGGGCGTCGTGTATGGAGAAACCGAGATTCCTGATATAACCGGCGTCTTTCTTTTTGCGCAGAAACCCGTACACGTCGTGCTTCAGGGCCGCATCGTAAGACTCCCCGCCGATGTTGTGAAGAAGGTAAAAATCGAAGTGGTCGACGCGGCATTTTTTGAGCTGTTCGGCGAAAATTCGTTCGAGGTCGCCGGAGTTTTCCAAAAACCATATTGGCATTTTGGTCGCGAGGTTATAACTGTCGCGCGGATGCCGCGACAAAGCGTGTCCCGCGAAATTCTCGCTCTCCCGCTCGTGATAGACATAAGCGGTGTCGAAATAATTCACTCCGCATTCGAGCGCGCGGTCAACCATGCGGCACGCCGTATCGTAATCGATATCGCGCGCGTTCCCCGACGCGAGCAGCGGAAGGCGCATCATTCCAAACCCGAGCAAAGAAATGTCTTTCTTGATCCGCGAAAACTTTCTTGTTTCCATAACGGCGAAAACCTGCCTTTCATAATTCCGAATATGACTATATCCTATTATTATAGCGCAAGCGATAATGGTCGGCCCTTGCGGAACTTCATGAAACCAGAAATTAGGGAACGCATATTGAGATTTCACCTCATCAACCTGTGGTTGTAGGAAATGAACGAGGCTTGATATAATTGGGGAAAATCACGTATGATATGCTGCGGCAATGGATAAGGAGGCGCTAGAGACTACTGTGGAAAGCATTTACTATATCTCCCTCGATACAAACGCCGGAGGCGATTTTTATCTTTTACTAAGCGACTTTCTCGACGCATTTTACAGAACCGCGCCGGAACACAGGGCCGAACTTATCCGCGAACAGCCGGCGGATATGGACAGGCCCGAGTACGTGCCGTTCCTCGCGTCGACAGCGCATAAGCTCGCGAACGATTATGGCCTGAAACCGCCGCTCTGGACATTCGAGCGGCGATGTTACCTGCCCGGCAGGAAGCCTCATTTCGCTTGCGACGCACGCGGAAATTTGCGCCTCCTCTTTATGTACAAGTCGCCACCCGAGTTCAAACACCGCAACTTGTTCGTGGACGAAAACGTTCTTATGCGCGTTTAAGGCAAACCCGATGCTGACTAAAGAGAAAATGCTCGAATGTTTGCGTCAATTGGGGGCGGAATTGTCCAGGCGTGGAATGAAAGGGGAAATTCTGCTGACCGGAGGCGCGGCTATGTGTCTCGTTCACTCGGCGCGTGATATGACGAAAGACATTGACGCGCTTTATGAACCGAAAACAGTCATCAACAAAATAGCAGCCGACATCGCAGAACGCGAGGGCCTGCCCTCGGATTGGCTCAACGACGGGGTAAAGGGATTTGTTGGAGCCAACGCGCCGACCGAAGAGTTTATGACTTTTGACGGATCATATGAAAATCAGATCATCGGCTTAACGGACGACGGCAGATACGCAATAATGCGTCTGTCGGAAAATCACGCGATAATCCACACGCTCGCCCCCGGCGAGACACCTCCGGAAGTCGGTGAAATCGTCGCTTTATCTGTGGATTCAAACTGGTTGAGCGCCATCCGGGACAGGACTTGGCTGTATTGACAGAACCGCGACGGCGTGGAGGGTTTTTGAAGCGCGTTCCCCTGGAGACGAGAGTATCTTATAACGAACGAATGGCTAACGCGATAAGAGCGATTGAATCCTACACCCGAGAGTTAGGGAAAAGCACAATTACGGGTTATCGAAGAGGGACCATACGGCACACCTCAAATGACCCGTTTTGCTGATCGCCTCATAAAGAAACGCAGCGGCGGTGCGGTACGTTATGAAAGGACTGATACGGCAATGGCTGAAAATGCGGAAGATATCCTGATGTTCTTCGATGAGGAACACCCGTACTGGACGGAAGAGATGTTCGCCCTTGTGGGGCAGGATTCGGGCACTTTGAAGGATATTTGCGGGAAGGGCCTTCTGCGCAGAAGAGGCGGTGTTTATTTCCTGACGCCCGAAGGCGCGGAACGTTTCAGGCGTGAGGCGGAGAATAATTTTTCGCCGCTGTGCCCGGGACTGCCTGAAACGAACATGACTGAAAACTCTCTCAGACGCGAAGCGATGCGTGGTCTGCTGTGGCTTCTGGTGGACACTCGTCATCTGCAGCGCTGGGGTTTGAAGGAATACAGCTTACCTTTTCGTTTTGATCTGCCGGGTTTAAGGGAGGAAGATATTTTTTCCCTCGAAAGAGGGAAGTTGACTTGGCGCTATGCCGAACAGCCAGTGTTCAGGAAGATGGCTCTGGATTTTCCCGTCTCCGGTTTGGCGGCTCGCAGACACCCGGCCCCGTCACCAGAACGGGTGACTGCATGGAAGATGGAAAATATGCCAGTGACTCGGACAATGGAAGTGGATCTGCTGTACAAAAGCCGCTACGACTTCCAGTCCTACGCCCATTTTCCGCCCATGCCCTGCGATCCCTGCCGTCTTCTGAACACAGACCGGTTTTTATGTTTTTTCGCTCCTCCGCATGAGCTTCCTTCGAGCCGTACATGGCTGCTGACGATTCTGGGCGAATTTCAGATGTTTTTGACGATGCTGAGGCGAATGTACCTGCCGGGCTATGTGGATTTTGACGGCATGGACATAGAATCAAGCAACTGGTTGATTTATGTTTACGAAAAGACTTCCGATGCACGCATATGCGCGGAAATTATGGCTCCCTTCGGAGAGAGTTTGGCCGGGCCGGCCGCGCCGCTGGACGTCTGGAGCCTGAGCTTCGAAATGCTTTGGGAACACAACATAAAGGCCGAATCCATTCACGATCTGTTCCCAGCTATAGCATATCCGTTGTACAGAGTAATCGCGAAAACGGCCACACACGTGTCGAATATTGGCGGGGGCGCGTGAGAATCGAACTCACCAGGGACGTTTGAGCCCCACGACGGATTTGAAGTCCGCGACCGCCACCAGACGACATTCACCCCCATCTTTGTTTATATTAACATAACAATCAAAGAGAAAGATTGTGTGGCGGATAAAAAAGTCGTAAAATTTTCGCTTGTTTTTTGGCTTGAAGAACAATGACACACTCTCGGTTGTTTGTTTTAATAACGCTGCTCCGCAAAATATCCAGTGGTTTCGCAACGCGTTTATTTGAGGGCGAGAATCGAACCTGCGTCTTGAATGAACGTCATAATGGTGAAAGTGGGGAATAAAAATGCGTAAGAATCAGAATTTGATCTGGCTGTTGATTACCGGCAGCGTGGTAGGGGCGCTAGCCATTTTACTGATGAAAATGGGGAACCCTCCCAATATGGGCATCTGTGTGGCCTGTTTCATCAGAGACACAGCCGGCGCACTGGGATTCGACGGAGCGCCTCCGGTTCAATATATCAGACCCGAAATAGCCGGGCTTCTTTTGGGTTCTTTCGTCATAGCCCATGCGCGAAAAGAATTCCGTTCCTTCGGAGGTTCATCGCCTCTCGTCAGGTTCGTAATCGCTTTTTTCGTGATGTTCGGCGCCCTTGTATTTCTCGGCTGTCCCCTGCGAATGATACTTCGCCTCGCGGCCGGGGATCTCAACGCGCTGGTGGGGCTCGCCGGATTCGCGTCAGGTATCGCGGTGGGCAGTATCTGGCTCCGTAAAGGTTTCACTCTGGGACGCGCCTGCGATCAGCCCAGTACAAGCGGTTTTATAATGCCGGCTATAGCGCTGACGCTGCTGGCATTTCTCGTTATTCGGCCGGCGTTTATAAAGTTCAGCGCCGAAGGGCCGGGGAGTATGCACGCCCCGGTTCTGGCGTCGTTCGCGGCTGCGTTGTTGATCGCGGCGCTGGCGCAGCGCAGCCGCATGTGTATGGCCGGGGGCATCAGGGATATGATCCTCATAAAGAACCCAAACCTCCTGCTCGGTTATATAGCTGTGTTCGCGGCCGCGTTGATCGCCAACATCGCCACCGGCGGCTTCAAGTTGGGTTTCGAAGGACAGCCCATAGCCCATACGAACCATCTGTGGAATTTTCTCGGCATGAGCCTCGTCGGTTATGGTTCGTCCCTTCTGGGCGGCTGTCCTCTGCGTCAAGTCATCATGGCCGGTGAAGGCAATTCCGACGCTGGTATATGCGTTCTCGGCTTTCTAGCGGGCGGAGCGGCCGCGCACAACTTCGGAGCGGCGGCCTCCGCCGCGGGAGTGCCGCTGAACGGACAGATAGCCGTGGCGGCAGGCCTTGTGGTTCTGTCCTGCGCCGCCGCGCTTTGTACCTTTGAAAGAAAGGCGGGAACTCTATAATGAGCGAAAATTTTGTGGATACCCGCGGTTATTCATGTCCGGAACCGCTTCTTATGACCCGTGACGCGGCACGGCGCTTCGGAAACCAGCCCTTTACAGTGGCCGTTTCGTCCCCGACCGCGCGGGATAACGTAAGCGACTTTTTAGAGGACTCAGGACGCAAAGTCACAGTCGAAACCGAGGGTAGCGGCTGGCTGATCAAAGCGGCAAGCGCGCCGCGCGCATGACGCTTCTTTTTACCTTCAATACGATCAGCGCCGCGTTGGACTTCGAGTCATCTCTCCAAAAGCGCGGCGTTCATTGCAAGGTTATCCCGGTCCCGCGCTCTCTGAGTATGGACTGTGGTTACTCCGTGATAGTGGAGAAAGATGATGAGGACTGCAAAGAAGAATTATTCAAGACACTTGCCGGACATGCCGTTTGGACAGGCGTTTACCGCCGCGTAATCGAAGGACAGAACGAACATTATGAGCCGTTCTCAATACTCGGGGAGGAAAGCTGAATACACGACATTGACACGATGCTTGACAGAATGAGAGACGAGAACCTCAATGCCGCCGTCGTGGTAAAAGAAGCGACGGCGTCATTGACATTGTGTTGCAAGCCTGTCACACTTATGCTATCGAAACGGTCTATACTAAAATGCGCCCCGCGCCGCTGTGGGAGTCACGGGGAGGAGGACAGCTGTGAAAAACGTCACGGAAAACCCGCTCAAAAGCATTCCGGCTATGGAGGCGCTGCTTGGCGCTCCGTGGGCGATGGAATTTTTTCACGTCTTTAGCAGGGAGACTGTTAAGGCGGTGATAAACGACGCGCTCGGTGAAATCAGGGACGAACTGCGCGAAGCACCGGAACGCGACAACGGGGCACTCGCGGAGCGCGTCGAAAGACACGCGCGGGCTTTGCTTCGCGACAGAGCATCGGGCAGCTTGAAGCGCGCCGTGAACGCGACCGGCGTTGTAGTCCACACAAACTTAGGCAGAGCGCCGCTCTCCCGCGAGGCAATCAATTCTGTCGCCAATATATCCGGAACCTACAGCACGCTCGAATATTCGCTCGAAAACGGCGAGAGGGGTTCGCGCAACTCGCACATCGAATGGAGCCTGTGCCGGCTTGCCGGCGCGGAAGCCGCCCTGGTGGTCAATAACAACGCGGCGGCGATACTGCTTGCCCTGTCGTCCCTGGCGTCGGGGAAAGAAGTTTTGATCTCGCGCGGGGAGCTTGTCGAAATCGGGGACTCGTTCAGAATACCGGAGATACTGGCCTTCTCGGGTGCGAAAATGATCGCTGTCGGCTGTACGAATTCCACGCGCCCCGACGACTACGTCAGCGCGATCACTGAGAACACGGCGGCGATTTTGAAGGTACATCCGTCCAATTACAGAATAGAAGGCTTCACGAGATCGACCCCGAGGGAAGAACTGGCGGCCGTGTCTAAACGCGGCTCGCTCGTCTTCATAGAGGACCTGGGCAGCGGGTTGCTCGAAAAATTCGACTTTTCCGGGCGTGACGAAGAGCCTACCGTGCGCGAATGTATAGCGCAGGGTGCGGATATCGTGACGTTCTCCGGTGATAAACTTCTTGGAGGACCTCAGATCGGATGCGTCTCGGGCCTTGAAAAACTCGTCGGCAAAATGAGGCGTCATCAGCTTTTCCGCGCGCTTCGCGCCGATAAGATGACGATCTCGGCGTTCGACGCGACTCTTCGGATGTACCTTGCCGGACGGCGGAATGAAATTCCGGTGGCTCGCATGATAGACGCTCCAGTGGGTGTGCTGCTGAAAAAAGCGCGGCGGCTTCTCCGTAAGATAAATCGTGCGCTCGGGGACGCCGGCATAAACTTCGTCCGCTCTTCCGTCGTCGAAACGGAGGATGCGGTGGGAGGCGGCGCGTACCCGACCGACACGTTGCGCGGATTAGGAGTGATGACGGTTTTCGCGCCCAGCCCGAAACCGGAAACCGTAGCACGCTGCCTGAGAATGGCCGACATCCCGATAATACCCGGAATTCGGGGCGATTGCCTGGTCTTTCACGTCCGCACTCTTATGGAGGGCGACGAACGCCTGATAGCTTCATCCCTGGCTTCCGCCCTCGCGGCCTGTGACGATTGATGGAATATCCGTTCATACTTGGAACCGCCGGACATATCGACCATGGCAAGACGGCTCTCGTCCGCGCGATGACCGGAGTGGACTGCGACAGACTGTCGGAGGAAAAGCGCAGGGGAATTACGATAGAATTGGGTTTCGCACCGCTGACCATGAAAAACGGCCGCACTTTGAGCATTATCGACGTACCGGGACACGAGAAGTTCATAAGACAAATGACTGCCGGCGCCGCCGGAATAGACGCGGCCATGCTGGTCATAGCCGCGGATGAGGGAGTGATGCCCCAGACCCGCGAGCACCTGGACATACTGAACATCCTCGGCGTGAAATTTGGGCTGATCGCGCTCACAAAGAAAGATATCGTGAACGATGAGACGTTGGAAATAGCCGCGGCCGAAGCGGCGGAACTGACACGGGGCTCATGTCTCGAAGGCACGGCGGTGATTCCGGTTTCCTCCGTCACTGGGGAGGGGATTGCCGAGATAATTGAAGAAATCGAAAGGATTATCGAGGGAGTCCCGACGAGAAAGAGTTTTGGAGCTTTTTTCCTCCCGATAGACAGAGCTTTCGGCATGAAGGGATTTGGGAGCGTCGTGACGGGCACCTCCTATCAGGGAAGCGTATCGGAGGGAGACGAGGTCGATGTCCTGCCCTCGGGGTTGAGGGCAAAAGTGCGCTCCATTCAGATACACGGGGAAAAAACGCGAAGCGTCTCGGCGGGGTTTCGCGTCGCGCTGAACTTGTCGCCGTTTCCTCTCGAACAGCTAGGCAGGGGCGGCGCAGTCTGCGCCAAAGACGCGTTTATGGCCACAGAATGCGTCGGAGCCTGGCTCGACGTGCTGCCGTCATCTCCGGAACCCGTAGATCACTGGCAGAGGGTCCGCCTGCATATCGGGACGTCCGACGTCCTCGCGAGAGTCTCGCTTCCCCGCTTGGATAGACACGGCAAAAAAACGCTCATAGAACCGGGGGAGGGCGCGCTGGCATATCTTCTGCCGGAGTCGAAGATTACGGCGGCAGCGGGAGAAAGGTTCGTGATTCGCCACTACAGCCCGCTTATCACGATAGGCGGCGGGCGCGTCTTGCTGCCAAACGCCGAACGAGCCAGCGACAGAAAAGAGCGTGCGCGAAAAACGGAAATATTGGAACGTCTTGCGCGCGATTTCGGCCCCGCGCAATTTCTGGCGGCGTTGGCGCGTGACCGTGAAATTGCGCGCTCGGAGTATCTGTTCAAACATTCTCAAATGGAGCGTGAAACGTTCGGCAAATTCTCCGGCGAACTATCGGCAAATGCGGATAAATATGGGCTTATCGAATTCGGCGGCGGGAATTTCATCTCGGACGTCACGTTTGAAACTCTGGCCGAGGCGATTTTGAAATGTTTGAGGTCGTTTCACTCACGTCACCCGGAAATATCGGGCATTGACGCGGAGGAATTGTTCGCCCTGGTACGGAAAGAAAACGCCGCCGGAGCGTTGGACGCGCGCGCCTTCAAGATTATTATGGCCGAGATTGTGACCGCGAGAAAAATCGTTTTCTCCTCCACCCACCAAAGCGAGGTCCGTTATTTCGCTCCGGAGTTCAAACCTGCACTGGATGACGAATTTATGAGCCTGGCGGAAAGGCTCCGAATTTTGGCGGAAGAAGCCGAATTCAAACTCGCGGAAATATCGGAAGCGCAAGCGGCGCTGGGCATTTCCGAAAAGGCCGTTAAAAAAGCCGTCGGATATCTTATGGAAAATGACGATTTGCGGGTGATAGGCGAAGGCCTGTTGTTTCCCAAAAAGACCAGGGAAAAAATGTACGAAATCCTCCGCTCCATCGGGGACGGTATAACGATTGCCACGCTGCGCGACGCGATAGGAACGAGCAGAAAATACTCCCTGGCGATGCTCGAATTTTTCGACTCCATCAGCGTCACAAAGAGGATCGGGGATAAAAGGATTCTGATAAAGAGGCGGGCAAATGGAAGCGATAATCAGTTTTAAAAGCGTTTCGCACGCAATACGGGCGGAAGGAGCGCTTCTCGAAGCCGGTTTGCCCGTCACGGTTATGCCCATGCCGTCCGATGTGCGCGAGGGATGCGGGTTATGCCTCAGACTTCCTTCGGACCGGCTCGACGAAGCACTCCGCCGCCTTGAGAGCATACGCGCTGAGCGCGCCGCGCTATTCATCAGGGAGGAGAACGGCAAGATGACTCGAATGGAGGAGGAGAATACGTGAACGAAAAATTTTCTATCCTGTCGAATTGTACAAGCGGAGGGTGCGGCGCCAAGATCGGCCCCGGCGAGCTTTCATTTCTCCTGGGTTCGATGCCGAAGCCGAGCGCCCCCGAACTCGTCGTCGGCTTCGACTCCGGCGATGACGCCGCCGTTTACATGATAGACGGCGAACGAGCGATCGTCTCGACTGTGGATTTTTTCAGCCCCATGATCAACGACGCGCGCGCGTTCGGCAGGATCGCCGCGGCAAACGCCATGAGCGACGTTTGGGCAATGGGAGGCCGAGCGTTGTTCGCGCTGAACCTGCTGTGTTTTCCGGAAGCGATGGACAGGGCGGCAGCCGGCGAAATTCTGGCCGGCGGCGCCGATAAGATCGCCGAAGCGGGAGCGGTGGTCGCCGGAGGACACTCAATTTACGATCACGAGCCGAAATACGGACTCGCCGTGACCGGCATAGTGGAGACGAAGCGCCTGCGCCGGAACAACACCCCTGCTGCCGGGCACAAGGTCATTCTCACAAAACCTCTGGGAGTCGGAATAGTCATGGCGGCCGCAAGGGGAGGCGCGGCGTCTCCGGAGGCGGTACAAGCCGCCGTGGCTTCTATGGAGCGCCTGAACAAATACGCGGCGGAACATGCCGAGGGTTTTGACGTCAGCGCCTGTACCGACGTGACAGGGTTCGGGCTCCTCGTCCACTCGCTGGAAATGGTGTCGGACAAATTCGGAATGCTGATATACGCCGACGCCTTGCCTGTGATAGAAGAGGCCGTCTCATACGCCGATGAATTTATCCTGACCGCGGCAGGTCAGAGGAACAGAAATCACGCCGGCGCCATGATCGACGTCGACATGCTGCCTTTTGCGACACAGGAACTCATGTTCGATCCGCAGACATCGGGAGGATTGCTTATAGCGGTTGCCACTGACGAGGCTGACGCTCTCTTGCGGGCGATACGGACGGATGATCCGCTGGCGGCAGTAATCGGGGAAATTACCGGACGGTCGGGAACGCCTATAATTTTTAAATGATTTCAATTATTCTGCTTACGAAAGGTGATGCGAAATGAAAACCATCGATATGATCGGGCAGCCCTGTCCGATCCCTGTAATCAACGCGAAAAAAGCTCTGGCCGAAACAGGAGCGGACGGGGTTGTCGTGCTGGTGGATAACATGGCCGCCGTCCAAAACCTCGAAAAAATGGCGCGCGGTTACGGATGCCGGTTCTCTTACAAAGAAGACGGCCCGGCCCGTTACTCCGTTTCGATCGGAGGAGATATTCCGCCGGAAGCGATCTCGAAGCCGCGTGAAAGCGAGGCTCCGCATACTCCCGCAACAGGGGCGTTCGTCGTGATGATAGGCGCGGATCACTTGGGCGAAGGCTCGGATGAACTGGGAAAAATGCTCATCAAGGGTTTCATCTTTTCGCTCACGCAGCTAGCGGCGAAACCGGAGGCGGTGATATTTCTCAACGGAGGCGCCCGTCTCACTTCCGAAGGCTCGAACGCCGTTCCGGATTTGAAAACGCTCTCCGAAAGCGGCGTTAAAATACTCACTTGCGGGACCTGCGTGAATTATTACGGACTCGGCGAAAAGCTGGCGGTTGGGGAGATCACGGACATGATGGGCATCGTGAACTTGATCGCGGCGGCGGGTCGGCTCATAGCCGTATAAAAGAGGGCGGACGGTTTCCGGTACCGGAATGAGACAAATTTATCTGAACTACGCGGCCACGTCACCCCGCACGTCGCCGGCCGTCACGCGAGAGCTTTGCCGTTTCCTGGGACAAAACCTGCGTCTCAACGCCGGCCGAAATTTCGAGGGCATCGAGGACGGCAGGGTCGCCCTGCGCGCGAGGATGGCGATCTGCAAACTGTTCGGTACAGATTTTCCCGAGCGCGTAATATTCACCAGCGGGGCGACCGCGTCGCTCAACATGATACTGAAGGGCCTGCTCGAAAAAGGCGGCCACATAATCGCCAGCGGGGTCGAACACAACGCCGTGATGCGGCCTCTCGAACAGTTGAGAAAGAAGGGCGCGGCAGATTACACCCTCATGTCGTGTTCGCCGGACGGCGCGCACGATCCCGAGAGCCTTGAAGACCTGATCCGGCCGAATACCCGTGCTATCGTCATGACACACGCGTCAAACGTGCTCGGCACGGTTCTTCCTGTCGGAGAGTGTTTCGCGAAAGCTCGCCGCCGCGGTATTTTCACGATTTTGGACGCCTCCCAGACTGCTGGGGTTTATCCTCTGTTTTTCGGAGGCGACACTGACGCGCTGGTCTTTCCCGGACACAAGGGGCTTCGCGGGCTCGCCGGCGTCGGGGGGTTCGTTCTGTCGGAGGCCGCGTCCGAGCAGATCGAGCCGTGGCTGTCGGGCGGGACGGGAAGCGTCTCGCAGTATATCGAAATGCCCTCCTTTCTGCCGGATAAATTCGAGCCGGGGACGATGAACACGCTCGGCATACTGAGCATCGCACTCGCGGTGGAAGAAATCCTCGAAATCGGTGTCGAGGCTATCCGATCAAAGGAGATGGAACTCACATCCCATTTCCTGGAGGAATGCCAAAAAATTCCGAGGCTCCGCCTGCACGGTTCCCGCGACGCCTCTCGTTCGGTCGCGGTAGTTTCAGTCGACGTCCCCGGCAGGGATGCCGGGGCGATCGCGGCGTCGCTGTTCGAGGAACACGAAATCATAACCCGCAGCGGACTGCACTGCTCCCCCCGCGCGCATCAGGCGGCGGGTACGTTTCCCTGCGGTACCGTACGGTTCAGCTTCGGATACGAAACGACCCGGGAAGAAATAGACACGGCTCTTTCGGCGCTGTGCGCCGTGCTGAAAACATAGCTTCCCCGTGAACGGCGCGGATGGCCGGCGTCAGTCCTTGAAAAACGTTACGCGTTCTTCGAACTTTCTCAAAATCAGGGCGGTCCACAGTACAAAGCTGTCGTGAAAATTCCACGGGTCCAGTCCCAGGATTTGTCTCAGTTTCTTCAGTCTGAACTGGAGCGTGTTACGGTGAATGGACAGTTTTTTCGCCGCGTCTTTCGGCGAAAAAGGGTTTTCGCACCATACCAGAAAAGTATTTAAGAGTTCCTCGTCCCATTTTGACTGCGACAGCTCCGCAAAGACAAGTTCGATGTAACGGGCTCTCCTCCCGCGAGGCGTCGCCGCCAGAAAACGTTCCATAACAAGCGACCTTGCCGAGTGAACCTCCTCATTTTCATTTCCGAGGTCGCCGCCGACCCTCAGCGCCTCGCGGGCGGAACGTGCCGAAAGCGCCAGCTCGGGGAGATTTTTGGCCTCCACGCCGACGCCGGCCCGTGAGTGTATCCCCGTCTCTTCGAGTTCCTTGATTAGCTGGCGGCATAATTTTACTGTCGCGTCTTCCGTCTCTTTGCTTCCGCTGTTTCCCTGGCGGCTGCGCGGCGCCAGGAAGAGAACGATCTGGAATCCCGCCAGCGAACTGATCAGATGGGCGGGATCCGCGAAAAATCGCCTGACCTGGCACAACGCGGTTTCCTGTATCTCGCCCGAAGAGGCCGGACTGATCTCGACGACTACGGCGATACGGCAGCGTTCGAGTTTGTAGCCCAGTTCCCGGCCATTCAACAGTATGCTGTTTTCGTTTTTTTCTTCCGGTTTGTAAAGTAATATGCTCCGCGCCAGATCGCGTATAGCTTGTTCCTTGCGCAGCTTGGCCTCCAGGATGCTCTGTTCTTTGAGCATTATCTCCGCCTGTTTCTGGACGAGCAGGCCGTAACGCTCCACTTTCCTGGGCGGCCCGGCGATGGAGATCGTGCCGACAACCTCGTCAAAAAGGATAATGGGGCAGGTATAGCCAGGTTTGAGGTCGTCCGTGCGCGAGGTTTCTTCCTTCGACGTCGTGACGGGAAGGGCCGTCCGAACTACTTCCAGTGATGGTTCGTGCATGTTGCCCACTCGCCTGACGTCGCTGCATCCAATGATGATGCCGTCATTATCCGTGACCAGAACGCCGTAACCGATGATTTTGTTCGTGCTTTCCGCGATGTTCTGCGCTGTGCTGGCGTGCACACCATGACCTCCCCTAAGCGGTTTATTGTTCAATCGCATCATTTTTATTATACTTTCCCACGCTTATTTTTTGCGGATTGATTGCGATGTCTTTCGAGCCTACGTGTTTGAAGTCGGTTGTCTCATTCTGAAAATGGCGGAGCAGAAGTTACGGAACCCAGCCTCCTACGAGAATGAGCCCGTCTCTGTAAGAACCGAGAGCCAACATGAGTTCCAGCATGTGCGAATAGGAAATATCGGCTATATCGGAATCAAATGTATTTTGTGTTCTCTTTCCATCAAGTTCTGCCATGACGCCACTCCCTAAAACTTCAATCGCGTTTCCCGCAAGCGCCGGGCGAGTTCTTCACCGCGAGCGGAATCGTCCAAGGTGTCCAAATATAATTGAACGTCGGAAACTAATGGGACTTGCCGGCCGCACACGCTCTCCAGCAAAGTTTGAACACCGTAAAAAACGCCGAGGTCATACGGGACATATATTTCCAGATTTTGCCCGCTTTCTACCTCATGCAGATCGAGGACTTCCCTCCACTTTCCGATGTCCTCATTGTTTTTTATGTAGAATTGCAGCGTTGTCAGCCCACGCAGAAACGGAGCGGCCAAGTTCGCCCCATAACGAAACGAAAGGGCGAAAGAATCTGCGGAAGCCTTCCGCGCAATCTTGCTTAACAATGCTTCCGGCGTCTTTTCCATGCTGAAAAAAGTATGCGCGCTGCGTTTATACTTTGGATAGACCTCCGTCCAGGCGTCCAAAAGCCGCGCGGCGTCTGTCAGGATGATTTTTTTTCCGTCACGCGCCGTGATTTCCTGATTCAACATTTTCTCTATGACTTTGTGCGCCATGCCTAGGCTCACTGACGCCTCCGCCGCGAGACTGGACAGGCGCCAAGCGCGTTTGGGGGCATTGAGAAGCACCCTCGATACACGACTAGCGGCCGGCGAAAAAAGGTTTTGCAACGGTATTTTGCGAGTGAACGGATTTTTGTCAACTACCCGCTCGATATGGACAGTCTCCTGACGAAAATAGAAATTTCCCGCCAAGTCAAGGAAATTGACTTTTTCCCGTTTCGCCACCTGACGCAAAACGGGGCCTATGAACCGCAACCCTGCCATTGGCAAGCAATCGAGTTTTGAGGCTTCCTCCCGCAAAGAGGAAATTACACTTCGAAAAACGCTCACTTCGTTCGTTTCTTTGAAGGCCAACAGAACCGGGAAGGTCATTTCATCGACCAGAAGCCTGCAACTAAAAAAAGAAGAATTTCTTACGTCGGTTTCACGGGAAAAAGTTTCTTCTAACACTACTCCGTCAGGCAAATGTGATGACAGTTGCTTCATGATTTTACTCATAATTATACTTTCACTCCCGAGTGAAAGTATATCATTTGGTAAAATTAAAGACAAGATGCCGGATGAGCCCTCAAACCACAGGTTCGTTTCTCGATAATGGTGCTAAATCCAGTGATAGTATGACTTCTCTCAAAAGAGGACTTGCCCCCAATGGGTGAAAAGACTGAATCTCGTGAACCCACACATAAAGAACATCCACAAAGATTTCAACTCATCAACCTGTGGATTTGGGTATCCTCCTAATTCAGCGTTTTGTGCCGCGTTT
>JAISXR010000083.1 GCA_031270375.1 Synergistaceae bacterium | reverse complement strand
TCGATCCCGCGCACCTTGGCGTTCTTTATCGCGACCAGCTCTCCCTCGCCGTGCCATTTGACCATGGCGCCCGGTTTGGCGACGGCGACTTTCATTCCGGCGGCGAGGTTGATGCCGCCG
This sequence comes from Synergistaceae bacterium, assembly GCA_031270375.1. GTDB lineage: Bacteria > Synergistota > Synergistia > Synergistales > Synergistaceae > JAIRKI01. Next base: position 10,548 of record JAISXR010000083.1, on the reverse strand, counting down.
CACACTATTTCTTTCACCTCTCCGCCGATGTCGGTCTCGCACAGCCTGAGCTTGTCCGCGTTCGGGTGCGGGAGTATTTCTTTGATCTCTCCCACAACCATATCCTTGAACTGCGCGCCGAGGTCGACGACGTTTTCCACCTCGACCGTCGACATCGTGAGGTTGTAAGCAAGGCGCGACATCTCCAGGTCGTCGGGGATTTTCACATAGTCCTTTATCCACTCGAGCGATAATTTCATGACGGCACCCCTCCTATTTGAACTGGCGCAGAAAACGCAGGTCGCCGCTGTGGAACAGGCGGACGTCGTCGACGCCGTATCTCATCATGACGAGGCGGTCGAGGCCAATGTTGACGTAGAAACCCGTGAACTCCGCCGGGTCGAGGCCTGCCGCGCGAAGCACGTTGGGGTGCGGGGCGCCTCCCGGCATTATCTCGATCCATCCCACGTGCTTGCACACGCTGCACCCGACGCCTCCGCAGACCAGGCAGCCCATGTCTATCTCGTAGCCCGGCTCGACGAACGGAAAGAATCCGACCCTCATCCTCACGGGCACGTCGCGTCCGAATACTTTGGAGAGTATGCTTTTTATCATCACCTTGCCCGCCGAGAACGTGAATTCCCGGTCGACCACCAGGGCTTCGTACTGAAAAAACGCCCTTTCGTGGCGCGCGTCGGTGGTCTCGTTGCGGTAGACCCTGCCGGGGTAAACGAAACGGTACGGCGGTTTGCGCGTCTGAAGATACCGCACGCTCGCGCCGGTGAGGTGCGGGCGCAAGGCCAGCCTGTCGGGGCCGCGTCCCGTGTCGTGTCCGGCGAGCCAGTAGGTGTCCATGTTTTCCCGCGCCGGGTGGTCGGGCGCGAAGTTAAGGTTATCGAACGCGTACAGTTCGCTCGTGATGTCGGATTCCTGGAATATCTCAAATCCCATCGACCGGAACGTGTCGTTTAGGTCGTAACACATCTGAGTAATGGGATGGAGCCCGCCTTCGGGCGGCGGCAGCCCGGGCACCGTAAGGTCGAAATCGGCGGAAATGGCCGAAGCCGCGAGCCTTATTTCCTCGGCCCTCGCGTCGACGAGCCTGGTGAAAATGTCTTTCAGCTCGTTCGCCATGCGCCCGATCTCGGGGCGCAGTGACGGATCGGCTTTCGGAATCTCCTTTAAGATGTCGGTCAGCGCTCCCTGTTTGCCAAGGAGCGAGGCCTTGACATCCTGCAATTCGGCTATGGTTTTGGCGGCACTTATTCTCTCCTCCCCGGAAACCTTGAGAGAATCGAACGTTTCTTTCATAATAATTTCCCCTTCGCGAAGGATGATTTAATAAATTATTCCGGGCGGAAAATATAAAGTTCCTGCCAAAACGCGACAGGAACCTAAATTAAGCTTCAACCCTTTTGCTCCCGAACCGTTTTACGCGACCATCGTTTCGCGGGCTTTCATCACCAACTGCGCGAAAGCGGGCGCGTCATGCACCGCGAGGTCGGCCAGCATCTTGCGGTTTATGGTTATGTTGGCTTTTTTGAGCCCGTTCATGAGGACGCTGTAACGCATCCCGTTGATCCTGGCCGCCGCGTTGATTCGCGTTATCCACAGTTTGCGGAAATCGCGCTTCTTCAGCTTGCGGTCGTGGAACATACGGGTGAGAGATTTGAGGTACGCTTCGCGCGCCCTCCTGTATACGTTTTTCTTTCTGCCCCAATAACCCCTGGTTATTGAGAACAATTTCTTGAGCTTTCGTCTGCTCGCGCTGGAACCCTTTACACGCATGTCTCAGTCACTCCCGTCATTTGTATCCCGGAAATCAGGCATACGGCATGAGGCGTTTTATGTGCGCCTCGAACGCAGGCGTGATTACACCCTTCCTGCGAAGCGAACGCATCCTCTTTTCCGCCTTATTGACCAGTATATGGCGGCGGCCGCTCTTCTGATAGGTTATTTTGCCTGAACCGGTGAGGTTGAAACGTTTTTTCGTCCCGGAATGGGATTTCATCTTGGGCATATAATTTCCTCCTACTATATGGCGGTTTCTTCCGGCACTGTTTTTTTCTTCGGTCTTTCGATCGGTTTGACGTCGGGTTTCGGGGATTTGGGCACGGGAACGCTGGCGGACGGGCAGACCATCATTCGCATGTAGGCGCCCTCCATCCTCGGTTCCGACTCCACTTTCCCGACGGGCTCGACGGCCTCGCGAACCCTGTTCAAAACTTCGCGCCCCCTGTCGAGAAACGCCATCTCGCGCCCTCTGAAAAAGATCGAGACTTTGACGCGGTGCCCGTCCTCGAGGAAGGCACGTATGGCCTTGACCTTGAAGTCGTAGTCGTGCGTATCTATTTTGGGGCGCATCTTCATCTCTTTTACCGACTGGTTCTTCTGTTTCTTGCGCGCGTCCTTGTCCCTTTTCTGCTGCTGAAAGCGATATTTTCCGTAATCGAGTATCCTGCACACCGGTGGGGTCGCGAGAGGTGCCACCTCGACAAGGTCCAGTTCCCTTTCCTCCGACAGCCGAATGGCTTCCGCCGTCGGGACTACGCCCAGCTTGTTGCCCTGATCGTCGATCAGAAGCACCTCCGCTGCGCGTATTTCGGAATTCACACGCGGTTCGTCGTCTTTGTTGACCGGCGCGTTGCTAATTTCAAACCACCTCCATATAATGTGTAAAAAAGTCGGGAGCAAAACGCACGACGCGCTCCGCCCCCGAACATTCATTCCTTGGCTTTGACCCGACAGCTTCCGCCGGCGGGTGAGAGGCGCATCCTCTTCTTGGCCGGAAAATCCGACAAATAAGAGTATATCATCTTTGACGGAAATTGCAAATATCGCGCGCGAACGGGGGGTGTACGACAAATTTGTAATTTCTCACGCACCTTCATGGTATAATATATTATATATTTCTTGTATCGTAGGGGTGATACAGCTAATATGTTATCCATAAAACAAAAATTGGCCGGGCGTGCGCGCGCCAGGCGAAAAGAGGGGAAACTTTCTCAATCGGTACTGGCGGAGAGGTCGGGGGTAAGTCTCGGCTCCATCAAGCGTTTTGAGCTGAGCGGGGAAATATCGTTGTCTTCGCTGCTGCGTATTGCCTTTGTCCTGGGCTTTGAGGATGACTTCGAGCAATTGTTCGCTCGCAAAAACTATCAATCTTTAGACGATGTTATCAACGAAAAATAAAATTATCTATGTTTTCTGCCAGAACATGCGGGTCGGCAGAATTGCCAAAACGCCGCAGGGCCCCTTGGCCTTTGAATATGACAGCGCCTGGCTGGCGGACGGATACTCTATTTCGCCGTTCAAACTGCCGCTGCAAAAGAAAGTCTTTGTCGCGCCCCACTCGCCATTCGAGGGAAACTTCGGCGTTTTCAACGACAGCCTGCCGGACGGCTGGGGCCGGCTGTTGATTGATCGTCTGCTGATCAAGAAAGGTATCAGGCCGGCCGAAGTTTCGACGCTCGACCGTTTGGCTCTGGTGGGGACAAGCGGTATCGGGGCCTTGGAATACCAGCCCGAAGAAACGTTGGGGACATCCCGGCCTGATACCCTCGCGCTCGGCGGCCTGGTAAAAGAAATAAACGCGCTTTTGCGTGAGCGGGAAGTCCCGGATGAAAATCTCGCCAGCCTGGTCAGGCTTGGCGGTTCCAGCGGCGGGGCACGGCCTAAAGTATTCCTGAAGATTGACGGCGAGGATTGGATCGTCAAATTTCCGGCCAGGAGCGACCCAAAGGACATCGGCAGGCAGGAGTACCGATATTCCGTCCTGGCGCGGCAAGCGGGCCTCGAAATTCCCGAAACCCGTCTGCTGGATGGCAGGTATTTTGCGGTCAAACGCTTTGACCGCAGGGATGGCGGCAAAGTTCACATACTGTCGGCAAGCGGGCTTTTGGACGCGTCGCATCGTTTCCCGTCCCTCGATTACACCGACCTGCTGACAGCAGCCTTGAAGCTGACGCGGGATTACCGGGAAGCGGAAAAGATGTTTCGCCTGATGTGCTTCAATGTCATGGCGCATAACCGTGACGACCACGCGAAAAACTTTTCATTTTTGTTCGACGGCGGGCGCTGGCTGGTCTCTCCCGCTTATGACCTCACCCGCTCCGAAGGCATGGGAGGGGAACACGCCACCGCGATCGGCGGCGAAGGGAAAAACCCTGCAATGAAACATATTTTGGCAGTCGCGGATAAAGTCGGCCTAGACCCGAAAAGAAGCAAAAATATATTGATGTCGGTCGAGGATGCTTTGACATACTCCCATAACTAAAACAACAAATCAGCCTTTTCTTACCGCCTTTTTTGAATAGTGTGCGGCTGAGAGTCGGCTAAAGACAGTATCTGGTTCGCGAGGGACGAGATGCCCTCTCTCAGTTTGAAGATGCAGTCGGTTATCTCGCCCTGTTCCCGCACTATATCCTCGGCCATGGCCTTGCAGGACGGGCGTCCGCAGGCGCCGCAGTCGATGTGGGGCATCTCGGCGAATATGGCTTTCATCTGTTTCATCCTCTCCATGGCTTCGCCGAGGTCGGACGAAAGCGGCAAGCGCTGTTTCGAGGGGATCGGTTCGCGGGTGTGCCAGAGCTTCGGCATCTCATAAAGTTCCTTCAGTTCGTGGGCGCGTTTTTCCGACATATTCCAATCCGTCTCTATGTGCCTGTTGCGAAGATGCGCCAGAAAACGCGACTCCGGCACGGCCACGCCTCCGAAGCAGCCCAGGTCGCAAGTTCTGCACTCCACGAAATCGACGCCCCGGAGGCGGCCCAATTCGAGCTGCTGAAGCAGGTCTTTAGTGTTGCGCAGCCCGGAGACGGCGATGACCGTCAGTTCCCTCCCGGCGAATTTCGATATGTGCTTGGTCTCACCGCCGCGGATGCCCCATGTGGGGAAACGCCATTCGGATTTTGCAGGCGCTTCGGTTCTCGATACTTTCACGCCCGACGCCATCAGGGAGTGGACTACCTTTCTGACCGAGACGATATGCTGTATGGACGACGGCTCCTTGCCTATCGGCTCGCGCACCAGGGTGATTTTGGCCGGACAGGGAGCGAAAAGCGTCATCGGAGCGTAAGATTTTGTCTTTTTCCTCCAGAGTTCCGCCGCGATTTCGAGCGGATTTTTTATGGGTATTATGCGGCTCAAGAGTTCGGGAAACTGAAGCTGAATTATGCCTATCACCGAGGGGCAGTAGGCCGATATCAGCGGAAGCTGATCGTAAGACATTTCATCTATGATTTTTGCCGTGGCATACGCGGACAAGTCAAAGGCCAGCTCGGTCTCGTCGGTCAGAAGGTCTATTCCGTTTCCCGCAAGCGCTTTTTTCGCTTCCCCCGGCAGCCAGAAAGAACCGAACTGGGCGAAGAACGTGGGGTCGGGAAGCCCTTCGGTCATGCCGTGCGTGTGAATGAGGTCCCAGTCGTCATCGTCGAGGCCGAGCGCTTTTCGCGCGCAGGCCCTTAGGCACTCGCCGCAGTCGACGCATAAATCTTTGATAATCGCTATCGAACCGTTGATCACCCGTATAGCTTCGGTTGGACAGGATTTAATGCAGTTTACGCAACCATGACACGCGGAGTAGGATATTCTGATGCTGTGCGCCATGATGTCACTCCTTGCCGGTATCCGGAGGAAATACGATCACTGTCCGGAGAGTTGTGCCTTTGCCGACCTCGGTCTCTATTTCGAACGTGTCGGCGTTTCTTTTGATATTGGGCAGACCCATACCAGCCCCAAAACCCATTTCGCGGGCGTGGTCGCTCGCGGTCGTGTAACCTTCCTGCACCGCGAGGGCGATGTCGGGTATGCCCGGTCCCTTGTCTATCGTCTTGATCTCGATTTTTTCCTCGTCGATATTGGCGATTATACGTCCCCCTCCGCCATGTATGACCAGGTTCATCTCCGCCTCGTAGGTGATTATCGCCGCCCTGCGGATGACAGACGAGGGCAGCCCCAACATCTTCAGCGTTTCCTTGAGGTTGTTCGACGCCTCGCCGGCCGTCTGGTAATCGTCGGCCGCGACGTCATACTCGAGATCAAGCGGTTCCGGCACTTTTTAATATCCGGCGTCGGCAATGAGACAAGGTTTCACGCCTTGTTCGTAAAGAAGCCCGCAGGCCTGGAACATGCTCATGCCCGTGACTACGAGCGACATGCCGGCTTCCTCCGCAAGCGTCACGGTGTCGTTCATCGGCGTTTTGCCGCGAACGAAAAGCACGGCGGGAATGTCGAGCATCTGGGCCGTCCTCACTATCTGGACGTTCGTCAGGCCCGTGATCAGAATGGCTCCAGGCTGGCAGAGCGCCAGCACGTCGCTCATCAGGTCACAGGCGTAAGCCTTTGGGACGCCGATTTGAGCGATCTTCTCCTCCCCGCATAAAATTTTTCCGCCCAATAGATTTACAACATCTTCAAGGGTCAATACCTTCGCCTCCATTGTCGGGAAATAGTGAACCCGCGATTCTCCGGGGCGTACCGAAACTTCACCGCTCCTCGGTTTCCTGCGAGAATACTTCCACGCTCCCGTACGACTCGAATTTTCTTCCACGCACAATGAGCATTCCAAACCTGCGCGATTTGGGCCTGTGCGTGTTCGTGTCTATCGCCAGGGTTTCGCTCATGAGAGGAATGCTGTCCGCATTTTCGAGAGATGCCGCGATCTGCGGCACGTCTCCCGAATCGGATGTCCGGTACGCGCCCGTCACCCATTTTCCGAGCGCATAAGCCTTAGCTGCCGTGACCGGGTCTTCCACGGTCACGGCGAAAGCGTCCCTGATTTTGATGATTATATCACGCCTGCCATCCTCGTTTCTCTCCAGGAGGATATCTTTGTCGACCAGCATCATCCCTTCGGCGTCGGAGAGGATTTTGTGCGCAGGGCCGGAATAATAGACCGTGCTCGACGGCGAGCGGCCGGTCTCGCGGCGTTCGAGACTCTGCCATATCGAGAGGGTGGCCATCGCGTCGAGCCAACAGACGTATATCCGCACCCCTTCCGATTCGAGTTCGCGAACCTGGGGCGCGAACTGATCCTGACGATAAGCGGTTATGGACATGTCGAGCGTCCCGACGCCCCTCGCCTCCAGAAACAGCGACGTCAGCGCCGCTCCCCGCGCGAGCCGCGAGGACAATACGTCGGTGAATACGACGGATTTTCCGCGGGGCAATGTCTTCGACGCCGCCTCGGCAATGGCGTTCGCGCGCGCGTAATAGGGCAGGTCGAGCGCGAATAGGAAAGGATACGGTTTTCCGGTCCCGTCGGAAATGATATCCGCCGTCTCCCCGCCGGCCAGGAGGAGCGACGGCCCTTTCTCGCGGCATAGCTCCGAGAGCGTGGAGTTGAAATCGTTCCCGGCGAAGCTGACGATGACCGCCACTTTCATCGCGCGCCATGTCTCGAGCCGCGCGGGCAATTCCGACGCCTCGGATATGTCGGAAAACATGAACGTGACTTCTTTGCCCCTGATTGCCTCGCGCTCCAGCGATATCTCGCGTTCGGCGGTCCTCATCGCGCGTTTGACGGCGTCTCCCCGTGCGCTTTCCCACCCCTCGGGCGGCATTATCACGACGACGGGCCACGCCCATCCCTCTTTGACCCCCAGCAGGCCGTCTTTTTTTCCCGCGGCGCCGGCAGGACACGCGGAAAACTCAATAAGCGCCAAAAACAGCGCGACGGCCCAAAGCGCCGTCATCATTCCGCGTCGGTGCATGGCCGTTTTATGGGGCGTCAGCGTGACGGGCCATCGTTATCCGCTCCGCGGAAACAGTGCCGTCCAGCAGGAACGGAAAATCATGCGCGCATACTCTGTCGCGGTACGACAATTTTTTCACTTTGCCGTTTTCGGCTTTAGAGAGGTCGGCGATCGCGAGCCGGCCGAGTTCGCGCGCGCAACACGCCTTGTAAATGCCGCCGCAGGAGCAGGGAGTACCGGATGCCGCCTGGGCGATATCGGCTATGGGCGGGTCGAAATCCCTCGGGTGGCAGCAGCATTTTTTGTGGTAGCCGGGATGGTTGGCGCCGACTACGGTGTTTTTCGATCCGACGAGGCTCAAATCACCCACCATGACCACACGAGGGGGCATCCCGACCGGTCCGCAGTATCCGGCCACCTCGCCGACAAGCTCGTGCAGTTCCGCCTTGTCGGCGGAGCGCAAGCCGGTCAGTCCGCGTTCGCGTTCGAGCCATCCCGCCAGTTTGTTCATGCTGAGGTTGTAGTCGCCGCGGACGAAAGAGGCCACGGCGCGGCATTTGGAATCCCCGTCCGACGCGACGTAGAGCATAGCCTTCAGTGTGCGGGGGACATCTATCGACAGTTGGGAGCACAACTCAGCTATCGTGTTGGCCCCAGGAGTCTCCACGTCCTCCAGCACGCCCTCGGGTTCGTCCGCGCCGGGCTGACGCGGTGTGTAGTCGAAAGGTGAGTCCGGGAATCGCAGGGAGCCGCAAGATTCGCAGAAAAATCCGGCGCGCGCCCCGGTGTCGCCCGCCTCACAGCGCGCGGCGAGGACGAACGTTCTCGCCGCGTTGGGGGTGACGTCCTCCACGAAGGTGAAAGCGCTTTCGCCGAGTTCGGAAACTATCGACTTCATCGCTCTTTCCGCCCTGGCGAAAGACGCGCCGGCGTCTGAGTCCCACGATATGATTCGAAGTTCCCTGCCGCGTTCCTCGCAGAAAGCGCGCGCCGCTTCGTCCCATTCGCGCGCGAACCTCTCGGCGACCGAGAAAATGGCGTCGTCAGAAGCGCAGTCCACCTTCTGAAATCCTTCCGCTTCGAGCGCCGCACCCAGGGTGGTTTTGACGCCGCGAAGCGCGAGTTCCCCCTCCGGCAGGAAGAGCAGCTCTCCGTTTTTCGCGTTGTAAGCGGCTTTACCGGCTTTCACCAGATTTATTATCCCCGAGTCCCGCGCTTTGGCGGGGGGGTTGTCCGTCTTTGGCACAAGAGTTTTGCGTTCGCTCATGCTGTACCCTCCATATTCCGGATTGAACAGGTAAAGACACGTAAAAAATTATGTTTCTTGTGAGATATTATATCAACACTGCCGCAAAATTGTCTTGCCCGTCTCTCGTATATGGAAAAAATAAATCCCAAACACGGAGGAGTTGGATTCCATGAAGATATAAAGTAATATTACCCGGTAAATTCGCCGCGGCGAGCTGCGAATTTCGCTGCAAAATAAAATGAGGCCGATGGAGGGGAAGACATGTACCTGAGCGACGCAGAAGCAAAAGAAAGGATATGCTCTATAGGCAGGAAGATGTATCAGAAGCAGTTCGTGGCGGCAAACGACGGCAACATAACGATACGCGTCGGGGAAAACGCCGTCATGATGACGCCGACCGGCGTGAGCAAGGGCGATCTCACACCCGAAATGCTGATAAAAGCCGATTTCGGCGGCAACATTCTGGAGGGAACATACGAACCGACATCGGAGATGCCGATGCATCTCCGTATCTACAAGGAAGATGACACAATACAATCCACCGCGCACGCGCATCCGATTTTTCTGTGCTGCTTCGCGAACATGGGCGCGGAACTCGACCTTTCGCTTACAACGGCAACCGTCGCCATTTCAGGCAAAATACCCGTCGCGCCATACTGCAATCCCGGCTCGCTGGAACTCGCCGAGTCTGTCGCGCCTTACGTCAAGGATTTCAACGTGGTGATGCTTGCCAACCACGGCTCGATATCATGGGGGCACTCGCCCGACGAGGCGTGGTATATTCTGGAGGAGGCGGAGAATTACGCGAAACTCGCTATCCTGCAGAAATATATTTTGCGTGAATTCCGTCCCATCTCGAAACCGCAGATAAAAAAACTAGCCGATACACATGGTTTAACGATCAATCCGAAACGCCTCGTCAACGCTCCCGACACAACCAACAATACCGAACAAGCCTCGTCATTCGCGGGCAGACCCATTCCGGGGGTGACACTTGACGACGCGACAATAGAACGCATCGCGGAAGCCGTCGCGCGAAAACTCAAAAGTTAATTCGAGCCCGGTATATACCGCTTGCCGCGGCCCCTCAGCCAGACGTTCAAACGAGCGCTTCGGGTTTGAACTCCAACTCCAGCATGGTTTTCAGTTCATCGGCGCTTTTCGTGCCGATGTCGCCATCGGCGCGCGTCCTGACCGAAACGGAGCCGTTTTCGGCCTCTTTTGCCCCTATCACCAGCATGTAGGGGACTTTTTCGAGCTGCGCGTCGCGTATTTTTTTGCCGAGTTTTTCGTCCCTCGCGTCGCGTTCGAACCGCACGCCAATTGCGCGCAGCGTCTCCTCGATTTTAAGCGCGTATGGTTCGAGTTCCGGTTTAACCTGGATTATTTTGACCTGTACCGGTGACAGCCAGTAGGGGAAAGCGCCGGCGTAGTGTTCCACCAGTATTCCGATAAAACGCTCCAGACTGCCCAGTATCGTCCTGTGAAGCATCACCGGACGATGTTCGGTCCCGTCACTGCCCACGTAGGTCATGCCGAATTTCTCCGGCATCTGAAAATCAAGCTGCACCGTTCCGCACTGCCACGTCCTGCCGATGCTGTCCTTGAGGTGGAAATCTATTTTGG
>JAISXR010000250.1 GCA_031270375.1 Synergistaceae bacterium | reverse complement strand
GATTTAGCTGTTTTCTTAACGTGTATTAAGGTTTATAGTTGATTTGCTTGTAATTTTATGCCTGAAATTTTTGTATTTTTAAGAAAATCACAATCATTCCTTAGTTTGTAAAGTGATTTTCTTAAATACGACGGGTGTACGACAAATTTGTAGGTGAAAACGGGACGCTGGTTCGGGCGACAGAGTGCCGCCCCTATAATTAGGCGTACTCTTTGGTAATCCATTCATGCGATTATCGGTATTTCGTGGAAGGGGCGGCAATCTGCCGCACGTCATTGTCTTCCGTGTCTCTTCCTGCGCCATATACCTCCTATTTTGCCTACAAATTTGTCGCACACCCCTTCTCGACTTCTTGAGAACCGCCGTTGACTTTATACTTCCCCAACTATTCGATTAAAAACGAAAGACATATAAAGCGGGATGTTAAAAAGGCCATCGCGAAAATGAAAATCCTTCAAAGAAAAGCGGATGCTGACTTCGGGGCGGAATTTATCGCGATACACGCGCAAACTCTTTGCTTTGACGTTTTCACCGCTTTTAACCTCTATTGGAACTATCTTCTCGTCAAGTTGAACGACAAAATCCACCTCACTGGCAGCTCCCGAATCCCAGAAAAAAAGTTTTCTTGGCGCTAATTCTTGCAAGACATATTGTTCGGCTATCAATCCGTTAAACTCATCAAAAATGGCATTTTTATTCAAAATCACACTGGCGGGAATTTTTGCGAGATGCCGAAACAAACCCACATCAACAAAATATAACTTGAATGCGTTGACGTCTTTGTATGCCTCAAGAGGTAATCTGTCGCCCCGATCTACTCGATAGACCTTACGCACCACACCACTATCCACCAGCCACTGAATTGCCAACTCATATTCTCGCGCTCTCGCGCCCTCCTTGATAAGCCCATAGATAAACTTGTTGCCGCGTTTAGCGAATTGGCTGGCGAGACTTTCCCAAACTTGGCGGATTCGTGTAGCCATCATCCCGGCAGTATGTTTTGAAAAGTCATGAAGATAAGCAAGCAAAATGCTATTTTGAATTTTCTCGACTGACTTGAGGTCACGACTTTCAATCCAGGAAGCCACTACCTCCGGCATCCCGCCAGTCACGAGGTAGTAATTCAATTGTTCTTTAAGCGGAGCCGTCAATAGCGGTTGGCCGTCATTTTTGGTTTGTTCCACTAATTTTTCCTGTCCTGACGCAATTAAAAACTCCTCGAAATTCATCGGCTCAAGATGCAAAAAGTCCACTTTGCCAACGGGAAAAGAAGTTCCGGCATGAATAAATAAACCAAGCAAACTGCCTGACGAAACGAGATTGTATTGTGGACATGATTCATAAAAATATTTCAGTGAAGTTAACGCTCTGGGAAGTTCCTGAATCTCATCGAAAAAGATTAAAGTATCGTCCGGGCGGATTTTCATTCCACTCATAAGTTCCAATGCGGCGATAATTTTTTTAGGATCAATCGAATCACTGAACAGCGCTTTAATTTCGCCCGAAGCGTTTTCCATGTTGACGTAAACAGTGTTTTTATAATACCTGCGACCAAATTCCTCCAGGATGTAAGTCTTTCCTACCTGTCTTGCGCCTTCAAGTATCAATGGTTTGCGCTTTTTGCCCGAGCGCCAGTCTATCAGATTCCGCATCAAATTTCTTTCCAGGAGCATCTCATTCCCTTCATTTTTGTGTATTGTATCACATTATTCAATGGAATATTGTGTGATATATCACAAAAATTTCCGGTAAGCATGGTGTGCGCCGTTATCCCTTCAGTATCTCCTCCAGTTTTTCCGAAATCGCGTCGTAACCGAAGTTGACGAGCTGTTCCTTCATCCAGGATATCATATCGCCCTCCGATTCATAGCTGTACTGGTCGAGTTCGTCCATGACGCTCTGCATCGTGTCGATGTCGTAATCGCGGCTCGCTGCGAGCATTTTTTTGAGCAGCGATAGATCGGGCGACGGAAGCGTGTTTTTGGCGCTGTCCGCATCTTCCTCTATTTCGTCCGCGCTCCTCACCAAGTCTTCCAGCTGCAGAAGCAGGTTCTCGACATTGCCGATGAACGTCTCGTTGCCAGCCATCACTCTGGCGAAATCACCGACTTTCGCTGATATCTCGAGCGCCTCGGCCATCCGTCCCGCCTCATCGGCGCATATCCCGTAGCAGCTTCCCTTGGCCCCATGCACATTGACGGCGTATTCGGGCAGTGTGGACTCGGTCACGTCTCTCAAGGTCTCCAGCAATTTCGGCATGTTTTGCGTGAACGATCGGATGACTCCGACGTAGACCGACGCGATGTCGTTGAACCGCTTCATCCCGGCGACTATATCGATACCGCTTATGCGTGTTTTTTCGAGCAGGTTCTTCAAGATCGCGTCGTAGTCCTTTTTAGCGCCGGCGCCGCGCACACCTTCCTCCGCCTCGCGTATCGTCTCGGGGTCCTGTTTGTCCCTCACGAACTGACGGAGTACCGCGTCCAGCCTCACCACGTCGATCGGCTTTGTCAGAAACGCCTGGAACCCGCTTTCCAGAAACATTTTGTCGTTGCCGGCTATCGCGTTTGCCGTCAACGCGATTATCGGGACCGTCTTCGCGTATTCGGTGCCGATCTCCTCCCGGATTATTTTGACCGTCTTGATCCCATCCAGCCCGGGCATCATGTGATCCATGAAAACCGCGTCGTAACGGATTTTCTCCTCGCGAATCAAATTGATGGCGTCCATGCCGCTGGTCACACAGTGAATCACCAGCCCCTCATAGGCCATCATCATGCCCCTTGCCACGTCAAGGTTCATGCTCACATCGTCCACGACAAGAACCTTGCCGTATGGCATCGGAACATAATCGACGTTTTTCACCCTGCGGATTCCCCCCTCCAGGAAACGGAAACTTTTGAGACTATCCACGCACTCCTTCCCTATGGGGCGGGAATCGGAGACGCCCTGCCTGATGCGCACGGAAAATTTGCTGCCGTGCCCATACTCGCTCTCGACGTTTATGGAGCCGTCCATCATCGTGACGAGGCGCTTGCAGATGGAGAGCCCGAGGCCGGTCCCCTCTATGGTGCGGTGGCTCAGCATGTCGACCTGCTGATAATCGGAGAACAGCTTCGGGATATTTTCCTCCGAAATGCCTATTCCGGAATCCTTTACATAGCAGTCGAGCCATATTTCGTCCCCTTTCCTGACGCACGAGAATCCGAGTTCAACGACTCCCTGAGGAGTGTACTTTATCGCGTTCGAAAGCAGGTTGTTCAATATCTGCTTGATGCGAAGCTCGTCGCCGAAAAGCTTGATCGGCAGGTTCTCGTCGATATTCAGTTTGAACTCGATGGCCTTGGAGCCTATGCGCACCATGTTCATGCTCACGGTGTCGCTTATGATGCTCACCGTCTCGTAGACTATGGGAATCAGCTCGAAACGGCCGGATTCTATCTTGGATATATCCAGGATATCGTTGATTATGTTGAGCAGCGTGACTCCCGAGCCATATATTTTTTCGAGGTTGAGAAGCGTGTCCTGCGGCAAACGTTTCCGCAGTTCCAGTTCCGCGAGGCCGTTTATGACGTTGAGGGGCGTGCGTATCTCGTGGCTCATGCTGGCCAGGAACTCGCTCTTAGCTCTGTTGGCGGCCTCCGCCGCATCCTTGGCGCGCAATGTCTCCGTGATATCGTGGTACAAAGACATTATGCCCTCGGCCTCTCCTTCGCTGTTGCGCATGGCGGTGGTGGTGATGTTGTAGACGCGCGGGCCGCCTCCCATGTCGATGGTTTCCTGTTCCGCTATCGTCTCGTTCGACTTTATGGCGAGCGCGATTCTCTTCGCCACGCGTCCCAATAAATCGGGGTTGTCGAACAACGCGAATATTTCCGTGAAGTGCCTTCCTTCGACGAGACCGAAATTCGCGATGCCCGCAATCCGCAGAAACGTATTCGTGCAATAGGCCAGATAACCGTCCTTGTCGCACAGCAGGATGATATTGGGGCTGTTCTCGATCAGCATGTTCAGGAATCTCTCCTGCTTGGATCTCTCCGCGTTCAGTGTGGAGGCCAGTCTGTCGCGCAGCGTCGCGACGGCTTCGGCACGGTTTACGGTTTTTTGAAGCGCGGACAGCTGACGGCTTAACTTTTTCACCTGCGACCCGAGGCTCTGGTTTTCGGCCCTCAATACGGCGTTCTCCGACGCGGCGTCCTCACCCGAGACGATTGTCGGGCCGCGGGGCGCGCGGGCCTCGCCGATGTCGATGCTCATAGCGGCGTCACAACACGCATATGATCATACTGTCGTTCTGGAGCTGATTTGAAATACTTCCATCCTCTAAAAACGCCGGAAATATCTCTCCGCCCGAGTAAACGAAGTGATAGGCAACGGTGTCCCCAATGCACTCGTCCACCTTGTCGTGTTCCGCCATCACTTTCGTGCCCAGCATCCAACTCCGGGCCACGCACGAGTAGATGATCATGCTCCTGCCGCCGCCATGCACGATCGCCTCCCGCACCTTTTCCGCGGTCGACGTTATGACGTCCTCGGGCCCCATGGTGGCTACGGCGAGCGTAGCATCGACGGGAATCGACCCGCAGAGTATCATCTCGCCGTTCGGGGTAGGGCTGATAGACGCGCGGGTCAGAACAGAGCCGTCGTTGATTTTTACCACGAACGGCATGGATTCGAGCCCCGCCACGCTGCCGTCTTTGGCGAGCCCTATCGATTCGAGGTAACTTACGGCCGGCATGTAGTTCACTGTTTTCAATATATTCTTGTCGACCTCGGTCACGATCGCCTTCTGTTTCAGGATTTTGTCCTCCGGCACCGTGGCGCTGAAAAACATCGGGTTGACGTCGCCGGCGAGACCCAGCAACACCAGGGAAGTGGGGTAAAACTCACCGTTGTAGATTGTGTAAGTCCTGCTGAAATCCTCCTCGCCAGATATGGAGACGGTGCCGAAGGCGGGTATCTGGCGCCCTGACAGCTCGTTTATCTTTTCGATGAACTCGTCCCCTCCGATGTTCATCATGAATGGTATGAAAGGCATTATCAGCGCTGGCTTCTCCGGCATGCTCCCTATCACTCGCCCGTACAGTTCGGTCACGGGTTCGTTCAAGTCGTCCGAAACAGGGGAAGAGACGCCCGAGAAGAATTTCACGTCGTCGCTCGTGAGGACGGTGATGGTAAGCGCGAGCTGACTTTTCACCCCCTGCGCTTGGACGCTCAGCGAAGTACAGCCCACGACGTCGAACGGCAGTCGCCCGCAGAGTTCCCTCGCGACGTCGCTCTCGTCGAAATCACAGGAACAGTGCAGGATTCCGACGGAATTCGAGCACAGCCTGCCATCCATATCCAGTTGATTCAGTATCTCCGTGACCGCCGTTTCGGCGTCGTCTATTTCTTCGGTGAAAGCGGTAAACATCCTGATCATGAACATTCCTCCCGATTTTATCTATTACTGACATTGCACACCACCGATTCGAACTCGTTTTCACGGGTTCTCACGATATCGACGAGATAGGGGTCGAAATGCGTCCCCGAATCCCTGTAGAGAATATCGAACGCCTCTCTGGGCGAGAAAGCTCTCTTGTACGGACGGACGGACGTGAGCGCGTCGAACACGTCGGCTATAGCGGCGATGCGCGCGCCTATGGGAATGTCGGTTCCCTTCAGCCCTCGCGGGTAACCCGTACCATTCCACTTTTCATGATGGCAGTACACTATCTCGAACGCCTCGTGCAACAGGGAATCGTCTCCCTGATTGACCAGGGCGGCCTCCAGCATTTTAGCGCCGTAAACGGGGTGCGACTTGATGGTCTCGAACTCTTCGTCCGTCAAACGTCCCGGCTTCAGAAGAACGCTGTCTGGCATCGCGATCTTGCCGAGGTCATGCAGCTTCATGGCCTCGACTATGTCCGCCGCCTTATTGTCGGTCAGCGTGTATCCCTCGGCGGGGTTTTGGGACAGTGCCTCGACTATGATCCTGGCATAGCCGGTAGTGCGGTCTATATGTTCGCCTGTGTCGTGGTCGCGCATGTCGCTTGCCGTAGCGAGCAGGTCGAGCGTTATCTTGTCGCGTTGTTCCAGTTTGCGGTTGATTTGCCGCAGTTCCTCCGTCTTTTCTTCCACGAGCGTCTCGAGACGATGCCTGTATTTATGCAGATCCAGCTGGAGATGCACCCGGGTGGTGAGGGATTTTGGCTTGAACGGCTTGCGCAGGTAATCCATCGCCCCCATCTCGAGCGCCCGTATCTCGTCGTCGCCGTTCACGGAGCCGGTCAAGAATATGACAGGAATTTCACGAAGTTTAGGGTCGCCCTGCAAGGCTTCCAACACATCGAAACCAGACATGCCCGACATGTTGTAATCAAGCAGGATCAAATCGACCATGTTATTGGCCAGAAACTTGAGCGCCGTCTCGCCGGAAGTGAACGGCCTGACGTTGTACTCCCCTCTCAGCACCGACAATATGGAGTTCAATATTATCGGATCGTCATCTACAGTGAGAATGAGCGGTTTGGAGTCATTTTTGGACACGGCAGCCTCCTATAGTTAATGAGGTAAAAACACTTAGTTCGGCGAACATTTTTTCAGGCATGACACAACTATGCCCCGGTTTTTCCGACAGTGGTTCCTCGGATGATTACAGGTATTATATAGTGAAACTGCAAAAACATACATTTTTTTCTTTCGTCCCTTGGAGAAAGAAAATTTTTGATGTTATTACGGTGGCGGGGAAGGATTTGGACGTGAACAATACAGATTCAAACAAACCGCGAACATATTACCTTTGGCAATAGGTTTGCCTCTATTTCCACTGCCCGCTACGATCGCGGACCGCGGTTTTGTCAGACTAACCAGCTATTGGTGTTCGATACCGCGAATCTCCTGTCATAGTCCGAAAAAATGTGCTTCGTGTACTCGTAAGAACGGTAAGCCATCAGGTATGTGAACGATACGGGCACATCCCCCAGCCAGCCCTCTATCTGACGGTACTGGTAAATTGTCTCCATCCTCCCGGGACCGTCGAGGACTATGTTTCTGTTTTGATTCGGCGATTTTGGGGGAAGAAAATGACGGTCGACGCCATAAAGGTATGCCGATTGATGAGCTACATCCTGAATTGCCCCCGCCTGAACCACCGTCTTTATGTTCATCCGTGATCCCCCCAATTCGTTCCTTCTTTTAATCTTATTATATTATCGGGCGAGATGTACCTTCTTTATTAATACATGATACCTGATTTTTTAGTTTTGTCCACAGCGAAATTTTCAAAGAACGAGAATGGCGCTTACAGATGAGCGCTCCGAATTTCAGAATCGCGGCGCTCTCCTCCATTTGTAGACGGCTTCGTCCGCAAGCGCCAACATCTCACGGTCGCCGCCGCTGTTTCCGTACGCGAAAATCCTTGAGAAACGATTCAAGTCGAGTTCCGCCCTGATGCGCGAGACTTTTTCAGCTCCGCGGCAGTTCGGTGTTTTAAGTCGCCCGGTCATCCGCCCGTCTTCGACCTCAAACTCCGTTCCGATGACGTACGTCCGATAACGCGCGGCCCAGGGCTCCACCCATTCTTTCATCGAAGCCGTCACAATACATACGGCATCTCCCAATTCCAGATGCCTTCGGAAAACCTTCATCGCCATCGGTATAGTTATCCGGTCTATCTCGCGGTCGGCGTAATTTCGGGCGTCAGTCAGGTAGGATTCGAAAAGCGTCCCCCCCCACATACGCAAGACGAATCTCTCCTTGATCTCGGAACGGTCGGCCAATTTCGAGAACGGACACGACGCCATCACCTCACACATCGCTGCCGTCACCGAAACGACACCGAACCGTTTTATGTGAAAATCAAGAAACGTGTCCTTCCTCGTCAGAGTACCGTCGAAGTCGAACAGGGCCAATCTTTTTACAGCCGGTTCTATCAACATAGAACAATTATAACACGCTCGCTGGTACCTTTGCCCGCCGTCTCCCCCGTTTGCGGCCGCGAAACAAGTTTGGAAAGCTCCAATCGGGGTTTTTTTAAGCTTGCGCGATCTTTCAGAGAACCCCCAGTTTGCGAAGCAAGGTTTCGAGGGCCTGCGGTTCGCTTGCGAGCAGTATGCTCGCGTCGAGCGAGTCGGTCTGGCCGCCCGTCTCCACATTCAGGTTCGACTTAGTCAACAGCGCAATATCGCCGTACTGCCCGAACATCGCGGATACCACGCTCAAAATGGCTGCCAGCATGTCATGAGTGACCGAAGGCGTCGTGATACCGCTCGTCACACCCAGAAGCCCGTTCACCGAGTTCAAAAACGAACCGAGTATTATGTTGCCTATTTCGCCCAGCGCGCTGTCGGTCATCTCGGGCGCCATTGAGGCGGCGTCCATCTGCATTCCGAATTGCTTCGCTACGAGTATGTTCACAAGTTTTCCCACCGCGTTCTCCTCGACCAGGAACATAAAATTGAACGGTTCCTCGCCGTCGGATGAAGCGAATACCGCCGTATAGCTGGAATCGGGATCGCCGTAGTAGGTGTCGAGTTCATAGATGGAGACCAGTTCAGCCTTCGGGATATCTATCTCTACGGGACAGCCCAACAACTTCGATAGCGCCGTAGCGGCGTTTCCGGCACCGATATTTCCTATTTCCTTGATCGCGTCAAGATGTATTTTGTTCATTTCGCTGAGATCGAGCAAAAAATTTTCCCTCCCCGGCTAGGCGCTGAAAAGATTCCGTAACTCCCGGCCATGTGCCCCATTTGTCTATAAGCGCATTGTCCGTTTACGAAGCCCCGCCATTTTCTCCATTTTCCCCGTTTTCGTCCTTTTCGGGAAAACCAAGCAGTTTGTTGAATTCCGCGCCTTCGAGAATTTCTTTTTCGAGAAGAATGGCCGCGATTTCACCGACCTTCTCGAAATTTTCCTCCAAAATGCCGCGAACCCGCTCCATGCACTCGTCGATTATCCGGCGTACCTCCTGGTCTATGGCGTAAGCTATCTCCTCGCTGTAATTTCTGTCCTCCATTATATCGCGCCCCAAAAACACTTCATGGTGTTTTTTACCAAGTGTGACCGGACCCAAACGATCGCTCATTCCAAGCTCTGTAACCATTTGCCGCGCCGTTTGAGTGGCCCGTTCGAGGTCGTTCTGCGCGCCGCTCGTCACGTCGCCGAACTTTATGCTTTCCGTGACGCGTCCGGCCAGGAGCACGCATATCCGATTCGTCAGTTCCCGTTTCGAAACGAGAAACCTGTCTTCCTCGGGAACCTGGAGCGTGTAACCGAGCGCCATATGCCCGCGGGGAATGATTGAAATCTTATGTACCGGGTCGGAACCGGGGATCATGCGCGCCACTATGGCGTGACCAACCTCGTGATACGCTATTATCTCGCGTTCCTTTTTGCTGATCACGCGGCTCTTTCGTTCGGGGCCGGCCATGACGCGATCTATGGCTTCCTCGAATTCGGACATCCCGAGCATCTCCTTGGCTCTGCGCCCGGCGAGCAACGCGGCCTCGTTGACGACATTAGCGAGGTCAGCGCCCACAAAACCCGGAGTGCGGCGGGCAATGACGTCCAAATCGACGGCGGGATCGGTTTTTTTGTCCTTCACGTGGACTTTGAGGATAGCGAGGCGACCGTTGACATCGGGCCGGTCGACCACAATCTGTCTGTCGAAGCGTCCGGGGCGGAGCAGCGCGGGATCGAGGATATCGGGCCTGTTGGTCGCGGCTATCAGTATTATTCCTCCGCCAACCTCGAAGCCGTCCATCTCTACCAGCAGCTGATTCAGCGTCTGTTCACGCTCGTCATGTCCGCCTCCGAGCCCGGCTCCGCGCTGACGTCCGACCGCGTCTATCTCGTCGATGAAAACTATACAGGGCTGATAACGCCTCGCTTGCTCGAAGAGATCCCTGACACGGGCCGCTCCGACACCGACGAACATTTCCACGAAGTCCGAACCGCTTATGCTGAAAAAGGGAACGTCCGCCTCGCCGGCGACCGCTCTCGAAAGCAATGTCTTGCCAGTGCCGGGAGAACCCAGCAAAAGCACTCCCCGCGGCACCCTGGCGCCGAGTTTGGCGAACCGGCCCGGATCGCGCAGGAATTCCACCACTTCCTGCAACTCCTCTTTAGATTCATCGCAGCCGGCCACATCCGAGAAATTGACCTTCGGGCGGTTGTCGAGAAAAAGTTTCGCCTTGCTCTTGGAGAAATTCATGACCTTGCTGCCGCCGCCCTGCATATTGTAGAGGATGAATATCCATGCGGCTATTAGCAGCAGAGTCGGGAACAAGGATGTCAGGAAGCTCGACCACCAGGGAGTTTTCTGGGGAGGCAGGACTTCCACGTTCACGCCCTTTTCCGCCAGACTGAAAGCCAAATCCCCGATGCCGACGGCATATGAGCGAAACTCCCTGCCGTCGGTATAAATACCCCTTATCACGCCTTCATCTATCATGACCCTGGCGATTCTCCCGTTATCCGCGTCGCGCAGCAACTCGGTGTACGTTATGAGCGTTTCTTCCTTCGGAGTCTGGTCGGATGAAAGAAACATATTTACGAGACCGACGACGAGAACTATCAGTACCAAGTATATCCCAAGATTTTTTGCAAGTTTGCCCAAATGAACAATCCTCCTTCTGGCGTTAGTGCTTCGTCACGCACCAGATATCGGGCAGGTTGCGCCATTTTCCGGCGTAATCCAATCCGTAGCCCACAACGAATTCGTCGGGTATGGTGAACCCCCTGTAGTCCAGGATCGAATCCACCTTCTTACGATCCGGCTTTTCCAAAAGCACGCAGGTTCTCAAAGTTTCAGGGCCCCGCGCCATGAGCATCTCCCTCAGATAAGACAGGGTAAGTCCGGTATCCATGATATCCTCCACTAATATAACATGTTTATCCGCGATGTACGTATCCATGTCCTTGATCATTTTCACCGCGCCGCTTGAAGTCGACGCGTTCCCGTAGGAGGACACGGCGATGAAATCCATCCTCGCGTCCACCGACAGATCGAGCGAACGCACCAGATCCGACATGAAAATAACGGCGCCCTTCAGCACTCCGGTGAAAATCAATTCCTCGCCCCTGTATTCCTCGGAAATCGAGGCGGCAAGTTCGGATATCCGTTTACTAATGACATCCTGCGTGAGCATTATGTGATCAAGTTCGTAATCATCGGTTCCCAAAATATATCCCCCTCAAAACCATTCCGTAGGTTGCACACAAACATCCGCAATAATAACATAATCACCGTCGCCGCGCACCTCTTTGCGCACCCCAGGCAGCCAAACCGCTGAGGAATTTTCGCTTTCCCATGATATGAACGGCGTCAGATGGGCACTCCACCATGGAATTTTAACATGAAAACCCATGTTATTTTTCTCCTTGAAACTATTGGCGGCAGATATCGAAAGAATTCCGCAATTATCCTTAGAGGACATGAGCCCTCTCCATACGCCCCACACGCGGCAGTCCGCGCCGGCGCGCCGGACGAGGCGGAATGTCAGTGTCCATGGGCCCCACCGGAGAGAAATGGGCGCGGCTTCGCTCAAGACTGTCCGCGCTCCCGGCGGGGACTCGAACATATCGCGGGTTACCCAGCCCAGAAGCGCTCTGTCGCAGCATACTTCCACGTTCCCAGCCCACTGAAAACGCGCCCGCGCACCGCGCCGAACGAGGCCGCGGAGTTCCACTGTTCTTTGCCTGCCGAGCACAGGCAGATTGAGCAATGACGCCTGCAATCTCAAGACATCGAGTATCTGGGTATCGGACAGACGTCTCACCGCGGGCGTGTCCCACGCGGCGAGCGCGAAAGGATGGTCCCTCGCGACGAGACGTAAAAATACGGCCGCTTCCGACTCAAGGCGCCGCGACAATCCCGAACATTCGTCCGCGAGGCCCAAAAGGGCGCGATCCGCCGCTTCGTTTATGTTGGAACGCACCCAGGGCATGAGTTCGTTGCGTATTTTGTTCCGTGTGTAGTGATTTAAAGCGTTGGTCTCGTCCTCTCTCCACAGGACGCCGCGCTCCCGCAGAAACATCCGCAGCTCTTCGCGGCCGCAGCGAACGAGAGGGCGCACAATGTGCCCGCGAATGCCCGTTATTCCCGACAATCCGGCAATACCGGTTCCCCGGAAAAAATGGTGCGTCAACGTTTCGGCGGCGTCTTCGGCGTTATGCGCGGTTGCCACGAAGGGCAGATTTTCGATACGGCGTACCTCCTCGAAAAATTCGTATCTTATCCTCCGCCCCGCGGTCTCGCAGGATTCACCCTTCATGCGGCTCGACGCCACATTCCGGTGCCTCACGTGGCAGGCGATCCCATGCGTTCGGCAGTATTCCCCGACGAACCTCGCGTCCGCAATGGAGGCTTCCCCCCTCAGCCCATGTTCCAGATGGGCCGCTGCTATGCGGCCTTTAAACGCCATGCGGACCAATGACAGCAACGCCATGGAATCTCCGCCGCCCGAACACGCGACGAGCATTCCGTCGGCGTCCCACCACCCCTGCCGTTTCCCTGCGGACTCGAACTCCCTGCGGAGACGGCGTTCCACGTTTGTTTGCATGAAGGATTTATCTGCCCTATTTCTGAGGGGATTTGGCTTTTGGTTTCCCCAATTTTTCGCTGTCCCACACCACGGCTTTGTTTTTGCCGGTTTTTTTTGCTTCGTAGAGGGCTTTGTCGGCCAGGTTGAAGAGAATTTCCCCGTCGCTCGTATGCCTTGGGAAAAAACTGATTCCACAGCTGGCTCCTATTTTGACTTTCTCCACGCCGATATCGATAGGTTCATGCAGGGCGTTGAAGATCCTCGATACGGTGAGATTCGCCACTTCCTCCTCATGGCCGCGGTAACTGGTTATCAGCATGACAAATTCGTCTCCCCCGAAGCGCGCGAGCGTATCGCTTTCGCGAAGGGAAGCTCGCATCAGTTCCGCCACGACCACGAGAAGCCTGTCGCCGGCGAGATGCCCGTATGTGTCGTTCACCCATTTGAAACCATCGAGATCCCACAGAATGAGCACGAGAGACGTCGTGTTTCGTTTCGCCATGACCATATTCTGCAAAAGGCGGTCTTTGTATAGATACCTGTTGGGCAGTTTGGTCAGCTGGTCGAGAGTGGCCTGTTTTCTGATCTCGTCCTCGTGTTCGCGTATTTCCTGTATATCTTCAAGTGTTCCAACGAATCTGCGGGGAACGTCCTGGGCATTGACTATCGCCATATGATGGGCTCCCACCCATCGGTAATGTCCGTCGCCGCCCATCACTCGAATTTCGAAGTAATGTTTGCCTTGCTCGTCCGTCAGCTTGATGCCGCTTGACACGTTCGTGACTTCCACGAACTTTTCGAGGTCGTCGGAGTGGATGAAATCTCCCCATATCACCGGATCGTAATCTATGTCGTTGCGAATGACCGGATGCCGTAATATTTCCCATGCCCTTGGCGAGAAAAAGGCCTTTTTCGTGAAAAGGTCGATGTCGTAAACCCCGTCCTGCGTGCAGGCTATCGCGAGCTGCCACCTCTCCTCGCTCTTGTGGAGTTCCTTCGTGATTTTCAAAAGGTTCGCCTCGCTTTCGCGAAGCGATTTCAGCGCTTCGTAAAAATCGCGCGACATCCTGTTGAAATATTCCGAAAAATCCCCCATGAACTCGATCTGCTGGTCGTAATCCCCGGAAGCGACCCTCTTGGCGAACCACGTGAGGTGCCTGAGATTGGATTGAAGTTCCTTGAAGCATCCTATCAGGAAACCGCGGCCCTTGAATTCGCAGGACAGATCACCGCGGGCAAAATTATACGCGGCGCAGCGAAACACCTGTAAGTAACCGGCAATGTCAATCAAGTTCCCTTTCCCCTGCAATTCTTCGGGAATTTCGGGGAATTTCGGGGAAACCATCATTTCGTAAACCAGTTTCAATATTTCTTCAAGTTCAGGTTTTTCGTTACTCGGCACGTCATTCCACCAGGTCTACCGTGAATCGGCATGTCCTGTCCCCGGTGCACCAGCAGTCTATTTCCTTGACGTCATAAAATTTGCCGGTAAAGGCTTCCATGATCCCTGCGATGAACCCTTCGTCATACTTGCAAACCTCGAAGTCAAGTTCCGGAAGGCCCGAGCAATCAAGGTCCTCCGCCACGGTTACCACAAGATTCTTCGCGTTATCGTCGGCGTTTTCGATACGAAATATCCCGATTCCGTATTCCCGGAATGTGTTCTGCAGCAATTTGACGAACGTACCGACATCTCTGGCTTCGGATAGGAAATGTATGTAAAACTCCTTGCCCGCAGCAGCGCCCGCCTGAAAAAATATCTCGTCGGCCATTTCCGTGCCAAACTTGCTCTCCAACACATCGCGAAACGTAAACTGCATCAACCGGTAAACTTCGACCCTCGTCAGATTGCCAAGGTTTGGGCGGCCTATCGAAAGGTCTCCCAGCAGGTCCCAGCTAAATTTATACTTTCTTTCATCCGTCACGCGAATCATTTTTTTCCTCCTCACAATACGTGATGCCGAAGCCGCGAATTTAAAAACCTTATAATTGTATTATATCTTACACTATTTTACTTTAGTAAATGACGACGAAATTTTCGCGAATTGGGACACGTAGGAGTCGGTGTCATATACCGCCAACCCGCTGAAAATATAAATTTTACCGTCGTCCTCGTCGAACTGCAAGACCTGGTAGGCCTTGCCCTTTCTAGTTATACTTCTAGTGCGCCCTCTGGTACGTGCTGCGCTATGCTCGTTATTGACATTATTTACGCGTTTCGAAGTTCCGTCAAACTCCGCGATGATTTCGGTTCCCTGAAGGCCGCCGTAACTCACCGACCGCGTCGAGAGCAGTGTGTACTCGTACGCGGACAGATATTTCCCCATGGCGGCTTCCGCGTAGGTCTGCCTCGCATCTGCCGGGACGATGTCGTCGGCCGTGGTGCTGGTAAAAAAAGCGGTTTCCACTGTGTCGCCCAAGGGTTTTCCGTCCGGCGTAAAATACCTGGCCGAGCCCACTTCGTCCACGAATTTTAACGACGTCCCCGCCGTCGAGAGCGTGTATCCCTCGGATACGTTCCCAACGCGCCCGGGGTTGAAAATACAGCTCAGCAGGGAATTTTTCATCGCGCTCGCGGCCGATTTATCCCCGTCGGCGTAAAAACCGTATATGTAGACAGTCATACGGTCGTTTCCCAGAGCCAGAAGAAAAACTCCTGTACTTGCGTCCGCCGTCGAAGTTCCATCAATCAGCACGGCAGGGGATCCGTTCAGGACCACCGGGCTTTTGTCACGTAACACGATGCGAAGGGACTCTAACCCCTCCTTCGTGAGAGTGCCCTCGGATTCGCGGTACGGGGCTCCGTCGCTCTCCGAAATCTCGACCCTTCCCTTGCCGTCGGGAAAGTCGAATCCCCTGAAAGTCTCCGACACAACCGCTCCCCTCGGAGGCACGATGGCAGCGTGAGTGCCCGCGACAGTCACGTGCGACGCGGTCAGGACATTGTTTTTATAAATGGTCGAACCTGCGTGAGCGGCTCCTCCCAGGACAAAAACGACCAACGATAAAAGCGCTGCAAGTTTTCCAGCCATCGACGCAATTCACCTCAAAATCATCATTGATTTCACAAATGCCCCAATCATTCGCCGGAACCGTTTGCGCCTTCAGGCGCTCCCGTTGTGCCGTCTTCGACCGTCACGACCCCTTTTTCGGTGATGATCCGCGTTCCCGCCTTTCGGACGGGCTTATCGGAAGAGACGGCACCGTCACCATTACCCCGCGATACCGGAATGTCGTTTGACGCGGCCGCCTTATCCCGGCTCATATCTTCGCTCTCGCCGGCAGTCTTGGCCAAATCCTCCGGGACATTCCCATCGGGCTTGGTTGAATCCGTCTCCCGCGACGCGGGCTCAGTTTCGCTTTCGGAGCGGACAGCCTGCGAAGTCGCGCGGCTCGGGACGAGGATATCCTGACTCTGCGCGTCGGGCTGAAGGGACGCTTCGCCCGCGCGTACATCTTCGGACGTCGGATACCCCGAAACAGGCCCCTCTGAAATTCCACCCGCTGGAGGCGCGTCCCGGCTCACTGAAACAGGCCGCGGAGGTTCCACGTAGACGCCTTTCAGCATGGCTTCGAGATCGCTCGCCGCATCGGTATCACCACTGACGAATACGGCGTTCGCCTCCAGCGTATTTTCTCCGTTTTCGGTTAGCATTATCCATTTGCCCCAGTTCATGTCGATACGCGGGTGTAAAACCTTGAACAGAACCGCCCTCGCTCCGTTGACGGTGAATTCCCCTTTCGATTTCAACTCCATTCCCATAGCTTTGAAAGTTTCTTCCGTAAAACCTTTTACTATTTCGTCCAAAGGCGCGCCGAAATTCGCGACGATCACCTGAATATTCCGTTCTTTGGACTCAAATCCATCAAAGGAATCCGCCAGCGTGAGCCCGGGAACCGGGACGAAAAACGCGCCGGTCCCGGCTACCTCCACATGACGGTCACTCCTCTGGTTCGTAATTTCGAGGGCATAACCATCAGAAGGGCGGTATGAAAGCGTCAGCAACAATACTACCACACTTGCCAAAAGTGATAATACAGATAACCCGGCGGGGCGGTTTTCAGGATACGCCCCGGAACATCGACGTAAATTATTCAGCGCGCACATCTCCTTTGTATGTTTTTTAACGCACGAAAGTATCGCCCGATTCGGCGACTTCCTAAATAAATTATATCACGGATACATGCTCGTGGTTTCCATTCCTGTCACCGGAATTTAATGCTTAATAGTTCTCCGGCAATATCCACATTCTCAATCCGCATAATACTTTCTTCAGACGCGCCATAACTGAGAAGATTGATACTCCCGTACCAGACGATCCGAGCATCCATAACCGCAAATTTCTGATGGATGCGATCTTTGGCTTTCACGGTAATACCGTGCTGTGTCAGCAGTTCCATACACTCCATGATTTTTGTCCGGTCATGTTCAGCGTAATTTTCCGGCGGTTTTGTAACTATTGTGACTTCTGCCTTGGCGGCGGTCAGATAGTTCAGGGCGGACAGCACTCGCCGCCTTGTCACAAACGGGCTGACAATCAAGATTTCACTGCCGGCCGCTAAAATATCGGCGGAATAGACAGGGAAGAATGTGTGGTTGTCGAAAATGGAATGCGCTTCTTCCAACGGCTGCGGCGTTCCTTTAGTTTTGTATCCTATGGATGCGTAGCCCCTCAGACGCTTTTGATACATTTTTTCGAGCATTGCCACATGAACATCCACATAATCGTAAACCTGAACTTCCTTCTTGCCGTCATATAGACGATGCAACCTCCCGGCGTATTGTTGAAGCGTTCCCTTCCACGATATGGGCATGGCAAGAAAAAGCGTATCCAAACGCGGCATATCAAAACCTTCGCCCACATATTTCCCTGTGGCGACAAGGACAAAAGGCTCGTCTAAAGGAATATCGGCGACGGATTGCAGAGTTTCGCGGTTTTTCTTTTGAGTTCCCCCGCCTGTCAAAACTATCACGTTTTTTACGCTTTGCCCGATCTGTGCCGCCAAATATTTCACGTGGTCGGTGCGCTCGGTGAGAACGATAGGATTTCTTCCGTCTTTCACAGCGGAGACGACGTCCTGTACGATTAAATTGTTGCGCGGCCCGTTGTCTTGAATATCGTTGTAAATATCGGTAATTGTCCATTTGCTCTCGTCAAGGTGAGCCGGTCTTTGAAACCGCGTAAAGCGCGGAATCACCAAATGCTCGAACGGGCGCGCCGCCGCCTGTTCTTTCGCGTCCACGCGATAACGAATTTTTCCGCACTGCATATATATTATCGGATGATGACCGTCTTGCCGCGCAGGAGTCGCGGTCAATCCATAAACGTACTTCGCTTTCACGCTTTTAAGCGCCTTTTCAAAGCTGAATGCCGACACATGATGACACTCGTCCACGATTACCATGCCGTAATTTCGTACAAGCTCCTTGACCTCATCGCCGGACACCAGAGATTGCATGATAGCGACGTCAACAATGCCGCTCGGATTGTTCTTGCCGCCGCCGACTTGGCCGATTACGGTTTTCTTGCGTTCGCGCCCTTTGGGCGTGAGTTCGGTTATCGGTTCTTCGTGGATTGTTAAAAACTCGTTCAACCGCTCTCTCCATTGCGACAACAAATTTGTGCGGTGTACCAAAACCAGCGTGTTCACCTTACGCTTAGCTATCAAGTACGCCCCGATAACGGTTTTCCCAAAGGCCGTCGCGGCGGATAAAATGCCATTATTGTGCGCCAAAAGCGCTTCTGCCGCTTGCCGCTGCTCGTCGCGCAATTCGCCGTTAAACACAACGTCGATATTACATCCTTTATTGGTCTCATCGACAAGCTGTATCTTGACGCCGTTATCCTCCAAAAGTTCATGAACTTCGTTCTCCAAACCGCGCGGTAAACATAAATATTGCTCGGTTTCATCGGAGCAGGAGATTATCCTTGGTTTGTTGAACGTAGAAAGCCGCATAGCCTGCGCCTTGTAAAATTCAGGATTGCGAAACGCCGCCAGGCGTTTCAGTACGTTAAGCGCACGGCTTGAAATTCCCGACTTATCGACATATAGTCCGTTTGCGCGTATGATTTTTACCGTATCCGAGAAGTCGGATTGCGTGAGTTTCGGTTCCGGTTTTTTACCTTCCCACGGTTTTTCTTCTGCTGAATCCCTGTGCAGGCTGCCAAGCTCGCCTGACGGCGATAATTGCCGGATAAGCGATTCGATTTCTTCAAGCGAATATTTTATGGCGTTGTGCAAATAACTCCACTGGTCGGGATAAACGTTGAAATTTTCATCCACAAACGCGCTGTTTCCCCGTTCGCGCGGTATCTTTTGCAGGGGAAGCGCTATTAAATTGCCGAATCCGCCCTTTGGCAGCGTGTCCTGAGCGGGAATCATCCGGTCATAAGTTTTGAACGGCAGTTTATG
>JAISXR010000200.1 GCA_031270375.1 Synergistaceae bacterium | reverse complement strand
GGCCGTTTACAGCGTCACTGCCTCCCAGCCGAACACACGCGCCAGTTGGCGCAGGCTTGCGCTGTGATCTCCGGTTATTAGCAGCGCGTGATGGGAGCACAATTCGTCCATCACACGTTCGCCGTCGTTGTAGCGGATCAGCGTGCCGTTTCGGCAATCCGAGCCGGGATATTGCACGTAATCCTCTATTTCCGCCCGGATGATGCTGAGTTTGTTGAAGTCGGCGTATATTTTGGCGAGCGTGGCGGGGCCCTTCGGAAATTCGCAGTCTATCACTATCGCGCGGTCGTTCACTATCTCCAGCACCTTCGGGCGCATCACCCATCTGGAGCAAAAACTTCTCGGAGCGAAGCCGCAGTACCCGCAGTGGACGCCCAGGGCGTGGTTAGCGGGGTCGGGTATGTCGGGAAATTTGTCGATTTTCTCGTGCGCCAGAGCCGCCATGCCCACCAGGAAGGGGTAGATATTGGTCATCATCATAGGCGCGCCGAGCGCGTTGTGCAGGATATACGTGCTCAAGAGCGTCAGGGTGTCGCCTTCGCAGGCCCATATCAGGCCGTCGCGCTCGAACAGCATATTCCACGCGAGACAGGGCGTGGTGTCGCAGTTGAAGGACTCGTTGAGGCAGTTGGCCCCGACGCCGGCCACGCCGCCGATCTCGTCCGTTATTGCCTTCACGGCGATGTATATCTTGACGGCGCGCAGATAATCCCCCTCCGGCACGCCCTCCATGTTCACGTTCCAGTCGGCGCAGACTTTCCTCGCCTCGCCGTCGGGTATCGCGCGGGCCCGTTCGCCCGCTTCCTTCCAACTGCGGTAGATCAGTTTCATGCCGAAGGCGTCCTCCATCTTCCTGGTGCACTCTTCCTCCCACCAGTAGAAGCGCTTGAAGATGTAAGCCTGCATCCCTTCGCCGGGGCTGTCCTGGAACATCACGAATTTGGCCCCCTCGCGCAGTGCGGATTTCGCCGCGATGGCGCGCAGTATGACTTTGGCCAGCTCCGCGTTGTAAGGCGAAAATACCGTCAAACCCTCGCCTCGGAGGAAGGAGACTATCTCCCAGTCCCACATCTCGACGGTGCCGAACCGCGATGTGAGCACCACAAAGGTGAGATTGTATTTTTTGAGGCTCTCCCTGTCCTTGAAAGCCGCTCCGATCAACTGCGGAAATACCACCGCGTCGGCCTTCGGCAGCGGGTCCCCGGCACACACGGGGGCGAGGAATTCCGCCACGTCCCCGTACATCTCGCGGAGCCTGCCGAGCTGTTCCTGAAACTCCCCGCGCTCACGTTCGTTCGCCGCCGCAAAATACACCGGCGCGCAAATCGCTTTTCTCATATAAATCGCCTCCCCATAAAGATCAAGACCTTGGGGCTCTGCCCTAAATCCCGACCGCGCCAGGGAGCTTGTTCCCTGGCAGGGTCGGGCAGCGCCCGAGGTTCTGTTTTAAACTATCTGAAGTTCCAAGTTGTCGGACTGCGCTTCTATCGCTTCCGTGACGCGTTTGCCGATTCCCGAGTCGGTGATCAGTTTGTCCACGTCATGGAGCGAGGCGAAGCTGATGAAAGAAATTTTTCCTATTTTGCTGCTGTCCATCAGGACGACGCGTCTCGCGGCCATTCCCATAATTGACTTTTTGATCTCGGCATGGTCGACGTTCGGCGTGGAAAACCCGTGTTCCAGGGAAAAACCGTTCGCCGCCAAAAACGCCGTGTCGACGTTGATGTCCTTGAACGTAGCGAGCGCCATGGGGCCTGTGGTGCAGTGAAAGCCACGCCTGATGGTGCCTCCTATGACGATCACTGTGGCGTCCGAGTTGTCCTCAAGAAATGCCGCGATTTTTAGGTCGTTCGTGACGATCGAGAGCTGGCGACGCGACGTGATGGCCTTTGCCAGCTCCAAAGTGGTAGTGCCGGTATCAAGCGCTATGGTGTCGCCGTCCTCGACGGAAGCGGCGGCCGCGATGGCGATGCGCTGTTTTTCGGCGATGTTCGCGATGGACTTGTGCAGCGAGTCCTGTTCGTAAGCCGATTTACCAACCGGTATCGCGCCGCCGTGAGTTCTGCGCAGTTTTCCCTCGGACTCGAGTTCGCGGAGATAACCGCGTATCGTGACCTGGGAGACTTCGAAAAGCTCGCTCAGTTCAGGCACGAGTATCTTCGAGTTTTCCTCCAGGAGTTCGAGTATCTTTTCCTTGCGCTCCTCGGCGAAAAGGGCCGGTGCTTCGTTCTTCAAGGATCGTGCCGCAACCGTCAGAGGGCAAGGAGTTTTTCGTAGACGCCGTGAAGGGCGCCGAAAACCTCGCCGTAAATTTCCTTGCGTTCGCGGTACGTTTCGAACAGTGAAGCGTTCGGCGACACTACGCTCTCGGTGGGGGCCGCCACGAGCGTAGTGAGGCTGTCGTGAAGCCCAACGCCGTATCCGGTGATAGCGCAGCACGCGAGCGCGGCGGTGTCCGTCTGTTTGTTCACGGAGAACGGCATCCCGAGGACATCGGCCTTTATCTGCATGAATATCTCGCTTTTCGAGCCGCCGCCGACCCCGATGACGACATCGTATTTCTGGTCGGGAGCGAGTTCGTGAATGATATCGCTGTAAATGCCGTATTCGTAAGCTATGCCCTCCATTATCGCCCTGAACATGCGCGCCGTGTCGTGTTTCCACGACAGGTTGATGTAACTGCCGCGGACCAGCGTGTCGTTGGGGCAGACGCGGCCTGAGAAATGCGGCATGAAGATCAGATTGTCACTTCCCGGGGGCGCTGCCGCCGCCATATCGTCGAGTTCCCTGTAAGAGTATCTGCGGCCCGTAACGTCGTCGCGGAACCATTTTATGCACATGCCTCCGCCGTTTATATAGGCCATGGGCGTGTAAAGGCCCTCCGCGACGGATGGGGCAAACAGTATCGTCTTGTGTCTGGTGTCGGGGGCGAACACGTTTACCGCGCAGGCAAGTATCGAGGCGGTGCCTGCCACGTCTATCATCAGACCGTCTCTCACTATGCCCGCCCCAAATGTCGACGCCGCCGTGTCGCCGCATCCGGCTACGACAGGCGTCCCGGATTTGAGGCCGCACGCCGACGCCATCCCGGCGGTCAGTTCTCCGACCTTATCCCACGGGCGCAGTATCCTGGGAAGTTTCGACCCGTCGATCCCCACGCCTTCGATCAGCTCCTCGGACCAGCGCTTGTTGGCGGTGTCGGCGAAGCCCGAGAAGTGCAGATACGTGTGGTCGATGAAAGCGTCCCCGCCGGAAATGCCGCAGAGCCTCATCGCGCAGTACGACCCGGGCTGAGTGAATTTGTGAATCCGTTTGTAGGTCTCGGGTCTTTCGTCGCGCCACCACACGATTTTCGTGCCGCCCGTGTAGGACACCGGTCCGCCGCAAAGTTCTATCGCCCGTTCCTCGCCGAAATCGAGAAACGCATAGCGGCTCTTGCCGCATCTCGTGTCGAGCCAGCTGTCGTACGGTGTAACGGCATATCCCCCGGCGTCGACGGCCATGAGGCCCGCCATCTGGCCGTCGATGCCTATGCCGGCGACGTCTCCCGCCGGAATTTTGGATTTTTCGAGCACCTCTTTTATCGTGTTCAAAACGGACTCCAGCATCTCCTCGGGGTCTTGTTCCACCGCCCCCCGTTCAGGATATATGAGGTTCGATTCCTGTGCCGCTTCCGCCAGAATATGGCCCCGTTCGTCGCACAGGCTGGTTTTGGTGGCTTGTGTTCCAAGGTCGACGCCGATCAGGTATTGCATATCCCGAGACCTCCCGTTAAATTTAGAATACTACGGCTTGTTTCAATCCGATCGCCTCAGCGGCGTTTTCGAACGCGCGGAGCGTGTTCTTCAGTTCGAATTTATGTGTGATCACCGGCGCTATGTCGACGACGCCCTTGGCTATCATATCCAGCGTCGCGCGGTAGTGTGCGTGCGACGATCTTGTCGTGCCGATGACGGTCAACTGTTTATAGTGTATCTGGTTGGTGTCGAGTGGGACGGTTTCCTTGCCTTTGGGCAGCCCGCCGAAGAAACACACCCTGCCGTTGAAGCCGGCGAGGGCGAAAGCGCCCTGTTGAACCGCGGCGACACTGCACGCCGTGATCACCACGTCCGCCCCCTCGCCGCCGGTGAAATCCCTCACGTATTCGGCGAGGTTCTCGGAGACCGCCGTGATCCGAGGTTCTATCGCGGCGCATTCGTCGAGGCGGGAGCGAGAGAGGTCATTCATTATCACGGTACCCGCTCCCGACATGAGCGCGAGCTTTGCGTGCATGAGGCCTATCGCTCCCGCGCCTATCACGACCACAGTTTCCCCCGGATGCACACCGTACCTCTCGAAAGCGCTGTAAGTACACGCAAACGCCTCGTTTGCCGCCGCTTCCTCGTAAGAGACCGAATCCGCGAGGGGGGTGACA
>JAISXR010000156.1 GCA_031270375.1 Synergistaceae bacterium | reverse complement strand
GAGGATGCTCAAAGGTGAAGATATTCGAAAATTCGGTTCCGGAAATATAGGCGCGACAAACGTTTCACGCGTGTTGGACAAAAAATGGGCCTTTCTCACGGCGGTCGTGGATATGTTCAAGGGGGGGCTCGCGATATTGCTCACCATGGCGATGGGGTATGATGACGCGGCTTTATTGTCGGTTGTTGGCGCCATGAGCGTTATCGGTCATAACTTTCCTGTCTGGATAGGATTTCGGGGAGGAAAGGGAGTCGCCACGTCTTTCGGGGTTATCGCTTTTTTCGATTTTTTCAATCCATCCGCCGCTATCTTAGGCGGAGTCGTTTGGTTCGTGGTGCGCGAGATATCATGCGTGGTTTCTCTGGCTTCGATGACGGCACTTTTCGCCGCCGCTCTTTGTCTGCCCATGTTCGGTATGCCCAGGCCTTATTTTTTCTGCGGTCTTCTGTTAGCTGTATTCTCCGTCATACGTCATAGGGAAAATATCGCGCGCATAGCCGCCGGGAAGGAAAACAAAGTCAAACCGTTTTTCCCGCGGAGGGCCGAATGAAAAGGCAAATTCCATGAGAAGTACGGCAGCGGCGAGGGCAAATA
This sequence comes from Synergistaceae bacterium, assembly GCA_031270375.1. Taxonomy (GTDB): domain Bacteria; phylum Synergistota; class Synergistia; order Synergistales; family Synergistaceae; genus JAIRKI01. Next base: position 7,800 of record JAISXR010000156.1, on the reverse strand, counting down.
TCAGGAGCGCGAGGGTGGCCCAGCGGCGCGTTAAATGCTCGGCAGGCTGGGTTTTTCGCCGGATATCACGGAGCGGGTAGTCTACCTTGTCGAACACCATCACACTTATTCGGATGTCGATGGGCCGGATTATCAGATTCTGCTTGAAGCCGACTTCCTCGTGAATATGCACGAGGAGGAAATGCCGCCTCGGCAGGCATCGGCGAAAGTCCGCAGCCATCGCATTTTGACTCGTCGATCTCTATTTTCCCGCGTTTCATATCAAATCCCCTTTTGATTTTCCGAGAATAAATTATTTAATTTTTTCCTGGCGTTATTTTCAATATGCCTGTTGATAAAAAGCGGCGATTGGGATATATATTATCGTAAATATCACGAGGAGGGAAAAGAATGCAACCGCGCGATAAGGCAAAAAAGGAAGAAATGGAATTCGTGGGCCAGCGCCCGAAAAATCAGTCGACAGTGTCACGAATAAGGAGCCTCGGCTACACTAGTGTAATGTTCAACAAGGAGGAATATCTCGACGCTGTGGTATGGGCGGCCAACGTCGTTTTCGAGTTCAGGGACTTTTTTAATTCGTACAAGTCCGAACGCATAGTGATGTCGCTCGATGAACTGCCATTTATAAAACAGGACGTCGTCAACGCTCATTTTCTGCTGATACACTACTACAACATGAAGGGAAATTTCGTCCTCGTCGAGCAGTTCAAACAAAGCCTGTATTCCGTCGCGAGGTTTCAGAAAATCGCTGACGAGGACGCGGAGCTTATGAAAAAAGTGGACGAACGCATATCCCATGAAACCAAGGACGAGAACGATTTCAATTTCGATGCCAAGCCTGAATTGCGCGGAGCGGAGAAGAAATATAACCGTTACTCCGCCATGGTCACAGCTGAAATCGAAAAATTCAAGGAGGAGTGCGTGGCGGTGAAAATCTGACCGGATTCCCCGAATAAAATCGAGAGAAGAGTATGATATACATGAACTTTTTGAAAAAGGCATCCAAACGTACCGTCACCACGGCAAAAGTTCTCGCGGAAGGCGTCGCCGGCATCATTGAGGATGTCCGCGAGAACGGCGACGAGGCTTTACTCCGCTACAGCCTGAAATTCGATGGCTGCGAACGGGCCGTATTACGCGTCGGCAAAGACGAAATCGACGAGGCTTACCAAAAAATCGCAAAGACCGATATAGCCGATATCCGTCAGGCAGCCGAAAACATCCGCAAATTCGCCGAAGCCCAAAAGGAGACCATGACGGAACTTCCCGCGTTCACTCCGTCGCCCGGCGTCACTCTGGGCCATCGTGTTATCCCGATCGAATCGTGCTGCTGTTATGTTCCGGGCGGCCGTTATCCGCTGTACTCCACGGCGCTGATGCTGGCGATTCCCGCAAAGGCCGCCGGGGTCAGGCGAGTGGCCGCTTGCTCGCCGGTTGCGAAAGGCACACAGGGCGTCCATCCCAAAACACTGATCGCGATGGACGTTGCGGGCGTAGACGAGATTTATGCCGTCGGCGGCGCCCATGCGGTCGCGGCTTTCTCTTACGGCACTGAGCGAATTGTTCCCGTCGATATCATAGTGGGCCCCGGCAATAGCTATGTCACCGAGGCCAAGCGCCAGTGCTGCGGCCAGGTCGGCATCGACTTTATCGCCGGCCCCAGTGAGGTGCTCGTCATCGCGGATCATACCGCGGAGCCACGCCTCATCGCGGCCGACCTCCTTGCTCAAAGCGAGCACGACAGATTTGCGCAGGGCATCGTGGTCACGACTTCGGAGGAGATCGGCAGAGCGATCATATCGGAGGTGGAAAAACAGCTCGAGACATTGGAGACGGCGGAGACGGCGAGCCAATCGTGGGCGGATTACGGAGAAGTCATCGTCGTCGATACGCTCGACGAGGCGGTGTCCATCAGCAATCGCATAGCCCCAGAGCATCTGGAGATTCAAACCGAGGACAGCGAAACTCTCATATCCGGGCTGTATAATTACGGTTCCATGTTCATCGGGAAAAACACCGCCGAAGTATTCGGGGACTACGCCTCCGGCACGAATCACACGCTTCCCACACTGCGCGCCGCGCGCTATACCGGCGGCGTGTGGGTCGGAACTTTCCTGAAAGTCTGCACACATCAAAAATTTAGCAGAGATGCCATGAACGAGATAGCGCCACTGGTCTCGAGAATGGCGCGCGGAGAAGGGCTCATCGCGCACGCGAGAGCGGCGGAAATCAGGAAGGGTTCTTGAACATTCGCACCACCGAAAGAGGTTGCGTCATCAAAGTATTAAGGGGGGTACTCAGTTGCGGGGAGATACACCCGAGGGCGAAGCTCTAACCTGGTTCCCTCAGGTAAACCGCGCGGATTTTGGCGGGATCGGCGGGGGCGAGCGAACGCGCGGCTTCCAGTATGCCGGACGGCATCGAAGGGGGCGGCGTTATCATCGCGCAGTCGCGCGACGCCAGTTCGTCGGGGAGCGTTACGCCGGTCAGAATGGGCCGGCGTTCGGCGTCGAAAGCGCCGATGACGTTCGCGAAATCGGAAGTCTTGATGTAAGAAGGTTCCAATGAAGCGGCTATTTTCCCGCCATTGTGCCCGTAAATGGCGGCGTAGACCGAGTCATGCCCCGCCGGGATGAGCGGCGCGACCGCCACGAGCGTGCCGATGGATTTGAATATGCCGAGCAGGGGCAAGGCCATGGCGAACAGGGTTGGCACCGCCACGACAAGCGCGCCCACGCTTTCGGCCAGAGCCGCGGCGTATGACATGCCCACGCGGAGGCCAGTGAAATATCCGGGGCCTTCCGCGACGGCGATCAGGCCGACATCCCGCACGGTATGCCCGTACAGCGATAGAAAATTCGCCGCGGCCGAGGGCAGAAGTTCCGCCTGTCTCGTCCCGGCGTCGCATGAGAGTTCACCGAGAATTTTCTCTCCGTCGGACAAACCCAGGCCAATGCGCCGCAACGCGCAGTCGATGGCAAGCGTCAGCAACGCCGTCTCGGTTCCGCGAAAGCGTCGAGCATCCTGCCGTAAGCGTTCGCGACGCGACGCGACGCCTCCGCGCCGAAAGCCCTGAAACCAAAGCGCCTGACGTCGGGGTTCGACGGATCGGGCGAGGCAATATCCACTTCCCAGCAGTCCGTTCTCGGCGCATTCCACCTCTCCCCCCACTCGACGAACAAAACCGCTCGGCGGTCCGACAGGTATTCCTCGAACTGGAGTTCTGTGTCGAGGCCGATCTGCCCGGAATCCAGCCTGTAGAGATCGGCGTGGACGAGGTCGAATTCCAGCGATGGAATGCTGTAGACGGCCTGGGTCGCGAACGTGGGGCTTTTGACGGACCTGATTCCCAGCGCGCCGGCCACGGCCCTGACGAGTGCCGTTTTGCCCGATCCGAGCGGGCCGGTCAGCACGACGGCTAGCCCTCCGTATATCTCCGCCGCCAGAATCGCGCCGATCATGTTCGTCCATTCTTCGCCGTCGACCGAGATATCGGGAAATCCGCATGTCAAACCGTCTCCGGCGGCATTCTCAGTCATCGCCTTTTTCCCTTCGGGACACGATGATCATCACCGCGCACCCCAGGGCAACGGCGCCGAACATGGTCAAAATCGGTCTGATGTTCATTTCCGGATTTTTCGATTTGAAAACGGCTATGAGCAGTCCGGCCAGGGCGAGGCTGAAAAACGTCATCACAGGTCCGCTGAATCGCGTTTTGGCAGGCCGTTCATCCGTGCGGGCGGCTCTGCGCCTCTTTAAATAGTACAATCCCTTATAGCTCCCGCTATATCGCTCGCCATGACGCCGTTTGTTCCTCCCGCGGCGGCGAGGCGGCTTCCCGCGGCGCCGTGGACGACGGCTCCCAAAGTCGCGGCGTCCATGAGACTCATTCCCGTCGCGAGGAAAGCGCCGATCGTTCCCGACAGCACGTCGCCGGAACCCGGCACGGCCAGCTCCGGTCCGCCCTCCAGCGCGGCATTTGTCTTCAAGCCGTCAGAGATGAGCGTGCGGGGGCCCTTCAGCAGCACGACGCAAAATTTCTCCGCGAGTTTCCGGCATGAAAGCAGCCTGTGCCTTTCCACTTCGGCAGGGGAAACGCCCAGGATGAACGACGCCTCACCCGCGTGCGGCGTGGCCACCGCGTTCTCCATGCGAGTTTCATATCCCGCCTTGAGCGCGTCCGCGTCAACGAGCATGGGCTTGTGCCACGCGCCGCACAGAAAACGCGAAACCCTCATCGCGTCGCCACTCAGCCCTAGCCCCGGCCCAAGGACGAGCGCGTCGAATTTATCGGCGAAGGGGAAGATGGCTTCCTCGAAACCGGCGAAACGGATGTGTCCGTCCTCCTCGGGAAGCGGGATGAAGATGGCCTCCGGCAGCAGCGAGGCCGCCGAGGCTATCACGCTCTCGGGCGCCGCCAGTGCGACCAGCCCGCACCCGGCCTTTAGCGCCGCTAGGGCTGATAACACGGGCGCGCCCCTGAAATTCGACGATCCTCCCACGACGAGCATCGTGCCCCGGGAGCCTTTGTGAATATCCGTGCCGCGCCGGGGGAACAAGGCCGGAATATCCGAGGCGTCATACCCCGCCAGCTCCGGCTCCGCGCCGAGCGCTAGCTCGGGTTTCACGCCGATCCCGGCCGTCATGGTCTCTCCGCACCTCAAAGCGCCCGGCGATATCGCATGGGCAGGTTTCAGCGCGAGAAAAGAAATCGTCAGTTCAGCGCGGAACGAAACCGCGTCTGCTTCGCCCGTATCTGCCTGGACACCGCTGGGGATATCCAGCGAAACGGCGCGGGGACATCCTGATACTGCTCCTTCGGACAGTGCGATGAGGCGTTTTACCTCGCCCCTGGGCTCGCCGCTCGCGCCGACACCAAGGAGCGCGTCGACCACGACGGACGTTTCGAGCGCGTCAGTTATCTCGGCATCGCTCATATCACTCGAGAGGGAAATTTTTATTCCGCATTTCTCGGCGGCGACCGCCGCGAAACGTGCCTCGCCCGTGTATTCTGACACCGCTCGCACGGAAATGATCCCGGCTTTCCTGCCCATGATGTCGAGATGCCGCGCGGCGACGAATCCGTCCCCCCCGTTGTTCCCTGGACCGCACAGCACGAGAAACGATCCGGCGTCGGGGTAACGCGCCGCGATGATCTCGGCGGCCGCGCGTCCGGCGTTTTCCATCAGCACCTCGCCCGAAACGCCCAGCTCTTGTGAGGCTTTTTTGTCCGCGGCCCTGACGGCCTCGGAAGCGTAATAATATTTCATCCGACGCTCTCCAACACGACAAACGCGAGCGCGAAATCTCCCTCGTGAGTGAGGGAGAGCCAGCATTTGTCGGCGCCGCAAGATTTCAGTTTTCCGGAAGTCTCGCCGTCCAGCATAAAAATCGGCCCACTATCCGTGCGCCGCACCCAGACGGCCGACAGCCCCATGCCGAATATCCCGAGCCCTGTCGCCTTGGAGAGCGCCTCGCGGGCCGCGAAAGCGGAGGCGAAATGCCGCGCTGGTTCGCTCTGGGACATGGCGTATTCGATCTCTTCCGCGACGAAAATCCTCCTCACGAAATAATCGTTCTCCACGGCGCGTTTCATCCGAGAGATCGCGCACAAATCCGTGCCCACTCCCGCTATCAAGATCGTGCCTCTTCCGCGCGGCCCGGGTGGCTCTCTTTCGGAGCGCTCATGAGTATCGCGACGAAGTCCAGTGCCGCCACGTTCTCGCAGATTATCTTTATCATCACCGCTATCGGGACCGAGAGAAGCGCGCCCACCACACCCCAGATGATTCCCCAGAACATCAGCGATATCAGGATGAGTACCGGGCTCAGGTCGAGAGTGTCTCCCATTATCTTCGGCGTGAGTATATTGCCTATCGTGAATTGAATCGCGAGAAGCGCCAGTAACGTAAGGACGGCGGGCGTCGGGTTCGGGTAACCCTGGACTATCGCGACAAGAATCGGCGGGATGGAGGCGACAATGGAACCCAGTGTCGGTATGAAGTTCAGCACGAACGCCAGCACTCCCCACGTGAGCGCGAACTCGACGCCGATGAGCCACAGCGCGAACCATACGCACACGCCTGTCGCAAAACTTATCACGGCTAGCGTGCGGAGGTATTTGGATATCTGGCTCACTATCTTGTCGGACACACGGGCCACGGTCTCCCCCTGCTCACCGGTAAACGCGGTGTTGAGCCGGTTTTCCATGAAGGGAGACTCGAGCAGCATGAAGATGAGAAACACCATCACCATCGCGAGATTGCCGAGCCAGTTGATCAGAAAACCTGTCATGTTGCCGAGATACCGTCCCACCGTGTTGTACCAGTTTATGGAGTCCCAGAAGGCTGTCGGCACCTGATATTGTTGCAGGAGCGTCATGCCGAGGTTCACCAGTCTCCCGTAAAACACGGGCAAACGCGTCAGTGTAATCTGGAGTCTGGCGTTGAGAAAGACGCCGAGCGGCGCGAATATAGCGACGAAACATACCAGGATAACCACGACCATCACTATCGGGGGTATCTTGTGAGGTTCTCCCGCCTTCACGATCGGATACAGCAACAGCGTCAGTATGAACGCAAGCGTGAGGGGGACTGCGACCCGCTCCGCCCTGCTCAGGACAAAACCCACGGCGAAAATCGTGAGCAACACGAGGCAGGTTTCGGTAACTTTCACTCTTCTGACGCGTTTTTCCATGATGCTTTACTCTCCTTTGAAGATAGCCCCTTCAGCCCCCGAGGTGACGTTTTCCCTGTAACGCTCCAAGTAGGGGCTGCCCGTGGGCTTGAGCGCCGGTTTATTCTCTCGCGCCCTCGACGCGAGTTCCTCGTCGGACACGCAGAGTTCCACGCTGCGCGCGCCGATGTCGATCCTGACGATGTCGCCCTCTCTCACCAGCCCTATCGGCCCGCCGCTCGCCGCCTCGGGCGAGACGTGCCCTATCGACGCGCCGCGCGATGCCCCGGAAAAACGTCCGTCGGTGATGAGCGCCACCGACGAGTCGAGGCCGAGTCCGGCGAGCGTCGACGTCGGGAGCAGCATCTCCCTCATGCCGGGGCCGCCTTTGGGCCCCTCGTTGATTATCACTATCACGTCGCCCGGCTTTATCTTCCTCGAGGATATCGCCTCGAACGCCGCTTCCTCCCCGTCGAATACCCGCGCCGGGCCCTCGTGTTTCATCATCTCGGGCAGTACCGCGCTCTGTTTGACGACACATCCCTTCGGGGCGATATTTCCGTGAAGGATCGCGAGTCCGCCCTCGGTGTGGAAAGGATTTGAGAGAGGGCGTATGACTTCGGTGTCGAGCACTCGTGCGCCCTTTAGGTTCTCGGCCACCGTCCGCCCCGTCACCGTGAGAGGCTTGCCTGACACGAGCCCCCCTTCGAGAAGCTGCGACATCAGCGCGGGAATACCTCCGGCGTGGTAAAGATCAACCATGAAGTGACTGCCGGCCGGACTCATGCTGCACAGGTGAGGCGTCCGCCGGCTCACCTCGTCGACGCGCGACAACGTGATTTCGAAACCCGCGTGGTGCGCGATGGCCGGTATGTGGAGGCATGTATTGGTGGAGCCTCCCAGCGCGACGTCGACGGCGATCGCGTTGTTCACGGCGTCGGGCGTCACTATGTCCCTCGGGCGGATGCCGCGCTCTATGAGGTTCATTATCGCCCTGCCCGCGTCCTTCGCGAGGCGCACCCTCTCGGAGTACACGGCCGGGATCGCCCCGTTGCCGGGCAGAGCCAGGCCCAGCGCCTCCAAAACGCAGTTCATGGTGTTCGCCGTGAACATTCCCGCGCAGGA
>JAISXR010000041.1 GCA_031270375.1 Synergistaceae bacterium | reverse complement strand
AACCCGCCGCGAAGATTGTTCCTTTGGATTATGTACTCGAAGAAGTGAACGCGGATGAAGAATTGCTTGCCTTTGGCATATGGAAAGACAGGGAGGATATGAAAGACCCTTCGGCTTTTGTCGCGAATCTTCGAGAACGGAAGTGAATTGCTCACCGCAAACACGAAACACTTTGAGTGCGTAACTGGTTTAGTGTTGTCCGGCGTTACTTTTCAAAGTCGATCGAGTCGAAGTCAAGCAGTCTCTTCTTAAAATAAATAAAACTAGGAGACTTATTGTTCAATATATCCATGTATGGACTTATCCTCACTGCCCATTGGGATTTTTCTCTGCCGACCGCTTGCCATCCTCCGGATAACAATGCTTCGGAGCCGCCGTTATATATGGCGTCGGCCAAGAGTTCCCATGTGCCGCAGATGGAATCGTTGACATATTTGTTGAGGACAGAATCTTTCGCCTCTGGGTACGCTGATTTGACAGCCTTAATATCTCCAAGATACCATGCCTCGCTCTCCTCGATGGCGATGCAAAATCTCGTTTCTGGTTTAGGATCGCACCCATTCAGAATATCGTTCAACTCTTCGCGAAATACCTTCAGACATCTGTCGTCGAGATCACAAACTATTATGACTGCCGCGTTATACCCGCCAGGGTACGTTGCGAATGTTTTCCCGTAACCTCGTAACAAACGCGGAAGCGTGTTAAGTAAAAGCCGCTTCCTGGGGTCAACGCCATGTTTTAAATTCTTTGGAATATGACCGATTCCTTTATATTGATGAACAATAAATGTGTGTCCGTCGCCAATGATTTTAGGCACTAAAATATCAAGCGCATGTTTGCCGGATTGGTCTTCTACGAGTATTTCAAAATGCATCTGGTTGCCTCTCATCCAGATAATCGCTGTACCAGAGGCCTCCCAAGGGCAAGCCCTCCGCGACCATTGCCTGGACAGTGCTATTATCACTGGCCCTGCGAATTGCTGAAAACCCGTCAGGTTTTTTTTCCAGAACCCAAACCTCTTTTGGCTCAAGTGCGTTTACGAAATAAGGTTGGTGCGTTGTGATGAAAACCTGAGCACCTAACTTGAGCCCGGTGGCATGTTTACGGAACTCATCCGCAAGTGATTCAAGCAACTTATGATATAGTCCGTTTTCAGGTTCTTCAATACAAAGAAATGGAGGAGGTGAAGGATCTTCCATTAACAGGAGATAAGCGAAAATTTTTAAAGTACCATCTGACATTTGCATTGCGTAAAAAGGATCTTTAAACCCTTTGTCATTAAATCTGAGAAGTAACCGACCATCCGTTGTTTTTTCCGTATCTATCATATCAACCCCTGGTATTTTACCGGCTATCTTTTTCAAAATATTCTCGAATCGCTTAGGGTGTTCTCTCTCCATGAATTGGACAACATTGCCAAGATTGTCACCGTGAATATTCAAGTGCTTTTGCGGGCCGGCTAAAGGCAAACTGCGCGCGGCATCCGGCGTGAAATAACTGAGATACCAACCCTCGATAAAACGGCGGAATGCTGAAATTCGCGGATGCTGTTTTAATGATCCAAGTGTCGCTATGCCGAGCTTACGCTTATCTTCCAACTCAACGACTTCCGTTTCCCTGGGTTCTTCTTTGAATACGCCCGATTTAATTGACTCCATCAGATCCCTGACATCAAAAGAATGTTCAGCTTCGTCTATTCCTTCCCTCTCACCTTTCCATACGACACCGCTTCCGCGATCCAGGATCAAAAAAGAAAACGGCCGGCCGTGTTTCTGACCCTTTCGCCGCTGCCGCAATCGCTCCTTCAAAACATAAGGGCGCCCACGCTCATCCGTGTCTATTGAAAGCTCGTAGGTGATTGGACGCGCATTGCCATCCTCCTTGTAATATACTTCAAGCTCAATCGGTCCTTTCTCTCCTTGGGTCAATAATCTTGAAAACCCTCCGCGCCCTCTCGCGTCACATGCTTCTTCAACGCCCGACTTCAGGCAATCGGCAAGAAATCCAAACGCGTCAAATAACGTACTTTTGCCAACTCCATTTTTCCCGATTACAACCGTCATTGGCGTGAGCGGTTCAGCTTTTTGCTGATTCCAGAGACGACCAAGAGATATATCTTTCAATACTTTGAAGTTCTTTATTCTCATGCCTTCGATTTTAGACATATTCTCATCCTTCTCCCATGACGTACGCGGCAAGCTCCGCAAGCATGATGATGGCCATACAGCCTATCGCTTTGATTGCCCCGCCAGTATCGCTGGACATCATATCCGAATCCGCTGCTTCGGCGTCAATACCCAAAAAATCAAGCATGTCGGAAGTAGCGCAACGAGAATTATAACGAGAAATATAATGAACCCAAATAGGTTTTCCAAAATCAACCCGCCTCCTTCACGGATATCGCGCGTCAATACGAATTATATGCAAATGTATTATCTCATACTCAAAGTTTTTACATTTGATTTCAGGCGAGTTTTTTCATGAAAAGCCCGCTCTTTGATACGTTTGACGTACAGCGTAAATACGGTAATATATCGTCGGTGATGCCGATGATCCAAGGCTACAAAGACCTGGATGTCAAAAAGCTCTATGACGGCAATAATGTAAAAAAGTGGGCGGTTATACCCAGACAAGCGGAAAAAAGACTGAGGGTGCTCGACGCGGCTGACAGACTTGAGACTTTGACACTTCTGCCGAGCAATCGCTTTGAGGCGTTGCGGGGGAATCGCAGCGGTCAGTACAGCATACGGATCAACGACAAGTGGCGGATATGTTTTACATGGCCCAACGACGCTGAATGGCCTTGCGGCGTGGAGATCGTGGACTACCATTGAAGCTGAGTTATTTTATTTATCTTAATATAAGGAGTTGGAGAATATGCCCAGCAAACCCATTCATCCGGGTGAAATATTGATCGGCGAGCTTGAAGCCGTCAACATGAGCGCGTCGGATATATCGAAAGCCATTTACGTGCCGGTCAACAGGATAAGCCAAATATTATCGGGCAGGAGAGGTATTTCAGCGGATACTGCCTTGCGCCTGGGGAAGTTCTTCGGCACTGGCCCTCAATTCTGGCTGAACCTTCAAATGTCTTATGAATTGGATTTGGCGTCGGGTGATAATGAGTCGAAGTTGGCCGATATAGTCCCTTTGCCTCGAACCGCGGCCATAATTTAAATTATCTACAGAATCTCCCGCTCGTACTGCATCGAATACAACTGTCTGTAATAGCCGTCTTTTTTCAGCAGCTCGCGGTGTGTTCCGCGTTCGGTTATCTTGCCGTCGCGCACCACCAGTATCATGTCGGCCATCTTTATCGTCGAGAGCCTGTGAGCTATCAAAAACGACGTGCGGCCCGAGAGCACTTTCGAGACGGCGTTCTGGATCACGCGCTCGGTCTCAGTATCGACCGACGATGTGGCTTCGTCGAGGACGAATATCCTGGGGTCGGCTATCACGGCGCGCGCGAACGAAATCAGTTGTTTTTCCCCGGTCGAGAGACGGTCGCCGCCCTCGCCCACGTCGCTGCCGAGACCTTCGGGAAGTTTTTCTATGACGCGGTCGGCCGAGACCAAACGGGATGCCCGCATGATGTCCTCGTCCGTCGCGTCGAGCCGTCCGTAGCGGATGTTGTCGCGAACCGTTCCCGAGAACAGATGCGGGCTTTGCAGCACATATCCGATGTTCGAGTGCAGCCATAACTGCGAACGCTCGCGGTAATCCCGGCCGTCTATCAATATCCTGCCCGAGGTCGGCTCGTAGAAACGGCAGACCAGATTGACGAGCGTCGACTTGCCGGCGCCGGTCTCGCCAACCAGTGCGACGCACGAACCGGCCGGCACTTCGAGGTTGAAATGTTCCAGGACATATTCGTCTCCGTCGGGATATTTGAAGGTGACGTCGTCGAACACCACGTCTCCCCGTATGGTTTCCCAGTTCTCATGCTTTGGCTCGAAACTGTCGCCGTAAACCGCCGTCACCCGCGGAGAGTCGGTTATCTCCGGCTCGCGCCTCAGGAGCGCGTCGACACGCTCGATATTGGCCTGGGTCGAGGTCACCTCGGAAAACGTGTCCGACAACTGCCGCACCGGCTCGAAGATGTTTATCGCGTAGGATATCATGGCGGAAAGCGTGCCGAAAGCCATCGCCCCTCCGTCCACGTAACCGAGGCCCTTTGCCGTTATGACAGCTATGGCGGCGGCCCCGAACATCAGCATTACGGGGGTGTAAACCGCGCTCCATGTCGCGGATCGCACCGACGCCCTGTACATCCGGCCGGTGAGTTCGCCGAACTCGGCTATGTTTATGTCCTCGGCGACAATGGTCTTCGACGTGCGGGCGCCCATTATGCCCTCGTTGAAAGAACCCGTTATCATTGAGTTCACGCGCCGCGCTGTCCTGTTGTGACGCAGTATGCGACGCTGGAACCGGAGCGTCAGAAACATCATCACCGGCGCCATCGCGGCGAGCCATATCCCTAGCCTGAAACTCAGCGCCAGCATGGCGATTATCGCAAACAGGATATATGACAACCCCCACATCATATTAACGAGCCCCCAGGCCACCATCAGCCCTATTTTATCGGTGTCCGACATGACGCGCGCGATGATGTATCCGACCGGCGTGGTGTTGAAATACGAGAGCGACAGGGTTTGCAGGTGGTCGAAACAGGCTTTTTTGAGGTCGCGCGAGAAACCCATCTCGACGCGTATCGCGAGCCGGGTGAAAGCCATTATCGCCGCGAGCGTCACCAGCATCATCACTATGCCGAACGCCGTGACCTCCCAAATGTGATCCGTCGCGCGGACGAATATGAAATTGTCTATGACGTATTTCTGATAAAGGGGTATCGCCACGTCAACCACTGAACAGAGGCTCATGAGGGCGATTATCTTTAAAAGCTCCCGCCTGTACGGCAGGAAAAACCGCCATATCAGTTTCCATACCCTTACATCGAACGGTTTGTCGTATATCTCGTCCGAATAATCGCTCATGGCGTATCTCCCGTGATCTCGTCCAGCGCGGCCCTTTGCATGTCCGTCACCCGCCTGTAAATTCCGCCTAGTTTCATAAGCTCGGACGGCGTACCCGCCTCGGCCACCCGCCCGTCCTCCATGACCATTATCATATCCGCGTCCGAAATGGTGGTGACACGATGCGATATTATGATCGCCGTCACCCCGCGCACGCGCTCTCGGAGCGCCGCCCTTATCCGCGCGTCGGTCTCGGTATCGACGGCCGAGAGGGAGTCGTCGAATATCATTATCGGCGTATCCTTCAGCACGGCGCGCGCTATCGCCACGCGCTGCTTCTGACCGCCGGACAGCGTGACGCCGCGCTCTCCCACTATCGTGTCATAACCGCGGGCGAACCGCTCGATGTCCGAATCCACCTGCGCTATCGCCGCCGCGTCGCGAATCTGCCCGATCGGAATATCCTTCGACAGTCCGGCTATGTTCTCGGCTATCGTCCTGGAGTAGAGAAACGGTTCCTGCGGCACGATGCCGACGTTTTTGCGCAGATGCCGGCGTTTGTAATGTCTTATGTCCACGCCCCCGATCCGTATAGCCCCTTCGCCATCCGCGAGGTCGTAGAGCCCGCACAGGAGATGGGCCGCGGTCGTCTTGCCGGAACCGGTCGCGCCCAGGATGCCGAGCGCCGTGCCCTCTCTGACGGTGAATGAAACGTTTTCGAGCACGCGCGCGCCGTCATACGCGAAAAACACGTCGTCGAACTCGATATCGCCGGATATGGGCGAGTCTATCGCGCCGGACGGGTCGGTCTCCGGGGGCGTATCCAGAATCTCGCGCAGCCTGCCCAGCGAAACCATGGTCTTCCCCGCCTCCGACAGCACGCGCCCCAAACCCCTGACCGGCCATATTATCATGCTGTTGTAGGACAGGAACACCATGAATTCGCCCACCGTGACACCGCTTTTTGCCGCCTGATACGTTCCGGCGGCGCATATCGTTATCATCTGAAGCCCCGTCAGAAGATCGCCCATACCCCAGAACGCGCTGAGCATGTTGCCGAGCTTCATCCAGAGCGAGGCGAAGAGTTCATTCTGCGCGGCGAACTTGCCGGCCTCGTGCCGCTCGCGCCCGAAAGCGCGGACCACGCGCACGCCCGAGCAATTTTCCTGCACTATCGCGAGCAATTGCCCCTCGGCCTCGTCCGCGGCGAGAAACCTCGCGGAGGCTTTTTGCAGAAAGATGTACGAGTAGAGGAACACCACCGGCAAATAGACAAACGACGCGGCGGCGAGGGTGAAATTCATCCGGAACAGCATCGTGTAGGCGAATGCGACCAGCACCACGGCGCGCGCCATTTCGATCATCTGGACGAACACGAAGCCGCGGACGATATCCACGTCCGACGTGCAGCGCTGCACGATGTCGCCGGTCTGAACCGTGATGTGCCACTTGAAGGGAAGGCGCTGTATGTGCGAGTATAGCCTGTCGCGCAGACGCTTTATCAGACTTTCGGCCCCAAGGGAGAGAGAACGGCGGTATCTGAAGCTGAAGATTCCTCCCAGAACGGCCACGGCAACGACGACGAGCCCAGCCCTGGTGAACGCGTGACGCCCTCCGAAACCGCGGTCTATTCCCGCGAATCGGGCTATCGCCGAAATCACCGGCATCTTGGACTCGCTCACCCCGCCGACGCTGTCGACGAGGAACCTTATCAACTGAGGAACCAAAAAATCACAGGATATGGATAATATCATTGATGCGCACGCAATGGCATAAAGGCCCCTCGATCCCTCCGATATCTCCCACAGGAGACCGATCGGGCGTTTTTCGGTATTTTTTTCCGCTGGCAATTCTTTCACCTCTGTCTGTCCATCGTAGACCCGCTCGTTTTATAATGAACATTATATAGTATTGGCGGAAGGAGCGCGCGCCATGAAAATCACCGATCCCACACACCATCTCGAATTCGCCCGTTTCGGCGGCGCTGATTCCGTGAGCCTGCCGCGCGATTTCTACCTCAGGGACGCCGCGGCGGTGGCAAGAGAACTCCTTGGCGCGATACTGGTAAAGAGATCCTCCGACGGAACGGCGGCCGGCGTCATCGTTGAGACCGAAGCCTACGCGGGGCATGGCGACGCGGCCTGCCACTCGTTCAAACATCACGCTCCTCCGCCAGGGCACCGCACGCGAGTGATGTTCGGCGACGGCGGATACGCCTACGTGTATTTCATTTACGGGATGCACAACTGTTTCAACGTGACGGTAAACGTCACGGGCAAACCGGAGGCGGTATTGATCCGGGCGCTGGAGCCCATAGATGGGATAGAGCTGATGTGCGCGAGGAGAAACACGCAAGACATCGGAAATTTATGCCGAGGCCCTGGGAAACTCTGTCAGGCACTCGGGATAACGCGGAGCGACTATGGACGCGACCTATGCGGAGACGAACTGTTCATCGCCGCGGGGAAACCCGTCCCCGACGAAGCCGCGCTCACCTCACCGCGCATAAATATAGACTACGCGGGTGAGGCGAGCGCATATCCTTACAGATTCGTCATAAAGGGCAGCAAATTCCTGTCGACCAGGCGCTTTCTGCCGCGCTGACGGTTTTACGCGGTTTTGGCGCCGCCCTTCTTCGCCAGTTCGTATATCAAGGATACAGCGGCATAGAGAATGACCGCCGCCACGACCCACTGCAAGGCGGAGACGTCGAGGTTCTTTACTATGTACACCGCGACGAGAACCCCGATGAGCCCAATTGTCGACGTGAGCAGCGTTATCTTGCGGGAGTAGCTGTCGTACTTGACGAACTGCATGCTGCCGACGGGCACCGAGAAAGTGCAGCCACCCATCATTATCGGGAAAGCCACGTTCGGGTTGAGCCCGAGGGCGTACACCGTAGCCATGGTCAGCGCGTAAGACCCGATCCCCACGTTGTTCAGCGCGCCGTATACGAGCGACAGAACCGCCGCGAGCGCCAATTTCGGGCCATGGAGTCCAAGGGCTTCGCCTCCCGACGGGTAGACTCCGAATTTGTTCATGAGAATCAACCCGGAAGCGATGAGAAGGCCCACGCAGATGAACTTCTTGATGGTGTCGACGTTCATCTTGACCACGAACCGCGGGCCGATATACGCGCCCACGACCTGCCCGCCGATGCAGAGCAGCAGTGTCGTCAGTTCCACATCAATCGACGAGATGTACGCCAGTGCCATTATGGCAACCGGAATGACGCACTCGGTGTTGAGCGTGCCGGGAATACGGGTGTCATCCACCCATTTGAACTGCCTGAACACCACGGTGCTGATGGCAAAATCGGATATTCCGAAAGTCGACAGGAAAAACGTCACCCCGGCAACCACCGCCTGTACCACAGTCTTGCCCGTATTCTCAAACAGTTCCGCCTTCACTTCGCCCTTGTGTTTTATTAGATCCCTTATGAAAAGTATGGCGAACGCGCCGTTTACCAGAACTACCAAAAGCAAAATAACATGAACCAGCGTCAAAAAAATTACCTCCTATCGCGAAAAACTCCCAACTAAAAACAAGATACTACCAGCATACTACCAGCATTTCATCCAGCTCTCCGCGGGCATTTACCTCCTTTCAACGAAAAATCAAGCCCCGGACGTGAGGTCGGGGTATTTTTTGTAAAAGGCGACCGAGAGTTCGCTCAGCATCTTATCATAAGACGGCAGGTCGATACTGCCGATGTAATCCCTGTCGGCAAAATTGATAATGGCTTTGGAGCATTGCGGGCATTCGACCGCGGCGGCGCTCTTCATTCCCGCTAATATCCTGGATATGACTACCTTCGAACCCGAACTGGGCGTGTCGGGCATGACGAGCAGCACTTCGTCGTCGTTTGTCCTGTAACCGGAATCACAGACGCGAATGGACTTCCCTACGACGCGTCCGAATATCACCTCGGCTAGTTTTCGCTCGTCCTCTGTGATGCCGGCTTCGACGCCGGGAGGGAACGTCAGTTTCAAGAGCACGGCCGACAGCTTCCGCTTGCCCCTGTTGACCGATTCGATGTCCGATTTGGCCTTGTATTTCATGAATCCGGCGACGTAAAGCCCGGTCGCGACGTCGATGGCGTCGAACACCTCTATCGTGGATGCCTCCTTCGAACGCAGTATCGGCGAGAACATTACGAGAATCTGCCTGCCGCGGACAGTGCGCTTGACGTCCCATTCCTCCCCGGAATAAATGACGCGGTTCGTTCCCCGCACCATCGTCACGAGAGAGTCGAGCGTTTTGCCCAATATATCCTTTTTCCCCAACTCGAAATTCTCGAGCATCTGAGAATTGTACGCGACAATTTGCTCTCCGCCGTCCTTCACGCGTTCCATGAACACGCAGGGAAACGGGATGGCGTCTATTATCTTCTGAAGCTCTGCCATGCCGACGCTGTACGGTATAATCCGGTCTATTTTACGCGCGAACAGCGATTCTCCCGATGGCGTCGCCGCGGATATACCGGTGACTATCCCAACTATGGCCACTGAAAAGCCCAAAAAGTTGAAAAATATTCCAGACTTGAACGCGACCGAGAAAAAAATCAGCATCATGCCGTTGGTGATAAAGCCCACAGCTACAGCCGCGTTTTTCCTGTGCCTTTGACACAGGGTCAGGTAGAACCCGGACAGAATGAGATATACGGAGGTCACGCCCACGACAAATTCGGGTTTTATATCAAAACGCCCAAAATCGCCCGCAAATCCTGTGAGGAATACGATCGGCAGAAGACAAATTATCGGCGAGACGGCATATTTCAACGTGTCTTTGCCCCATCTTGCCCTAACGTCACTTTCCATGCGAGTCCCCCCAAAACAGTTTTTGGCGCCGGAATCAACATAAAGGAATTTTGTAACAACATCTTAGTACCGGAATATATTATTATATAATCCGGTTTGGGGCAACAGCTATTCTATAATTCAAATATTATATAATTCTATTGACAACAAGAAAAAGCAATGATATATTTCGCATAGATTCCAAGAAACAACAATATTGCATATTGCGATAAGTAGGGAAAGCCATAAGGCAATGTCGAGTTGGAAAAAATATTTTTATTGTCACTATCGTTTACCATACAAATGGTAAATAAATAATACAAGGAGGAATAAGTAATGAAGAGGTTTTTCTGTATCGTATTGGCAATGGTTGGAGCATTATCAAGTGTTGCATGCGCGGCAACGGATAAGCCGGAACAAATTAGCATTGGAGTTTCGCTAATGAATCAAACCCAGCAGTTTCACGTTACCATGAAAGACGGAATGCAGGCAAAAGCTGATGAATTAGGCGTTAAGATCGTTTTTCTTGATGGCAATATGGATGCGACGAAGCAGGTTACTGATATTGAAGACCTGATCACAATGGACGTGGACGCCATTATTTGCAGTCCATATGACAGAGATGCGGTCACTGTGCCGTTACAGAAAGCGAAAGACGCAGGAATTTTTGTTATAACCGCGGATACAGGCGCTAACGGTGTAGATGTGGACGCGCACATAGCAAGCGATAATGTGCAAGGCGGGTTTATAGGCGGCAAAAGCCTGTTCGAACTATTAGGTGGCAACGGTAACGTAGTCGATCTTAATTATCCCTATAATACCACCGGCCTTGACCGCGATGCGGGGTTTATGCGAGCCTTACTTGAATACCCCAACATTAAGCTTGTTGTACAGCAAACAGGCGACGCGGTAAGGGATAAATCTATGATAGTTATGGAGAATTTGTTGCAAGCATATCCGGATATTAACGGTGTATTTTGCGTAAACGACGATACCGCGCTTGGAGCAATGGCGGCGATTGAAGCGGCAGGCAAGACAAATATTATCATTGTGGGTTACGATGCGACAGAAGAAGCGCAGGCCATCATCAAAGCGGGAGATAAACCTCTGAAAGCGGACGTTATTCAGTATCCAGAATTGATTGGCGCGACCGCTGTCGAATCCGCGCTCAAATTGACTAAAGGCGAAGCAGTCGAAAAGAATGTACCTGTCGAAGTCGGTATATTCGACGGAAAATAGTGAAGAAGTCACGTTGAACAATCGTTGGGTTGCCGTATCGCGCAATACGGCAACTCAATCTACAAGTGGAGTGTATTCTCAATGAGCGAAACAATATTGGAATTGGTAAATATAAGCAAACAATTTCCCGGTGTGAAAGCATTGGATAACGTTTGTTTTGACATTAAGAAAAACGAGATACATGGTTTGATAGGAGAAAATGGTGCCGGCAAATCCACGTTAATGAAAATTTTATCTGGCATTTATCAAGCAGACGCGGGCGATATACTGTTACATAAAGAAAAGAAGGTCTTTTTGACGCCCGTCGAAGCGAGAAAAAACCACATAAGTATCATTCATCAGGAACTCAATCTTTGTAACAACCTTCGTGTATATGAAAACATCTTTTCCGGTCGGGAACCTGTAAAAAAGCTTTGTTTTTTAGACAATAAAAAAGCTCTCTCCGAATCCAAAGAACTCTTTCGGCGATTGGGAGTAAATATACCTGCTGACGCGCCCCTCGGAAAACTTAGCATCTCACAAAAACAAATGGTAGAAATAGCAAAATCGCTTTCCGAGAATGCAAAAATACTGATCATGGACGAACCGACATCAGCTTTGACCGAACACGAAACACAGTTATTGTTCAAAATCATTGATTCTTTGAGGGAAGCCGGCGTTTCGATAATCTATATCAGCCACAAACTTGACGAAATAATGCGCTTATCCGATCGTATTACAGTGTTGAGAGACGGACGCACAGTAGCAATGCATAATAAACGTGAAGTCACGGTAGAAACCCTGATTACGGAAATGGTGGGGAGAGAAATAACCGAAATTTATCCCAAACGCACGGTGGTGCCAGATAAAACGGTATTCGAAGTAAAGAATATTAACGCGCCCGGATATGTAAACGACGTATCTTTTCAACTGAGAAAAGGGGAAATATTGGGACTCTCGGGTTTGGTAGGCGCCGGGCGAACGGAACTGGTAAAAACTATTTTCGGCGCCGTTAAAAAGAATTCCGGCAAACTCTTTATGGAGGAAAAAGAAATAAATATTGAAAGACCGCTCGACGCCATACATCATGGTATCGGACTTGTTACGGAAAATAGAAAAGAAGACGGCCTTTGTCTAGGGCTCTCTGTGGGAATTAATGTGTTGAGCGCTGCGTATGAGAAGACTTGCAATAGATTAGGGCTGGTTAACAAAGTGAAAGAAAATAAAGCCGTAATGAATGCGATTGCAAGACTCAACATAAAAACGCCTTCCACGCGTCAGCTTGTCAAATTTCTTAGCGGTGGAAATCAACAGAAAATCGCAGTCGGAAAATGGCTTTTGCATGATCTGAAAGTGCTGATTTTGGACGAACCGACGAGAGGTATTGATGTGGGCTCAAAATATGAGATTTATACCATCATGAATGAATTAACGGCGAATGGAGTATCAATCATCATGATTTCTTCCGAACTTCCGGAAATTTTAGGTATGAGTGACAGAATACTCGTTATGCGAGGCAATCATATTGTTGCTGAACTAAGCCGAAGTGAAGCTGACCAGGAATCTATTATGCGTTTTGCGTCAGGAGGAAATAGAGATGCATGACAATAAAGGTAATATATTTATCACAATCAATAACAACGTGAAGAAAACAGGAATTCAAATAGGCGCTTTGCTGGGGTTGCTGTTACTCGTAGCCACACTGTCTATTTCGACCGATAAATTTTTAACTCTCGGAAATATTACAAATGTTGTTAGACAGATTTCCATCAACGCAATTATCGCATTTGGTATGACATTCGTAATTTTGATTGGGGGAATTGATCTTTCTGTTGGTTCTATCGCGGCAGTAGCAGGATTGCTAGCGATCTATACGTCCAATCTCGGATGGAATCCAATTATTGTAATTATTCTTTCGATATTGAGCGGTGTTGTGCTTGGCGGCATAAACGGAATAATCATTACGAAAGGGAGAATCGCCGCAATCGTTGCTACCTTGGCCACCATGACAATATTTAGGGGTGTCTGCTATGTTCTGACCGAGGGCAGGCCAATACGATTGGTCGACACAAATTTTGCGAAGATCGGCAATGGTTACCTGCTGAGTGTACCTATACCGGTTATTATTTTGGCGTTCGTATTTGTTTTCGCGGCAGTGCTGCTCGGGAAAACGAAGTTCGGCAGGCACATATATATACTGGGCGGGAATATGGAAACGGCGCGTTTGTCTGGTATCAATATCGACTTGGTTACGCTTATGATATTCGTGATTTCTGGCGCGTTTTCGGCGCTGAGCGGATTAATTGCGGCTGCGCGTCTTTACTCCGCTCAGCCGACAACGGGGGAAGATTTCGCGATGGATGCGATTGCGGCGACGATACTTGGCGGAACGAGTATTGCCGGCGGCGTAGGAACAATTGCCGGAACGATTGTGGGCGCTTTAATTATCGGCATATTGAATAACGGTATGAATCTACTGGGTATTGTCAGTTATTATCAGATGATCGTCAAGGGCGGCATGATACTGCTGGCTATACTTTTGGACGTCAATAGAGGTAAGGCAAATGCGTAATATAATGGAGTGTTAAAGTATGGCAAAAGTATTCGGTAAACAGATGACCCGGCAGGAGATATACGCGAGGGTAGGTAATCTTACGCAAATCGCCGGTATTAAGCGATATACGCTGAATTCAGGGAGAGGAAAAGGTGTGGATGCGATTGATGTAAATACAGGTTGTTTTTCATTCACATTACTTCCTTCGCGATGTTTGGATATCTCGGCTGTTTTTTATCGGGGTATTCAGCTTGGTTATATGTCAAAATCAGGAATACGGTCTCCGCAGTATTTTAATGAAAATGGCAATAAAGGTTTTTTAGATAATTTTTTTGGAGGGCTTCTCACTACGAGCGGATTGAATAATATTGGCGCCAGCAGCGTAGATCAAGGAAAAGAATATGGTATGCATGGTGAGCTGGCGAATACCCCTGCTGAAGAAATATCTTGCGAAACCGAATGGGACGGCGATGAGTGCAACTTTTTTATCCGCGCTAAAATGATGCATAGCCGTTTTTACGGGGAGGATTTGCTTTTTGAAAGAAAGGTGACGGCTTGTTTGGGTGAAAATCGCATTTTGCTTGAAGACGTCGTTGAAAATCTGGATTTTGAACCGGCGGCTATTATGCTTTTATATCATATCAATTTCGGGTATCCGCTTGTCGATGATGTGACAGAGTTCATTGCTTCGCCGATTGTCAAAACACAACCGCGTACGCCGAAAGCCGAGCTTGGGATTGATGTTTTTAATGTATTTTGTCCTCCGATACCATTATATGAAGAAGAATGTTTCTATCATTGGTTTGAAACGGATGTAGATGGAAACGCGTATACAGCGCTTTATAATCCCATCCTTAATTTTAGCATGTACCTGAAATATGATACAAAAGCGCTTCCTTATTTCGTTCAATGGAAAATGATGAGGTCGCGGGAGTATGTATTTGGTTTTGCGCCTTGTAACAGTTGGTGTGAAGGTCGCGGCGACGCTAGAGATAAAGGAGCGCTCCAATTTCTTGAACCTTTTGAAAAGAAAATTTTCCGTTTGGAATTGGGAGTTGTCGAGGGCCGTTTTAGACCGTAAGGCACTATCAACGTTTTCTGAATCGCAGAGTTAGCGGCCCAATACCTCATCAACCGCGGCGAGAATATTTTCCACTTTTACGTCGATTTGTAACGTGTGCGATCCGGCAAGTATATAACCGCCCTCTTTTCCCACGATATCAATAAGTTTGCGAACTTGTCCGCGGGTTTCGGCAGGTGTTCCGTTGGGCAGGAGCTCTTGAATATCCAACCCGCCATGAAAGCAAATGCGGTTGCCGTAACGTTCCTTTAACAACAGGGGATCCATGCCCGCAGCCAGAGGTTGTACAGGGTTCAATATATCGACGCCGATTTCAATCAAATCGTCGATAATGTCTGTTATAGAACCGCACGAGTGATAGCGTACATATGCGTGATAGGAGTGAACCAGAGAGCAAAAATCCTCCATGTATGGCCGAAGCAGTTTACGCCACAGTTTTGGTGAAATCATCATTCCTCGCTGCGTTGCGATATCATCGTTGTATTCTATAAACGTATATTCTCGCGTACCGGCTTCGAGCGTGAGGCGCACGTCTTCGCGCACGAACGCGTAAATGTGATCCATCAGCGATTTAGCGTATTCTTCATTTTCTATCATATCAACCAGAAAGTTATCGAAACCTCTCATAAGCTGTGAGATTTGAAAGCAACCGCGGCTGCGCGCCCAAGTCGCCTTATCCCCATTTTCGACAATATTTTCATGAATACTTGAATAATCCCAGCTTTCAGTAGTCGGCCAATTATATGCATTAAGGGCGTCAATATTATCAATTTTGGCCAAAACAGCTTCGCCGGCATACTCAAGATAGCTTTGCCCCGAAACCGTTATTTTTCTAAAAGGAACACCATAGATGTCGTAATAATAACCGCGTTCATCAATACGAATCGTTGGATCGGCGTATTTTATATCGGTTACCGCATATTTATATTTAGGTCGTATCGTGACGACGTCCTGTCCTATATATCGCCAAATTTCCGGTTCGGAGACGTTTAGATAATTTTTTAGTTCTTGCCATTTTTCAGCACAGAAACGAAGATCAATTGGGACTCTGTCGGGCTGAATATGGTTGATCGCGCATAAAACACGTTCCTTTGATGTCACTGCAAACTCCTTCTGATTACGTTATTTTTGTTGATTTTGCAATCTTTGAACCATGTCGGTAGTTGGCATAGCCGGGACTGCGCCGTGGCGCGTGGTTGCCAGTGCCCCGCACGCGCAACTGAAAGAAAGCATTTGCTCAAGTTCAAAAGACGAAAAATCTTCTTTGCACTGACGTGCAATCTGTAAAATCGTACCTCCCCAAAAAGCGTCTCCAGCGCCTGTCGTATCAATTGTGTCTACGGAATAGGCCGGGTGAAATACAACGCCGGATTTTGTAAAAGCATAAGCACCGTTTTCTCCGTCGGTAATCATCACGAGCGATATCTCGGGAAGCATAATTCGATCGGCGCCCGTCCGCAAATTTTTCTGTTCGGTTAAAAAATACAACTCATCGGTCGAGAGTTTTACAAAATCGCAATATGGAAGGTGCGCGAGAATAGTTTCTCGCGCAGACGCGGGGGACGACCAAAGACTTAAGCGTATGTTCGGATCAAAAGCGATCTTGG
The DNA here is from genome assembly GCA_031270375.1 of Synergistaceae bacterium. Lineage (GTDB taxonomy): Bacteria > Synergistota > Synergistia > Synergistales > Synergistaceae > JAIRKI01. The sequence continues at coordinate 14,521 of JAISXR010000041.1, read as the reverse complement.
CTCCGGCATTTTTGGCTATTCGCACGGCTTGCATTGTTGTCTCGAAGGCATCGGGCACAGCAAGAATCTTATCGCCATATGCCAATATCTTTGTGTCTCGCAGTATAGATAAATTCAATTCTTCTGGTCTCAATGCAAGATGGGCAGGCATATGACCATAAAAAGAAAAAGAACGCTCATTATTCTCATCCACATGGACAAAAGCAAGGAAAGTTTTTAAGTCGCTGTCAAAAACCAAGCCCGAAATGTCAACGCCCTCATTAAGCATCGCGTCTTTAAGCGCGACACCTATACTATCGTCGCCCACCTTCCCCAAGAAAGCGACACGTCCGTCCAAGCGGGCAACACATGCAGAAATATTTGCCGCCCCACCTCCGGGATTTTGCTCATATAACGTGTATCCGTTTTCGGAGGCACCGTATTGCGTAAAATCCACGATCATTTCGCCCATAGAAACAATATCGAATTTTACGTCAGTTCGCATTGTATGCCCTCCTTTGCGGAGCTAAACCAGAACGACGTTTGTGCATTGCTGAATGTGCTGCATTTTTTCTTTTTCTTCCATTTGATTCATAATCAGAAAGTCAATTTCACTCCAGAGCGCGTATTGAGCGAGCGCATTTGAAGAACACTTACTACTATCAGACAAAACGATGGAAATATTGCTGCGTTGCAGGATTTTCTTTTTCATTTCGGCTTCTTGAAATGACTCGGCGCTTGGGCCTGAAAAGTTTTGGAAACCGCTCGTACCTAGAAACGCTGTGTCTATAAGGATGGTGTCCAGGCAATAATTTGCCCATAAACCTACAAGTGACATTGTAACGCCTTTTACTTGGCCGCCCGTAATATAAACATAATTATTGCTTGCCGACAACACGTTGCACACGCTCATGGAATTTGTGATGATTGTGAGTCCTTCTCGTGTGAGCAATTGCTTGGCGAGCAATAATGTCGTACTCCCGGCATCCAGCAATATCACACTTTCTTTAGGGATAAATTCCATAGCTTTCGCGGCGATTGCGATTTTTGCGTCTACATTTTTATCATTTCTTAAGTCAAAAGGTGTTTCAATATAATTAGTGCTGGCAACAGCCCCGCCATAGCCCTTCTTCGCGTATCCTTGTTTCTCCAATAGCAAAAGATCTTTACGTATGGTTTCGGTTGAAACAGAGAACATTGAAGATAAATCGCTGCTATTGACGCTTCCGGATGTTATTAGCATTCCTTTAAGCTTTTCTCTGCGCTCTAATGTTTTTCTATTCAATTTGTATTACCTCATTCCCAACCTTACAATATGTCAAGATGAATTAATTATAACTACAGCTATAATATAATATAGTCTCGCCTTTTACAATGACAGCTTGAAAAAATATTGCGAAATCTTGCGATTAATAGTTATGCAAGGCATTGACACCAATATAAAGCAATATTATACTGAATACTATCTTGTATAAACATTGGGGCGATCCATGATAATGACTGCAAAAATTACCGCAAGAGAAAATTTAGAACGTACAATTAAACGCGATCATCCGGAGTGGGTGCCTTTTCGTTACGACGGGACACTGGCGATATTGAAGTCAAATGTCATTACAGTACGGCCGACACAGGGTGGATTAGATGACTGGGGTGTGAATTGGTTATATACGAACGACGAAGAAGGCAGTTATCCGGATGAAATGCCAGTTATCGACATAGAAGATGTTGAAAAATTAACAGTTCCTGAGACAGACTGGGCCGCTGTCGAGTTGGATATGAAACAGCAGGTGGAAGCTCTGAAAGGAAAAGATAAGTTACCGATAGCTTATAACGAATTGCTTCTATTTGAACGCGCAAAACTGATACTTGGTTTTGAGGGTTTTATGATTGCCTTGATCGCAAATCGCGAGAATTTGATTCTACTAATCAATAAGATATACCAGTACAATAAAAAATACGTACAAGCATTGCTGAATGCTGATGTGGCCGGCGTTAGATTTACAGACGACTGGGGAATGCAGAATAGTTTATTGATTTCACCTGACGATTGGAGGAAGATATTCAAAGAAAAGTACCGTGATTTGTTTAATATGGTAAAAGAACGAGGTAAGTATGTATTCCAGCATTCCTGCGGATGTATCGAGTCGATTATCGACGATCTTGTGGAATTGGGGGTCGATGTTATTGATCCATGTCAACCATTATCAAATGATATTTTTTCGTGGAAACGAAAATATGGGAACGATATAACGTTTATGGGCGGTCTGGACACACAATCGTGGCTGACTTTCGGATCGGCTGAAGAGGTATATGAAAAGACGATGGAAGCAATAAAAATTATGTCAAAGGGCGGCGGTTATATAGCGGCGCCAAGCCACACGATAACGATACCGGATGCAAATCGGGCAGCGATGATCAAGGCTGTTTCAGATTATAACTTGACTAAGGATATTCGTGGGTGAGAGGATTTCGGCCTAAAAATATTTTGAAAGCATGTCCGCAATATCTTGAAAATACGGGATATTTCTTTCATTCGGGCATTCTTATGATATTGGCATGACTGTCCGGGGAGAATTTGTCCCCACGTAACCTCAGATGACTACGCTATATTCGCGGCCGAACGTTTTTTTAAACTGTGACGCCGCCTTTTCGATTGAGTAAAGTTCCATGGGCGACGGGCGCGACAGCGAGAGACGAAGGATTACGCCGCGCTTCGTTCCTTCGATCCGCGCGCTCTTTACCGTTTGCTGCTGACTCCTGTCGAGCCCTTCGCCCATACGGAGAAACAGACCCAGCACAAGTGTCGTATGTCTGTCGTCGCGGCTCAATTGGTTGAACATTTCATCCGAACGGTTCTTCTTCTCGGTCCACTTCCGATGAAAATAAGCCGCGTTGGCCATTAAGGCTATCTCCCTCTGGTCGAAACCGAGCAGTTCCGAGTTTATAATCATGTAACGGCTGTGCGTGTGATGTTCGTCGAACGAGAGGAAAAGCCCTATATCGTGCAGGAGCGCGGCGTATCCCAGAAGCTCCCGCTCGCGGGGCCCATACCCGTGAAGGCCGATCTCGCGTGAAGTGTCGAATATCTCACAGGCCAGAAGCGCCGCGTGGCGGGAATGCGGCTCGTTGAAATTGCACGAACGGGCCAACTGAAGCACGCTCTGTTCGCGGGTGGTCATGGAATTGTCGAGGTAACCCAGGCGCCCGCGTTCGAGATAATCCTGGAGCATACCGTCGAGGAGCCCCCTCGTGCTTATCTTTATGGAAGGCATGCGGATTTCGTCCATTATCGTATGAAGGATGGCGGCTCCTGCCACTATTATGTCGGCTCTCGACGGGGTGATCCCCGGGATTTTCTTTCTCTCGGTGAGAGTGAGCGAACAGAGTTTTTTCGCCAAATCATCGAGGGCGCCGATTTCGAGCGACTCGGGCAGCTCGTCGTCGGTCTGAGAGTTTTTCGACATGCGAGAGGCGATTTCGGCCAGATTTTGAATTGTGCCGCTCGAGCCGACAATGGCGTCCGGTTGAAGCGCGCGCACGCTCGACGTGCTGCGAAAAGAGCTGTTCCTGACGTGGTTTCTGATTTTTTCATAAAGCGAGGGAGAGACGGAACATACGCCGGAAGCTTCGGGAAAAGCGTTCGCAACGCGCACTGAACCGAGTTTTAACGAATCCATATAAAGACACTTGCGTGACTTGTCCCCGACCATCAATTCCGTACTGCCGCCGCCAATGTCGACGAACACGCATTTTTCGTACGGAAAGGATATTCCGGATGAGACGCCGATGTGTATCAGCCTCGCTTCTTCCATGCCCGATATTACTACGAAGCGGATGCCGCATTTGGACGCCGCCCTCGATACAAAATCGGCGCCGTTTTTTGCGTCGCGCACCGCTGCGGTGGCATACGCCACGATATCCAGGACATTGTAACCGCGGCATATCTCAGCCATATTCCGAACCGCGTCGAACGCGCGCTCCATGGCATCCTCGGACAGGCGGCGCGAGGAAAACGCCCCTTCGCCGAGGCGGATCATCTGTTTATGGCGCGTCAGCACGGTGTAGGATTTGTTCGGGTTTACGCGAAAGACCAGAAGCCTGATGGAGTTCGACCCCAGATCGAGCAATCCAACGGAGGCATGAGCGTTTGTTTCTTCATTTTCATGCTTCATTATATCGGCCGGTTTTCGATCGCGTTCTGTGTTTTACGCCGACTTGAAGATGATTTCGGTCTCCGGGCGCGCCTTTTCGGCGTAGATGTTTCCCCAGGAACAAAGGGCGTTCAATACCGGTTTCACGCTTTCGCCCAGCTCGGTCAGCGAATATTCTACCTTCGGCGGCACGGCGTCAAACACGTGGCGTTTCACCAGGCCGTTCTGCTCGAGGTCGCGCAACTGCTGAGTCAGCATTTTCTGGGTGATGTTGGGCAGCCTGCGTTTTATCTCGCCCGTCCGCAGAGGCCCCTTCCTCAGATGGTACAGCAAAAGGGCTTTCCATTTTCCGCCTATCAATTCCAGGGAGAGAGCCAATGGGCATTCGTACTCCTCTCGCGTCACCTTGCCGCACCTCTTTCCGATTCCTGATCTCCGTTTCGTTTATATGGTACTTTTTTGTTCCTATAGCACTTTTTTGTACCTACTATTTTTACGGAGACACTGTATGTATAATTTCATCTGGTTGTATCGTTTTGTTAGACCAACCATTCGAAATTTTAATGATTATACAGGTACGCGCGGGAAAAATCCAGTTCTTTTATATGCCTGCGATTATATGTTGATGCCAAAATTTTCCCACAGGGGGTAATCGCTTTGCACTTTTTCGAGTTCACAGAGGAACAGAACATGATTCGCAAGGCCGCGAGGGAATTCGCGGAGGCCGAGGTAGCGCCGCGCGCGGCGGAATGGGACGAGCGCGACGAGTGTCCGCTCGACGTGTTCAAAAAATTGGGCGAGCTTGGAGCGAACGGCGTGTTCGTGCCGGAAAAATACGGCGGCCCAGGGCTGGGACACGTGGAACGCGCCATTTTCATAGAGGAGATATCCCGCCATTCCGCCGGATTGGGAATGGCGCTGATGACTCATCATCTGGGCGTGTACCCGATACTGCGCTACGGAAACGAAGAACAGAAGGAAAAATATCTCCCCGCTCTCTGTTCGGGTGAGCGTTTTTCGGGTCTGGCGATAACGGAGCCTGGCGGCGGTTCCGATTTCATGGGGCAGAAAGCCACGGGCGAGAAGCGCGACGGCAAATGGGTGTTGAACGGCCGCAAGTGTTTCATTACCAACTCGCACATAGCGGACGTGACGGTCGCCACCGTCAGGACCGGCATCGACGACAAGGGGCGGAATAAGCTGTCGGCTTTCATAATCGAGAAAGGCGCCCCCGGTTTCGCGCCGGGACGCAAAGAGCACAAGCTCGGGCTGAGAGCGTCCGTGACGGGAGATGTCGCCTTCAACGAGACGACGCTCGACGAATCATCTCTCCTGGGCCCCGAGGGCGGCGGAGCGCGCCTCGGCATGGAGGGCATCAGCGAGGTCGGGCGCGCGGGCATGAGCGCTATCTGTGTAGGCATTCTGCGCGGTTGTCTCGAAGAGGCGATAAAGTTCGCGAACGAAAGGATACTCTACGGAAAACCGATAGCTAAAATTCAGGCGATACAGTTCGAAATAGCGAAAATCAGGACGGATTACGAGGCCGCGCGGCTTCTCACCTACTACGCGGCGAGCCTCAAGGACGCCGGCAAACCTTGCTCCACCGAGGTCGCCACGGCGAAATATTTCGCCACCGAGGCCTCCGTGCGGTCCGCGAAGAGGACGATGGATCTGATGGGCGGATACGGCGTGATAAACGAGTATCCGGTGGGGCGTTTCCTGCGCGACGCGCTCACGTCGATACCGTCGGGCGGCACCTCGCACATAATGCAGGTTGTAATGGCGAACGGGACTTTGAACGATTTCCACGCTTGAACATGACATACAGAGCCGCGGTCTGCGTAAAACCCGTACCGGATCCGAACTGTTACGGCAAAGTTGGCATCGACCCAGTCAAAAAGACGATAACGCGTGCCGGCATACCGAATATTTTCAACCCGCCCGACAAGAACGCGCTGGAGGCGGCGCTGTGTTTGAGGACTGGCGCCGCGTATGTTGCGGGCGCCGCGTATGTTGCGGCGATATCGATGTCTCCGCCGGAAGGCGCGGAAATACTGCGCGAGGCCCTCGCCATGGGCGCGGACGAGGCGTATCTGCTCTGCGACAGGGCGTTCGCCGGCGCCGACACGCTCGCCACGTCGTACTCGCTCTATCATGGGCTGAGGAAGATAGAATCCGAGAAGGGGGCGCCGTTCGACCTCATATTCTGTGGAGCGGAGAGCGCCGACGGCGCCACGGCCCAGGTTTCCTCGCAGCTCGGAGAATGGTTCGGATATCCTCATCTCTGGAACGTCTTCCATCTGGAGGAGAGCGGCGGGATCTTCAAACTAAGGACGAAGCTCGAAAACGGTTACATGGAATGGGAGGCCGAACCTCCCATGGTGCTCGGCGTCGCGCGGGAACTGAACAAACCGCGCTTCATCTCCGCCATGGGCGTCGTGAAATCGAGAAAGAAACCCCTCGTCACATGGGGCAGGACCGATCTGCCCGGCGCGGACGACAAATATCTGGGGCTCGCCGGATCGCCCACACAAGCCGGCGATATTTTCACGCCCAACATCAGGCGGGAAGGCCGGCAAATATCCGGTTCACCCGACGAAATCACGGCCGGGATACTGTCGGCGATTCGTGCCTCCGGCGCGGTCGCGGGGATGTGAGACGCTATGAGCCAAAAAATCTGGGTGCACGCCGAAATCCGCGATGACGGGACGGTAGCCGAAGTCTCCCTGGAACTGCTGACGAAGGCGAGGGAACTCGCGTCGGCTCTCGGCGGCGCGGCGCTGGAGGCCACGCTCGCGGGTTACGGGATCGCGTCCGAGGCCGAGCGCCTCGCGGGATACGGTGCGTCCATGATATACGCCGCCGACGCCCCGGAGTTGGAACTGTATTCCCCGAGGCCGTACGCGGCGCTTCTGTCGAATCTGGCCGCGCTTCACAAACCGGATATATATCTCTTCGGGGCGACCTCGACCGGCTCGTCGCTGGGCCCGGCCGTCGCCGCGAGGCTCAGGACGGGCATGGCGGCTCACTGCGTCGACCTCAGGATAAACGGCGACGGGAAACTCGCGGCGCTCGTGCCCTCCTTCGGGGGACGGTTGATTGGCGAGATACTCTGCCCAGGACACTCGCCGCAGATGGCGAGCGTGAAACCGGGCATTTTCAAGGCCGAGGCCGCCGCGGGACAGTTTGCCGTGGAGCCCGTGACGCGTAAGGCGTGGGCGGACGCGAACGCGAAGGGCAGCCTGAAACCGCTCGGCATGGTGAAACATCCACCGAGAGGAATGCCGATCGCTGAAGCTCAGGTCATCGTCTGTGGTGGAATCGGCATCGGCGGCGAGGAAAACTGGCGGATGATAGAACAGCTGGCCGAGAGCCTGGGAGGGGCAGCCGCGTGCACGCGGCCTGTGCTCGACGAGGGCTGGTGCGACGAGGGCAGAATGATCGGCACGAGCGGACGCAGCGTGCGGCCGAAGCTCTACATCGGGCTCGGGGTCTCGGGTGCTACGCATCACGTTTGCGGGATGAACGAGGCGGGCGTGATCATCAGCGTGAACAGAGACCAGGACGCGCCGATATTCGAAGTATCCGACATCCGCGTCGAGGCGGACGTGAACGCGATATTGCCCCGTCTGGCCGAGGCGCTGAGGCGGTAGGCGAAGAAAATGGGCGGCATACTCGAAATCAGAAATATATCGAAAAATTACGGGGCGGTGCGGGCGCTCGACGACGTCACGTTCGGCATCGAAGGGGGAGAGGTTCACTCCCTTCTGGGCGAGAACGGCGCTGGCAAGAGCACTCTCATCAAGATAATAAGCGGCGAAGAAACCCCCACGTCGGGGGAGATAGCGATCGGCGGCGCGCCCGTGACGGAATACAGCCCGAGACGCGCCATGCAGTCGGGCATAGCCATGGTTCATCAGGAACTCGCCATATTCGAGAACATGACCGTGGCCGAAAATATTTTCCCCGGCATCCCGTTCCGCAAACGGTTCGGTTTCATCGATAAAGGGAGAATGAACGCGGAGGCCGCGGAGAGGATACGCATGTTCGGCATGGACATATCGGCCTCACAGAGGATGGACGAGCTGACCATGGCTCAGCACCAGATGGTCGAAATATTGCGCTGCCTGAGCCTCGGCACCAGGATAATCCTTCTCGACGAGCCGACGAGCGGGCTCAACATAGAGGAAGCCGACAAGCTGATGGGTATAATCCGTAATCTGAGGGAAAAAAGCATAACCGTCATCTACATCTCACACCGAATAAATGAGGTGTTGAACGTCAGCGACCGCATCAGCGTGATGAGAAACGGCCGTTACATAGGCACTTACGGGAAGGGCGAGGTTGGCGACGAGGCGTTTCTCATAGGCAAGATGGTTGGCCGCGAGATAAAGGAGTCGATGTATATCACGCGGGCGGTGTCGGCGGCAACGGACGAGGTCGTGTTCGAAGCGAGGAATCTGACGAAGAGAAAATCCGTCCAGAACGTCTCGTTCGAGCTGAGGCGCGGCGAGATACTCGGCTTTTTCGGTCTGGAGGGCTCGGGGACGGGCGCGCTGTCGCGGATAATATTCGGGCTCGACAGGCTCGACAGCGGGGAGATTTCACTCGGGGGCAAGCGCCTCGCGCATCCGAACCCCAGCGGCATGACTGAGCGAAAGATCACCTACCTCAACAACAACAGAAAGAGCGCGGGGCTTCTGCTCAGGTCTCCCGTCTCCGACAATATGGCCATTCCGGTGCTGTCCGACCTCACAAAGGGCATATTCATCGACGGCGGCAGGGTCGTGGAGTACGCCGTGCGCTACATCAGGGAGTTCAACATAATGGTGAACTCAATATGGCAGAAGCCTATGAACCTGTCCGGCGGGAACCAGCAGAAGCTGATGTTCACGATGTGCCTCGAAAAACAGCCCGAGATACTGATACTGAACGAGCCGACGAGAGGCGTGGACGTGGGGGCGAAGTACGAGATTCACAAGTTCATGGCCGATCTGGCCGGCAAGGGCGTCAGCATCATGATGTTCAGCTCGGAGATGCCCGAACTCATCAACCTCGCCGACAGGATAATAGTCATGCACGAGAACAGGGTCACCGCCGAAATAAAGCGCGGCGTCTACAGTGAGGAAAATATACTCACTGCCGCGTCCGGCTACTGAATAATTTTTAAAAAGGGCGAAACGGGGGCTCTAAAATGCGAGACGAGGGCAATATACCCGCTCTTGAGACCAAAAAAAGGTTCGACGCGAGTTCTCTCACGATAATTCTTCTGACCTGCGCGCTCTTTCTCTTTCTGGCCGCCACGAGCGAGACATTTTTTTCGTTCGGCAACCTTCAGAATTCGTTCAACAATCTTCAATCAATCCTTTACGGCGTCTCCATCGACTTTTTCGCCGCAATCGGCTTCACGTTTCTCATAATAATGGGAGAACTCGACCTGTCGGTGGGTTCTGTGGCGGCGTTCTCGGGAATGTTCACGGGATATCTGATGCGCTACAAGGTGCCGCTCGCGCCCGCGATGGCGGCATCTCTCGCTGTCTGCGTGATAATCGGCCTCGTCAACGGATTCCTCGTCGTGAAATTCAAGGTCCCGAGCATGATGATAACGCTGGGCAGCATGACGGCGGTTCGCGGGCTTGCCGATGTGCTCTGCTCCAACTTGTACGCTTACACGTATCCCAGAACGTACCAGAGGATATCGAAACTGCGCGTCGGAGCGGGGATTTACGCCGTGTTCGCCGTGATAGCGGGTGTCGTGTTCGTTGCGGTGATACTGGAAATTTTGCTGAAACGGGCGTCCGTGTTCAAAAAGATGTACTACGTCGGCGAAAATATCGAGACGGCCCGCGTGTACGGTATCAAATCGGGACAGCTCAAGATGGTGATATTCGCGATATCGGCATTCACGGCCGGGATAGGCGGCATATATATGGGAGCGCGTCTCGGTTTCGCCGAGACCGCGATCGGCTCGGGCCTCGAATTCAAGGTGCTGACGGCCGCGGTGCTTGGGGGTGCCAGTTTGAGCGGAGGCAAGGGAAGCGTCCTGCGGACGGGCTTCGGGCTGATATTTTTGGCGCTCATCCTCAGCGGTGTGATAATCAACAACGTAAATCCGCTGTACCAGCAGCTCATCATCGGAATAATGCTCGTCGCCGCCGTGTTTATCGACACCAGGGTCGGCCTGTCGTCCGAAATGGCCGGAGGCGTGAAATGAGTGTGCTGCGCGACGCGGCGTCCCGCGCCTTCAAGCGCCCGGAGATAGTATCGGTCGTCATGTGTGCCCTGATGGCCGGTACGCTGGCTGCGACCAGCCCGCACTTTTTCAATCCCTACAATATCGAGTCGCTGGTGGCGAGCGTTTCCCCGGAGGGCATAGTCGGGCTCGGCATGATGCTGCTCTTGATAACGGGCGTGTTCGATCTCTCCGTCGGTTCCGTCATGTGCCTCGGCGGCCTCGTCGCGGCGATGGCGCTCACGGCGGGCATTTCCACGCCGGTTTCGATATTTCTGGGGCTTGCCTCGGGAGCCGCCGTGGGGCTTTTCAACGGACTGTTGTCCGAACATGCCGGCGTGAACCCGCTCATAACGACCCTCGGCTCCATGTATATAATACGCAGCATTACGGAACTCATAATCGTGAAACAGGGGCAGACAGGGTATTCCAACTTCCCGGCGAGTTTCACCGCTCTGGGCCAGGGGCGGCTGTGGGGGGTGCATTACATGTTCTGGATAATGATAATCCTGGCGATCGTGTTCACGATAGGGACAACGATGACGCCGTGGGGCCGCAGGCTTTATTTCATCGGCGGTAACGAGCAGGCCGCCGTCGCCATGGGCATAAACAAAAAACTCATCAGGATATGTCTCTACATACTGGTCGGCGTCCTGGCAGCGCTCGCCGGAATACTCGTAGACGCCAGGGCGGGCGCCGCCACGCGTTACATCGGCCAGAAGTCCCACATGAACGTCATCGTCGCCTGCGCGATAGGCGGCGGAAGCCTGATGGGCGGCAAGGGCAACATGATGGGGGCCTTGTTCGGCACTCTCTTCCTGTCGCTGTTGAGCAACGCGTTCAACCTGTATGAGATAAACCAGCAGATACAGACCCTGACTTTGGGCATGGTGCTGATTGCGGTCGTTACGGTCGACGGATATCTCCAGATCCGTAAGAGAAGAATGTTGGGCAAGGAGTGACCCGCTGGCGTCATTGATCCGTGGCGGGAAGGAGGGGATAAAGGGGCGACGATTTGCGCGGCGGTATGCTGTTTCGGAGACAAAAATCCAGAAGGAGGAACACGTTATGAAAAAAGTATTGGTAATCGCGGCGGTTGTAATAGCTCTTTCGGTATGCGCGGCGGCTTTCGCCGAACCGCAGGTGACGTTCAAGAATAACCCCGCGGGCAGGACATATTATCTCTGCTCCTCGCATAACGCGCACGCTTATTTCGCGGATTCCCACATAGCCCTCAGGTATGCGGCCGAGTATTTCGGTGTCAATATAGTGGCGCTTGGCCCCGACGGATGGGATACGGCGGAGCAGGCCCGGGCCGTGGAACAGGCCATAGCGAAGAGCCCGGCGGGAATCATCACACGTTTCTGGGACGCGTCCCCCCTGGCGGCCGTCCGTAAGGCGGTCGAGGCGGGAATCCCCGTAGTCGTCACAGAGACTAGGATAGGCACTTCCGCGGCGGACATCGGCGGCGCGCTCGCCTACATCGGCCTCGACAACAAACAGAACGGCAAAGACACGGCGGCAGAGCTGGTCCGTATCGCCGGAGACAAGGGCAAACTCGTCTGCATGGGCAACTGGGGCGCCTCCAACACCGACTCCAAACTCGCGGGCGTCAAGGAATACCTTGCGGACTATCCGGGATGGGAGATAATAGCCGAGGTCGACGACAAAGCCGACGCGACTGCCGCTATAGAGGCCGGCAAGACGGTCGTCAACAATTATCCAGACGCCACGGCGGTAATTGGGCTCGACTCCTCGTCCGGCACCGGCCTCGGCAAGGCGATGGAAGAACTCAACAAGCCCGCGGGCAGCTACAAGGTAGTCGTAAACGACCGCGAGCCCTCCGTTCTTCAGTACATCGAAGAGGGTTATATCGACGCCACGACGTGTAACAAGACCGCCAGCGCGGAATACACGGCCATCCTCGTCATGGAGGACTACAACAACGGCGGCCTGAAGAATGTCCCGCTCTCCTCCAACAACACGGCGGCCGGGGTGCACGGCATTCCCGAGAACATGTACAACTCGGCGCTCGTGATCAACAAGGATAACGTGCAGTATTTCTTCGCCGAGGAACTGCCGAATATCAAGACCGATCTCTACAACAAATAAAGCGACCGGCGGACTGTAGGACTGTAAAAAGCGACGGCGGGCCTGGACGCATCCGGCTCGCCGCTCGTATTGAACGGAGGTAATGGAATTGGCAGAAAAAGACACCACCCAGGTTTCGGCGGAAAAAGCATATTATGAAGACGTGCCGCCGCCGGCACAGAGCTTTCACGTAAAGGGCGCCGCGCACGCCGAATGGGGCCTGAAGGACAGGCTCTCCCGCATATTCAGCCCCACGACCGGACACACGGTCATGCTCGCGTTCGATCACGGTTACATAATGGGCCCTACCACGGGGTTGGAGCGCATGGATATAGTGATCCCCAACCTCGCGCCGCATATCGACGTGTTCATGGCGACGAGAGGTGCCCTGCGCACCTGCGTCCCGCCCACGTTCAACAAAGGCATTGCCCTCCGTTCGACGGCCGGCCCGAGCATTTTGGCCGACGACGTCACCGACGAGGTGCTGGCGGTCGACATTGAGGACGCCATAAGAATGAACGCGTCGTGCATGGCCATACAGACCTTCATAGGCTCTCCCTTCGAGCGACAGACCATCGATAACCTGAACAAAGCGATCAACGCCGGCAACCGCTACGCGATAGCCACCCTGGGCGTCGTCGCTGTGGGCAAGCAGATGGAGCGCACGACGCGCTTTTTCCTTCTCGCGACGAGGATGCTCGCCGAGTTCGGCGTGCATCTCGTGAAGACCTACTACTGCGACGATTTCAAAAAAGTGGTCGCGGCCTGTCCGGTTCCGATAGTGATAGCCGGAGGCAAGAAACTCCCCGAGAACGAGGCGCTCACACTGGCGTATCACGCGATCGGCGATGGCGCCGCCGGCGTCGACATGGGGCGCAATATATTCCAGGCAGACGACCCGGTCGCAATGGTCCAGGCCATCGGCAAGGTGGTTCACGAGGGATACAGCGACAAACGCGCGTACGAGTTCTACAAGGACATCGCCGGCAACGATAAACCTGTCGTCAAACGGGGCAGAAGAGGCAGACCGAAAAAAATTTTTTAGCGCCAAAGAATGCCCGCCGTGTGCGGCCGAACGCGCGGCGGGCTTGCTTTACCGTGGTGTTCCACGGCAACAGACATAATGAGTTAGCGATACATATTGTTCCGCTACAGTGCGAAATCCAGCAGATGCGAGTTGTCGTATCCGGCGAAGTCTCGTCTTATACCATTCAGCATTTTATTTACCCGCCGTCTCACATTTTGGCTTCTTAGTGACGAAAACCATCTGGTTAACGGTATGAACGCCTTGGTGCCGAAGCCATCTATAAGGAATATACGGAGTCTTCCGTCCGGCGTTTCCTGGACCAGCCAGTTGCCCCAACTGATTACGTCCCTAAACTCTACCATATTTTCTATCATCGCGCGAAGCGATTTTTTGAGCGCGTCGGCCAAGAATGGGGTTATGCCGTTTTCATATATGAAGTGGTGAATCGCCTTGCCCTGTATGTAATCCTGCACCATTGCATCCCCTAAGTTAGTTCTGACCATTCCGAAAAAACGCGGTACGTAGTTGAAAATTACAGGATCCTGATTCTCGGCCCAGCGGTAGAAGAGCAGTTCGAAATACGTTTCTCCGAGACGTTTGGCGCCTCGTATCCTTTTAAATAAACTGAATTTCCCGCATATATTTCTACCACAGTGTCTATAAATGCAAATATATGAAGTTAAATGGATGTTTCATCCAATAAATGTTTGTTATTTCGCGATTTTTTAACATTACACATCGAATTTAACAATATCTGTTGATTTAGCTTAGTCTCTATCATAATATTGTGGTAGAAAATAATACTACCACAGAAGGTGATGTCCTATGGCAAGTTCGTTCATAAGGACAAGAGTTGGCAAAAACGGTACGGTTTATGCTGAGATTTTTCGGCCTATGCGCCGGAATGGGAAGAAGGTCAATAATCCTGAATATCTCGGAAAGGCAATAGACCTTGACAGGGGTGTTTTTTATAGCAAAAAGCGCGGATATTTCACCTACACTCTGGAAAATGGGTATGGCGAGTGGACGCCCCAAGCCGCG
>JAISXR010000306.1 GCA_031270375.1 Synergistaceae bacterium | reverse complement strand
ACGTCGGTCATCCCCGGCACCGGCAACGGCCAGGAGATGCAGGCCATAGCCGGGGTGGTCATAGGCGGGACGTCGCTTTCCGGCGGCACCGGTTCGATGGCCGGCACGATAATCGGCGTCTTCATAATGGCGGTTCTGAAGACCGGCCTCATGGCGATCGGAGCGCCGCAGCAGTGGCAGCTCTTTTTCACCGGTTTCGTGGTGATATTGGCCGTCCTGCTGGACATATACAGGCAAAAAGCGGCGAGTGGCGAGGTCCGATAGCCGGCTCGCCGCCCGAAGGGGGAAAAGAATTGACAAAAAACGAGCCGGCAGAGACCGATGAACCCAGGAGATTTTAAAGCGGTCAAAGGTATGGAACGAGACAATACCACCCTCATAGAGGAGGAGAAAACGATGAAAAAAAGATATTGCGTTCTTCTTGCCGTTCTATTCGCGTTTATGTTCCAGGCATGTGCCACCGCCGCCGATACCATGCGCGTCGAAGTAGTTGCCAAGGGATTTCAGCACCAGTTCTGGCAGGTCGTCAAACTCGGTTCAGAGCAGGCCGGAATTGATCTCGGAGTGACGGTCAACTTCGACGGGCCCCAGAGCGAGAGTGATATCGCGAATCAGGTGAACATGCTGAACGCGGCTCTTTCGAAAAATCCGGCGGCCATCGCGCTGGCGGCACTCGACTCGCAGGCCATAGTCTCTCAGCTGATCCAGGCCCGCGACGCCAAGATACCTGTCATCGGATTCGACTCCGGCGTCATAGACCCGCCCGAGGGCTCGGTGCAGGCGACCGCGTCGACGAACAACAAGGCGGCGGCGGCTATAGCGGCGGAAGAGATGATGAAGAACGAGGCCTTCAAGACCAAGCTGTCAGCGGCCACTCCCGATAATCCCGTGGTGGTGGGCGTTCTTGCCCAGGATGCCACATCGACATCCCAGATCGACCGCGCGGTCGGATTCATAGCCAAGATGAAGGAACTCGCGGAGCAGACCTTCCCGGGGGCGGTGACGGTGACCGGTCACAGCATCCACGAGGCGGCCTCGGAGAAAACACCGGCCGTCATAATCAGGGTGGCCGTTCCCCCGACGACCGATCCGACCGATCTCAAGAACGCGGCACAGTCGCTTCTGAACGAGAAGAACCTCATCGGCGAGTTCAACACGAACGAGGGAGGGGTTGTCGGCTTCCTGGCCGCGACCAACGACGCTACCGACCTCGCGAAGGGCGGACGTTACGAAGGACTGATAGTGGCCGGATTCGACGCCGGCGCGACGCAGAAAAACGCCGTCCGGCAGGGCTGGTTCCTCGGCTCCGTAACGCAGGATCCGTTCCAGATCGGATATAAGGCCGTCGATCTGGCGGTCAAGGCGGCAAAGGGCGAGACCGTATCCGATGTCGACACCGGCGCGAAGTGGTATACCTCCGAGAACATGGATCAACCGGATATCGCGCAGCTGCTGTACGATTGATTTCCGCCATAGCACGGAAGAGCGGATTATCATCCGCTCTTCCGTGCTATCAAAATATGTGCCTGCTGAATTAAATTGCATCCGGACCCGGCGATGCGGAAAGGAAACGGATATATGAAAAAACACCCCAAGATAGGCATACGCCCTATCATAGATGGGCGCGCCGCTGAGCGCGCGAACCTGGAGGACAAGGTCGTGAACATGGCCCAGTCGGCCAAGGTCCTCATTGAGAGTTCGCTCCGGCACGCCGACGGCTCAAAGGTCGAGTGCGTCGTGTCCGACACAACCATCAGCGGCAGCGCCCAGGCCTCCGAGTGCGCCGCAAAGTTCGCGGGTGAGAACGTTACCGCTACCCTGAGCGTGACAAGCTGCTGGTGCTATGGCAGCGAGACTATGGACACCGACCCCGGCACGATAAAGGCTGTGTGGGGCTTCAACGGTACGGAGAACCCCGGCGCGGTGTATCTGGCCGCTGTCATGGCGGCCCACGCCCAGAAAGGTTACCCGGCGTTCGCCATTTACGGCAGGGACGTGCAAGATAAGAGTGATTCCACGATACCGGACGACGTGAGGGACAAGCTTCTGCTGTTCGCGAAATGCGCGATGGCGGCCGGCGCGATGAAGGGGAAGAGCTATGTAAATGTCGGTTCCGTGTCGATGGGGATCATGGGCAGTTATTGCGATGACAGTTTCTTCCAGAAATACCTGGGCATTCGCCCCGAATTTGTCGACATGACGGAAATTCTGCGCCGCATCGAATTTGAAATCTATGACAAGGAAGAATACGAGCGCGCCTACGCGTGGACGAAAGCCCACTGCAAAGAGGGCGTCGACCACAATAAACCGGAATTCCGGCACACACCCGAGCAGAAAGAGGAAGAGTGGAAGTTCGTCGTAAAACAGGCCATGATCATCCGCGACATCATGGTGGGCAACCCGAGGCTGAAGGAGCTGGGTTTCTACGAGGAGAGCCTCGGCCGCAACGCCATAGCGGGCGGTTTCCAGGGACAGCGTATGTGGAGCGACTGGAGGCCGATAGGCGACTTCGCGGAAGCCATCCTCAATTCGAGCTTCGACTGGAACGGGATACGGAAACCGTTGATACTGGCGACCGAAAACGACGGCATGAACGCGGCGGCCATGCTCTTCGGGCATCTCCTCACCGGGACCGCCAGCGTGTTTGCCGATGTGCGCACCTACTGGAGCCCGTCGGCCGTCGAGCGCATCTCCGGCTGGAAACCGTCCGGAGCCGCGAAGGACGGATTCCTCCACCTGATCAACTCCGGCCCGGCCGCGCTGGACGGAAACGCCCGCAGCAAGGACAAGGACGGCAAACCGGTGATGAAGCCGTGGTACGAGGTGACGAACGAGGATGCCGAAGCGTGCCTGGAGGCCACGAGATGGTGCGCGGCGAGCGCCGGCTACTTCCGCGGCGGGGGCTTTTCGTCGCAGTTCCGGACCGACGCCGAACTGCCCGTGACCTTGATCAGGATGAACATAGTGGCAGGTGTGGGCCCGACGCTTCAGTTCGCCGAGGGAAACACGATCATCCTTCCGGAAAACGTCGCGCGCGCGATAGACGAGCGGACGGACCCGACGTGGCCCACAACGTGGTTCGCGCCGCGCCTGACCGGAGAAGGGGCTTTTCACGACGTGTACAGCGTTATGGCCAACTGGGGATCCAACCACGGATCGTTCACCTACGGCCATATCGGCCGGGAACTCATAGCCCTGGCCGCCATGCTCCGCATACCGGTATCCATGCACAACGTGACCGACGTGGATATATACCGTCCCCACTCGTGGGCGGGTTTCGGCACGAAAGACCTGGAGGGCGCCGACTACAGAGCCTGTCAGGCATACGGCCCGCTTTACAGATAATTCCAAGGAGACGCTGATTTATCGCGTTTGCGCCTGAAGGATAAAGTTTAAATCCTCGCGGCGCCGGTGTTTCTAAACGGTGAAATGTCGTTTGAGCGACTTGATCAGCGTTTCCCTTGTGTTTTTTTACCGTACGACATCTGAAAACCTCCCCTCAAAAAGACATCGCGCGTATAAATTTGCAGGCTTATTGACAAGCGAGGTTTTTGGTCTATAAAGAAGAGATTCTTTGGACGCGTGGGGGTGTTTCAAATGGCGTCAAAAACGGAGCTGGATAAGACGAAATACATTCGCGCGGCGGCGGTCGTCGCGTTGGCGGGGAACTCGGCGCTTGCCGCGCTCAAGATATGTGTCGGCATTTTTTCCGGCAGCGGGGCACTCACGGCCGACGGCATAGATTCGTCCGCCGACGTCCTGATATCGCTCATCACGCTGTTCGTGGTGAGGATAATCTCCAAGCCGGCCGACA
>JAISXR010000257.1 GCA_031270375.1 Synergistaceae bacterium | reverse complement strand
CAGT
Organism: Synergistaceae bacterium; assembly: GCA_031270375.1. GTDB lineage: Bacteria > Synergistota > Synergistia > Synergistales > Synergistaceae > JAIRKI01. The sequence continues at coordinate 11,830 of JAISXR010000257.1, read as the reverse complement.
ACGCGGCGTATCTCTTCACGTCGGGCAAGGCCACGCTGTCCGAACTTGCCGAGTTTTTCTCGCTCGCGAGCCGCATACTGATCAGAAAAGTGCGCTCGCTGCTCCCGAAAACGGGCGGAGAAGAGGGCGCCGACGAGGCCAGCGGCGCGGAGGACGAGTTCAGTGACGGCGGATTGACCGAGGAGACGCTGGCGGCCGCGCTGGAACGTTTCAAACCGTACAGGAGCGCCGCGGCAAGACTGGACGTGATGAAGGCGGAACGCGAGCGTTCGTTCACGCGGATATCCGACGAAGGCGGGCCCCCGTGGTTCGACATAGGAGACCTTTACAGCCTGTCGACGCTCTGGTGGAACCTCATCGACGAATACTCGAAGTCGAGGAGCCGCTCCGCGCGGGACGATTTCATGGAGGAGATACCCGACGCGACGCCGCAGGAAATTCAGGTGGATCGCAGGATGGACGAAATAAGGGAATTGCTCGCCGAAAGGGGCGCGGTCACATTAAGATCTGCGCTCGCCGGCTTTGGCGCGGGAGCGCTCATCGTGACGCTGCTGGCGCTGCTCGAACTGTCGCGCCTGGGCGCGATCAGGCTCACGCAGACGGAGGAATGGGGGGACATCGCTATTGAGGCGGAATGATCCTGGCGAGCGCGATATGCTCGTGCGCCAGCTCGAAGCGCTGCTGTTCGTCTCCACGCAGCCGGTGTCGGAGAAAGAGCTGGCGTCCGCTCTTAGCGTGTCTCACGCCGCGGTGTCGCGGGGGATCGCCAAACTCAAGGCGCTCTGCGACGAAGGACGGGGCGTGACGCTGCTCGAACTCGCCAGCGGCTGGCAGATGGCGACGGCTCCGGATCTCGAAAGTACGGTGGCCGAATATCAGGGAACCGCCGTGGCACAGCGTGTCCGCCTCAGCAAGGCGGCGCTCGAAACGCTTGCGGTGGTTGCCTACAATCAGCCGGTGACCAGGGGAGAGATGGAGGAAATTCGCACGGTGAGGTGCGACCGTGTCGTGGAAACGCTCCTGAAACACGGACTCGTGAGGGTGGCGGGACGAAAAAAAAGCACCGGCAACCCCCTCCTGTACAGGACGACGGACAGGTTCCTGGAGTTGTTCGGCCTCGACTCGATCGCCTCGCTTCCCACGCTGGAGGAATTGCAGGACACCTTCGTGAAAACCCCGGGACCGGACGGCTGGGAGACATCGGATGAGTAACGCCGCGCGAATATCGTACCCGATACGCCTCAACAGGTATCTCGCCCTCTGCGGCACGTCCTCACGAAGGGACGCCGATCTGTTGATATCGTCGGGACGTGTCAGGGTGGGGAACGACTTGACCCCTTCCCCCGGCAGGATGGTTGTCGAGGGAGAAGAAGTCGCCGTCGACGGAGCCGCCGTGAATCCCGCGCCGCCGCTCTATATCGTCATGAACAAGCCGCGCGGAGTGCTGTCCGCTGTGAGTGACGCGCGGCGGCGCACGGTCATCGACCTGCTGCCGGAGACTCGCAGAAACATGGGGCTGTTTCCCGCCGGCCGTCTCGATCTCGACAGCGAAGGGCTCCTGATACTCACCAACGACGGACAATTTTCCCAATCGATAGTTCACCCGTCCTCGGGAGTCCGAAAAACTTACGAGGTGCTTCTCGAACATGCCATCGAAGAAAAACAGGTGAAGGAATGGGCAAGAGGTGTTATTATAGAGGGGAAGCTGTTGGTGCCCTCGGAATTGTCTCCCGGGCGTACGAACGACGGCAGGCATTGGCGGGTCGTCCTGACCGAAGGGTTCAAGAGAGAAATCAGGCTCATGGCGGAGGCGCTCGGCAACAGAGTGGTTCGTTTAAAGAGAACCGGAGTGGGAAATTTATTTCTGGACAAAATGCCGGGGGGATCGTGGCGCGAATTTAACTATGAAAACCTGTGTAATATGATATCGAACGGCGGGAAAATTTGACGTATAATCTTGCCTGTGCGACGAGATTTACGGAGGGATGCAGATGCAGGGACTTGACGATCGGACCAGGGACTTGATACAACGCCGAGTGTTGAAGAGGGTGAAGGATATACCCTCGTTGCCTCAGTTTGTCATAGAAACCTTGAAAAAATTGGACGATCCGAAGAGCAACGCCTCGGACGTGGGCGATACGCTGCGCAAGGACGAAAGCCTGGTGTTGCGTATCTTGCGGCTCGCTAACTCGGCTTATTACGGCCTGTCGCGCAAAATAACGGTCGTGCCGGAGGCCATTTCGTATCTCGGTTTCAAGACGGTGAAGAGCATAGTGCTTGCCGCTTCGGTCTATAAATTCATGGACAGCGCTTTCACGGGATATTCCCTCGACCGCGGCGAAATGTGGAAGCACTCCCAGGCAGTGGCCGCCACCAGCCGTTTTCTCTGCGAAAGAGTGCATGCCGGCGACCCGGAGGAAGCGTACATCGGGGGTTTGATGCACGACATAGGCAAGATCGTCCTGAACGACTACGTCCGTTTCGGTTACAGCATAATCCTCAGGCTGGTGGAGGAGGACGGCATACCGTTCTGCGAGGCGGAACGCCAAGTTCTGGGCTTCGATCACGCACAGGTCGGAGGTCTCGTGATGGAACAATGGAACCTTCCCGACGCCTACTCTTATGTGACCATCTACCACCATACCCCGGAAGCACTTCCTCCGGGAGGGGCGGAATACAGAAAAGTTCTCGACGTGGTGCACGTCGCCAACTCCCTTTGCCTCATGCTCGGCATCGGGATGGGCGCCGATGGAATGCAGTACAATGTCTCCACCGACAGCCTCGAACGGCTTGGAATCGCCGATAATACTGAACAGTTGATGGGGGAGTTCGTGGATATCGTATCGGCGCTGGAAGACAGCTTCAAATAAAGATAAAGACCATGCGTTTATCGGGAAATCGGCCGGTGATAGTGATCGACGGTCCCGCCGGCGCCGGAAAAAGCACTGTGGCGCGCGAGGCGGCGAGGCGGCTCGGTTTGCCGTTTCTGGACACCGGGGCGATGTACAGGGCGATCACCCACGTGATGCTGTCGAAAGGTATTCCTCCGTCGGACTCGCCGGAAATGCGCGCGGCGCTCGGGGGATTTACGGTCTCGTTCCGGGGTGAGCGCGTGTTTGCCTGCGGCGGGGACGTCACGGAAGTCATCAGGACTCCAGAGATAGACCGGAATGTGTCGCCGTATTCGGCGCTGCCGGTTGTCCGCGAGTCGCTGCTCGGCATACAGCGCGATCAGAAGGTCCATGGTCTCGTGGCGGAAGGACGCGATATGGGAACGGTGGTTTTTCCCGACGCGGACGTCAAGATATTCCTCATCGCGTCTCCAGGGGAAAGGGCCGCGAGGCGTCACGCCGAAAGGCTCGCGAGGGGAGAGGAATCCGATTACGACGATATACTCGAGCAGGTGAAGGCAAGGGACGAAATGGACATGAACAGAGCGGCCGCCCCTCTGAGGCCGGCCGAGGATGCCGTGATACTCGACAGTACAGGACTCTCTTTCGAGGAAGTGGTGTCGCGTGTCATGGAACAAGCCGCGAGAGTTTTGACGCCGGAGCCATGATCTCACGCGTTTTTTACCATTTCGTCCGAAACGCCTTCAAGCTGTTTTTCAGGCTGTACAATCGTCTGGAGGTGCGCGGTTTGTCCAACGTCCCGAATGAGGGGCCGATGATAGTGGCGTCGAACCACGCGAGTTTTGCAGACCCTCCTTTGATAGGCGCGGTTTTGCCGATACGGTTGAGGTATCTGTCCAAGGAGTCGTTATTTCGCATTCCTCTGCTGGGTTTTCTCATAAGGACGCTGGGGGCCGTTCCGGTGTCCCGAGAGGACAGCCAAAGAGCGGGGGCCGTCATGAAACTGCTTTTGGCACTGCTGAAAGGGGGAGAAAGCGTGCTGCTCTTTCCCGAGGGTTCGAGGAGTGCGGACGGCAGGCTGAAACCGCTCGAGGCCGGCGCGGCGTATCTGTCGGCGAAAACGGGGATTCCCGTGCTGCCGGTATACGTGAAGGGTTCCTTCGAAGCCTGGCCCAAAGGCAGGGCGTTGCCGCGTCCGTCGAAGCTGAAGCTCTCGATATCACGCCTCATATATCCCGACCCGGATATGACGAACGAACGCGAGAGAAGGGAAAAACTCATGAGATCGCTGGAGAGCGAATTGCTTGCCATGGAGGCAGGCGCCGATGTATGTTAGCATGACCGGATACGGCGCGGCGTCGGAAGAGTGCCCGTGGGGGATGGCGACAGTCGGGCTGTCGAGCGTCAATCACAGATATCAAGACATATCCGTCAGGCTTCCGAAGGAGATATCCTCGATGGAGCCGTGGTTCCACCAGCGGCTGCGCGGCTTGTTCCGCAGGGGGAAACTCACCGTGCGCGTCGAGATAACCTGGTCGGCGGCGTCGGCGGCGCTCGTCCTCAACAAAGAGGTCATGATGGCCTACTACAGGGAAATATCGTCTATGCGCGACGCTATGGGGGCGGAACGCGACATATCCCTCGACGCCCTGGTGAACCTGCCCGGAGTTCTTGACATGTCTCAGCGCTCGGATGTCGGCGGTGACGCCGCTGATTTTCTGTCGGGCATACTGGACCGCGCCGCCGAAAACTGGAACGATATGAGGCGCCAGGAGGGCGCTCATCTGAAGAAGGCCGTGGACCTGCATCTGAACGAGACCGAACGCCTCATGAAGGCAGTAAGCGACGCATGGACGGGCGCCAGGGATTCCGCGTTCGAGACCGTCACGGAACGGCTGAAAAATGCTCTCGCGTCCGCCGGGATATCGGCCGACGAAGCGCGGTTCGCCCAGGAAGCGGTCATCTTCGCGGACAAGTGGGACATATCCGAGGAGATCGCGCGCATGTCGAGCCACACGGCCAAATTCCGCGAGATCGGAGAGACGGGCGAGCCCGAGGGACGCAAGCTCGATTTTCTGGTACAGGAGATGAACAGGGAGGCCAATACCATAAATTCCAAGATAACGAGCGCCGGTTTACGCTGGCTTATGGTCGAGGTCAAATCGGCTATCGAGCGGATACGCGAACAGATACAGAATCTTGAATGACGCCGGGGTAAGGGTATGAATTCCCGTCTTGTCCACATCGGTTTCGGCAATATGGTGTCGCGTGACAGGGTTGTCGCAATAATCGACCCGTCAAGCGCGCCCTTGCGCCGTCTCAGGGAGGAAGCGCGCGCCGCGGGGCTCCTGGTGGACGCGACTCAGGGGCGCAAGACGAGGGCTGTTTTGATAATGGACAGCAGGCACGTGGTCATATCGGCGCTTCAGCCGGAGACGCTGTCGTCGCGATTCGACTCGGACGATAGCGCGGACACGTCACCCAAAAACAGTGAGGCCGCCCCGTGAAAAGAGGGAATCTTTTCATCCTCTCCGGCCCGGCGGGCGTGGGAAAGGGAACCCTGCGGAAGATACTGTTCCGCGAGGTCGACGGCCTCGCATACTCCGTCTCATGCACGACCAGGGAGATGAGGCCGGGCGAAACCGAGGGGCGCGATTACCATTATATTTCCCGCGGTGAGTTCGATGAGATGGCGGACAGGGGTGAATTTCTCGAATGGGCCGAGGTGCACCATGATTGTTACGGCACCCGAAAGAGCGAGGTCGAGCGGGCGCTCGGCGAAGGGCGCGACATAGTGCTGGAGATAGACGTCAAGGGATGCCGCAGGATCAAGGACATCATGTCCGGCGCGATAAGGATATTCATAATGCCTCCGTCCCTCGACGATCTGGAGGACAGGCTGGAAGAACGCGGCACGGAGACGCCCGAACAGATAAACGTGAGGCTCCGCAACGCGGCCGTGGAGATGAGGCAGGCGGCTGAATACGACCATGTGATCGTGAACGACGATGTCGAGTGTGCGTCGCGCGAACTCGTGGAAATAATAAAAAGTTACGGAAGGGCCTGGAGGCGGTGTAAATGATTTACAACAATCTTGAAAAAATATACGATACGTCGCGCATCGAAAACAAGTACGCTCTCGCCATGGTGGTCTCGACGAGGGCGCGCCAGCTTAGCGAACAGAAGGGCCGTTCGTTCGAGGGAGAGGGCAGCGAGCGTTACATAACGCACGCGATAGGCGAAATAGAGAAAGGCCGCCTCTATATCGACCCGGCAGTGCTGACCGAGGTCCCGCAGGATGCCTCCTCAGTGGGCGCGTGACAAAAAAATTCTGCTGGGCGTGAGCGGGGGAATCGCCGCTTACAAGACGCCGGAGCTGGTTCGCGCGTGGCTGAAGCAAGGCTGCGAGGTGGAAGTCGTCCTCACGGATATGGGCGCGTCACTGGTATCGCCGCTCGCCCTCGCGACGCTCATAAAGCGGCGTGTATGGCGGGATAAAGACCTCAAATCCGACGATATGGGCTGGACGATACCCCATATCAGCCTGTCGGCCTGGGCCGACGCGCTCGTGGTGGCGCCCTGCACGGCGAATGTCCTGCGAATGGCGGCCGCGGGAGATTCTTCCACGCTTCTTGGCGCGGTGATGCTGGCCTGTGAGGCGCCTCAGATTTTCTTCCCGGCCATGAACTCGCGCATGTGGGCACACCCGGCGACAAAAACGAACGCGGCTGCGCTGATGTCCCGAGGGCATCGCGTCGTCGATCCGGATTCCGGTCCTCTCGCGTGCGGTTACGAGGGGAAGGGCCGCCTTCCGTCGGCGGAGGCGATACTCGACGAAACATGGTATTCGCTGCGCGCGGACAAGGACTACGCCGGCAGGAAAGTCCTCGTGACCGCCGGCCCCACGCGTGAATACGTAGATCCGGTGCGTTATATGTCAAACCCCAGTTCCGGCAAGACGGGTTACGCAATCGCATCGGAGGCGAGGTACAGGGGGGCCGACGTGACGCTCGTTTCCGGCCCCGCGCACCTGCGCGTTCCGTCGGGAGTCACGTTCATAGCGGCGGAGAGCGCGCGCGATATGCACGACGCCTGCATGTCGGCGTTGCCGGATTCCGACGTGATAATCAAGACCGCCGCCGTGAGCGATTACAGGGTGAAACAATTCAGCCCGCAGAAGATAAAGCGCGGCGCCGCGAGCGGGGCGAGCCTGACTCTCGAACTGGAACAGAACCCGGATATCGCGTTCGAGATCGGACATCGCAAACGGCCGTCGCAGATACTCGTCGGTTTCGCGGCGGAGACGCAGAATGTCCGCGAAAACGCCATATCCAAGATAGAGCGGAAAAACCTCGACCTCGTGGCGGCAAACGACGTGGCGACTCCCGGTTCCGGTTTCGCCTCCGACTTCAACAGCGTAGAGGTATTCTTCGCGCAACAATACGGAATGACGCCGCGGACGTTCTCGGGCGGCAAATGGGAGGTCGCGTCGGGGATTCTGGACTCGATAGCCGCGATTCTTCCGGGGCGATGAACGCGGAGACTGTCTCAGTAGCTGTTCCCGGCCCGTGGTGGACCAATCTGACTTACTCCCTTCCGCCGGATATCGCCAAGGCGCCGCTGTCCGGCGTGCGCGTACGCGTTCCCATCGGGCGCGCTTCGCGCGTCGGCATGGTGATCGGGAACGACGCGGGTGAAGCCGCGGATTACGGCGGGGAAATCCGCGGGATATCGGAGACAATCGACGACGTTCCCGTGCTCGGCGAACACGCGATATCGCTTTTGAAATGGTTCTGCGACGCTTATCTCTGCGGTTTTGGCACCGCCATGAAAACGCTTCTCCCCGACGGTTTTCTCAAAGGCGAACCCGCGGGGCCCCCTGCGCGCGAAAAAAAACGCGGCGGTTCGGCGTCGGTGGCGTTCGTTTACGAGCCGGATGACGCCTCGCGTTTCGAACGGTATCTCTCCATCTTGTCGGATGGCGCGCCGACATTGGTCTCGTTTCCGATCCATTCTGACGCGAAAAAATTTTTCGAGCGTGTGGTGAATTCCGACGCTATTCAGCCCGAGGTCAGGGAAAATACGGTGCTGTATCCGCGTCTGGGGGGAAGCGCCGAGTGGCGTGTGTGGAAACGTCTGTCGGCGGGCGGCTGCAGGATCGTCATAGGCGGGCAGAACTCCGTCATGTCGCCGCTTGCCGGGCTCGCGCGCGTCATGGTCGAGGACGAAAGCAGCCACGCGTGGCGCACGGTGAGGCGTCCCATCTTCAACGCGCGCAGCCTGCTTGCGTCGCGCGCGCGGCTCGAGTCCGCCGAACTGGTATTGGGAGGCAGGATGCCCTCGCCGAGAGCCTTCATGAAGTATGACGCGGGAAGTCCTCCGTTATCCGTCCGCCGGGACAGGCATGTAATTTTCGTCGACATGAAACTGGCCTACTCGCCAGCGGTGGAAGGCGTCTCGGGTCCACTTGCCGTCAGCGAACCTCTCGTGCGCGAGACGGAGGCAGCTCTGGAGCGCGGCGAGTGGGCGCTCTGGATATTGGACCGCAAGGGCTACGCCGGGGAGATAATCTGCGAGGAGTGCGGCGCACCGCTCAAATGTCACAGATGCGGCGGAGCGTTGCGTCTTGAGGGTGCGCCGCCGGCGGTTCACTGCGTATCGTGCGGCGCAAACTTGCCGGCGCCCGACAGATGCCCCGGCTGCGCCGGGTACCTGTTGTCGGCGCGGAGGCCCGGGCTCGAAGCCCTGTTTCCCCTCGCCGACGCCGCGATAACCAACCCGGCCCCCATATTCCGCGTCCTCGCCGACACGCCCGAACCCGAGTTGAAACGCGCAGCTCTTGAGGCCAGGCCTTGCGTGGTGATAGGCACGAGAGCCGCACTCTTCCTCTGCGACGAGGTTCCTGTGGGAATGGTCGGCTGGATAGACGCCGACGGGGAGGCGCGGTTGGGCGAACATGACGCGCGGGCACGGGCCTTTTCGCTGATATGGGAGTCTCGTTGGCGAGGCGTCTCGCCCAGCCAGCGGTGCGTTCTGATCCAGACGAGACGCCCCGGCGGGGACTGGCAAAGGGGGCTTGGCGCGGGCAGCGACGGCTGGAGGGTATTCTGGAGGTCGGAACTCAAAGAGCGCATGGAACTCTCGATGCCCCCATACACGTCTTTGATCAAAATCGAAGCGGCGGCGTCCGATATCGCGGCCATGTCGGACATCTTCGCGTCAGTGGGTTATGAATACTGGCAGCCGGAGGAGACGGGCAAAAAAGCGGCGGTGTGGGTGCGAACCAGGAAGTTGTCGGAGCTGAGACGGAAAATATCCCCGTTCTTTCACATAAAGAGGGCTCGGAGAGGATTCCCCTCCATCGAGGTGTGGCACGAATGATGTTCGCCGTTTACAGGGCGCTGACGTTTCTCGCGGCGCCGCTTGCGCGCCCGCTGCTCTCTCTCCGCGCGGCCCGGGGGCACGAATCCGCCGACCCGGCGCGGCGCGCCGAACGTCTGGGAATCGCGACTCTGCAGCGCCCGGAAGGCCCCGTCTTCTGGTTCGACGCGGTCAGCGTCGGAGAGAGCAATTCCGCCATGCCGATGATAGATTTCGTGCTGGAGGAATTTCCCGGTGCCAGCGCGCTGGTCACGACTACCAACGTGACAGCGGCGCGGAACATGGAGGCGAAGCTGGCCTCGCCGCGCGCGTTTCACCAATTTCTGCCCCTCGACCGCGGCGCGTACGCGAACCGTTTTTTGGACCACTGGAGACCGTCGGCTGGATTTTTCATCGACAGCGATTTCTGGCCCAACCTGCTCCTGTCGGCCCATAAACGGCGTATTCCCCTGATACTCCTCAATGGCAGGATATCGAACCGGTCTTACGAACGCTGGATGCGTCATCGCGCGGCGGCGGCGTGTCTCATGAGCACGTTCGCGTATGCGCTCGCTAAATCGGACGGCGACGCGAAAAAACTTTCCGACATGGGAATGGCGTCGGTCGACTGCGTCGGAAACCTGAAATACGGTGCCCCCCCCCTGCCGTGCGACGCGGCCAAGGTCACGGAAATCGAGTCGGCGGCCGGAGGCAGAGCGTCGTGGATGGCCTCCGTGACGTATCGCGGCGAGGAGGAACATATATTGAGCGCCCACAGGGCGATACGAGATAAATTTCCGGGAGCGCTGCTGGTGATAGTCCCCCGCCACCCTGAGCGCGGCGGGGAGGTGCTGGAACTCGCGAGGTCGTTCGGCTTCACGGCGTCGCTCGAATCGTCGGGAGACAAGATATCGCGGCGGCACGGCGTGTACATATCCGACATCCTCGGCGGCCTGGGCCCCTATTACAAATATTTCGACATCGTTTTTATTGGCTGCTCTCTGCTCGGTAACATGGACGGCCAAAACCCCATGGAAGCGGCGCGCCTCGGCGCGGCAATACTGTCGGGGCCCTATGTCGACAGCTTCATCGAGACCTACGACATCATGAAACGCTCGGGCGCCGTAACGATGCTCCCAGGCCCGGACGCCCTGTCCGAAAAGGTAGCGTATCTGCTCTCTCAACCCGGCATGAGAGCCGAAATGAAAATCAAAGCAAAATCGACGGCCGAACGCGAAGCCGCCGTGCTCGACAGGGCGAAGGAAAAACTGCGCGCCAAATTCAGGGAGTTAGGAATAGGGAGCGGATGATTTAATTAATTTTGGGAACTTACAAAAATTTTATATTGTTTGAGTTGCTCCAATCAAATCAACGGCTGTTTGAACATCTACCAACGGCTTCCCTTGCCAGTTTTTGGTTATATAGCAGAATAAACGGTATAAGTATGGCAGCCGTAGACGTCACGTCAAAAGACGGGAACTGAGGACGCGTTGCGTCAGGCTATTCAGAGAATTGGTTCGCCGCGAAGTCTGTACGTAGATAACGGGAAAATATTTGTTTCGTCCATAATGAAATTGGCTTGCGCAAGGCTTTCAATCAATCACCTCAATACGCGCCCTTACAGTGCCGAAAGTAAAGGTTACGTAAAGATTTTCATTATGTAAAGTAACCATCCTTAGAGCTATCCTCACAAAGCAGCAGTTTCTAAAGTTTTATGGTTAAATCTGTAAATAACCGTCTGTTTAAGCCTAATAACGTCTTTATACATTATATTGCCATTTCATGTTCGGTTTTGTCAAGAGTTTTCATGCTTTTTCGTCTGCGTTGCCACTCGCGCTGGTAGTTTCGGTGATATTCGCGCTTTTTCCGCAGCTTTTCTTCCTGTTCGGCTTCTATTTCCTCAGGGGTTTTCACCGGCATGGCCGCCAGCTTCGCTTTTTTCTTTTCCTCGGCGCGTATGGCTTTTTCCACGCGGATTTCCTCCTTGTGCCGGTGGTAATAATTACGCCAGATTTCCCGCTGATGTTCCACGGGGTCGTATGGCTTCGGTTCCGGTTCCTCATATCCCGGCGCGGCAAATTTCCCGATAAAATCCAAACGTTTGGATTTTATCGGTTATATGAACTTAGAAGAAATCCAAACTATTGGACAATGACGCATACATTGCAATGATTTAAAGCCAGAAATGTTTGGATTTTATTTGCTGAATGATGTTTACTATCCTTATCTTTTGATAGGAGGTATCATCATGGCAATTACCAACCTTAGGGGAAAGTACCCTGATCTGATTTCCCATATGGAAGAAGTAGGGTACAGCAAGGACTACATTAGCAGGGTACGTCGTGAAATTGAGTATGTACTTCAGCTAACCGATTCTGGAGCGGCATCGAGTTATATCGGAGTATGCAGCGAGTACGAGAGGATAGGCATTACAGGCGACAGGCTTGCCCGCAGGCAAAAGCTTCTCGCGCTAATTGCACAGTTCGATCTGGAAGGGCGGCTCCCTAACGGTTCACGCCGACAGCAACTATTCAAAAAAGGCGCATACCACAAACTCTGTTGTGAATACAAGGCTGTCATCGACTTCTATTATTATGCAGAATCGGAGAGAGGTCGCG
>JAISXR010000249.1 GCA_031270375.1 Synergistaceae bacterium | reverse complement strand
GGCAGAGTGCGGGAACTCTCGCTCCGTTCCCCTCCGTTCAGGAGCGATTCGAGCCAATCGGCGTCCCGTTTATGTTCCGCGATGGACAAAAGATTGCCAGCCGCTATCCTCACCATATTGGTGAGGTACGCGTCGGCCGTGATTTTGAACGTGACGAGACTCCCCCGTCTCCTTATCAGCGCGCGTTTCACTGTGCGCACGGTATTGTCCGGCCTGTCGGCGGCGCGGCAGAAGGCGCCGAAATCATGCCGGCCCTCCATCAGCGACGCGGCGGCGGCGGCGGCGTCCCAGTCGTAATGAGTTCCGTGAAGCCAATATACGTAAGGCTTGATATGTGGGCAACATGTGCTCGCGTTCCAGATGAAATAGCGGTATTCCCTCGACAGTGCGCTTCTGCGCGCGTCGAAACCGTCTTTTACCGCGTACGCTTTCATCACCGAGACCGATTTTGGAAGATGCGCGTTAATCGCGAGAACCAACCGGCGCGGCTCCCACTCGCGGGACGCGTCGAAATGAGCGGCCTGGCCTCTGGCGTGGACGCCGGCGTCCGTGCGCCCCGCGCCGGTTATCCGCGATGTCTCGCCTATTTTCGAGAGCGCCGATTCGACGGCGTCCTGCACACCGATGCCTCCGGGCTGGGACTGCCACCCCGAAAACGGCCCGCCGTCGTACGATATCAGAAGAGCCATTCTGGACATAACAGGGCAGCCAACCGGTATATATATCTGTTCCAAACGAGTGAAAACACGAGGGACGCGATGACGCAGGTCATCGCGGCGGTGTCGCGGGAATGCCACACGAGCGGGTTCAGCCTGGTTCTCGGAGCGCCCGGCACATAACAGCGCGACTCCATCGCGGTGGCGAGGTTGTCGGCGCGAATGAAAACCTGAATGAAAAGAGGCGCCAGAATCGGAATATAGGCGCGCGCGCGTTTGAGCGGGCCGCCGCTCTCGAAATCCGCTCCCCTCGATATCTGGGCTTTCATTATCCTCTCTGATTCTTCGAAAAGTGTCGGAATGAACCTGAGCGCTATCGTCATCATCATCGCGATCTCGGAGACAGGGAATTTCAGAATGGCGAGCGGCGACATGAGGCGTTCGGCTCCGCTCGCGAAATCCATTGGGCTCGTCGTCATCATCAGGGCGGCAGCCATCATCACGAGGCAGTATATCCGCAGGCTCATGCAAAACGCGAGCGTCAAGCCCTCGGAGGTAAAGCGCATCGGACCGAGGCGCGCTATCTCATGTCCCGGCGTCCAGAACAGATTCAGTATCGCGGTGAACGCGATGAGAAACAGCACGGGACGGCCCGCGCGAAGCAACGTGGCAAACCGGATGCCGGAGGTGGCGGAAATGGCGTAAAGACAAAAGACTGCCGGGATGAAATCGGGCGGTTTTTCGGCCGAGAAGGGGACAGCGAGCAGGATGAACATGCCTATTATCTTGCACCTCGGGTCGAGGGCGTGGATGCGGGACTCGCCCGGGACGAACTGCCCCATGGAAAAACCGTTTGTGAATTTCATCGTTCCCTGTGCGAACGCGCTACTTCGAGCGCTTCGATCATTACGTTCACGCTGCTCGCAAGGGGCACGCGGATGCCCCTTTCCCTCAAACCCCGCGCGAAACGCACCGAAGCCGGCATCACTAGGCCTTTTACGGGATGTTCCGACAGATATTCCGCGACGCGCTCAGGCGTGCCCGAGACCGCCAAAACGCCGTGTTCGAGCACAGCTATCCTGTCGCTCATCATTATTGCGATCTCCATGTCGTGCGTCACATGTATCACAGCCATTCCCTTTGAACACAGCTCCCTGAATGTCGCGGTAAGCCCCCTCACACCCGACGCGTCGAGCCCAGCGGTGGGTTCGTCGAGGACGAGATAATCGGGCTTCATCGACAGCACGGAAGCTATCGCGGCACGCCTTCTCTCGCCTCCCGAGAGGCTGAACGGATTCGAGCCGAGCGCCGACGGTGAAAGTCCGGCCGCCAACGCGGCGTCATACACGCAAGCGTCGAGCGTATCGCCCGCTACCCCCCAGTTAGAAGGGGCGAACGCTATCTCCTCACGCACGGTCTCGGCGAAAAACTGAGATTCGGGATATTGAAAGACTAGGCCCACCTTTCGGCGCGTTTCGCGCGCGCTGCGGGAATCCGGAGTAACAGTCGCCCCGTCGATCGAGATCCAACCGGAGGACGGGGTAAGCAGGAGATTGAGATGCTGGGCCAGCGTCGATTTTCCGCTTCCAGTATGCCCGACTATGGACAACCATTCGCCGCGTCCGGCCTCGATGGATATTCCGTCGAGAGCCGTGACGGCGGACGGCGTCCCCGCGTTATAAATGTATCTGATATCCACTGCTTTTATAGACAAAGCGCCTCCAGGAGATCATTGACCGCGGGTCTCGTCCCTGCCGGCACAAAGTCTCCGGCTCTCAGCAAACGCAGCAATTCCAGCTCCTGCGGTATATCGAAGCCGAACTCAGCGCATTTTTCCTCCCAGAACATAGCCGGTGATCCGTCCCACGCGATTTTTCCGGATGCCATGACGACGATTCTGGAAGCGTGAACGACCTCCTCCATCCGATGAGTTATCTGAATTATCGTGACCCCGCGCGTGTTCAGTTCGCACAGGCAATCCAGAAACGACGCCCTACCCTCGGGATCAAGCATAGATGTCGATTCGTCAAGGACCAGAGCTTTGGGCTCCATTGCGAGGGCTCCCGCCAGCGCCAAGCGCTGTTTCTGTCCTCCGGAAAGGGAGTAGGAGCTGCGCCGCCGCATCTCCGACAGGCCGGTCAACCGCAGGGCACGTTCCACTCTGGCGCGGATATCTTCCGGCGGAAGGCCCAAATTCTCGGGGCCGAAAGCGACGTCTTCCTCCACGATGCTTGCCACTATCTGATCGTCGGGGTTTTGGAACACCAAAGCCACGTTCTGCCTTATCGGCGCGGAAATTTCGGCGTCGGACGTATCCATATCCGAGACGTAACAAACGCCCTGCGTCGGTACTAACAGGGCGTTCATCATCTTCGCGAGCGTCGATTTCCCGGACCCGTTAGTCCCGAGGAGTGCCACCCATTCACCAGATGCCACGCTCAGGCTCACATCCTCTATCGCCGGAGAAGAAGCGCCTTTATAGGAATATCGAGCCCCCCGGATGAAAAATATCGGGCATACTCCCACCTTTTTATTCCACGAGCTGTATAACCGCCATCGGGGACGCGTCCCCGACCCTGTTTCCCAGTTTTACTATTCTCGTGTATCCGCCGAGACGGTTGGCGTAACGCGGCGCAATATCGCTGAACAGTGAATTCACGGCTTTTTTGTGCGGCATACGCGCTATCACGAGGCGTCTGTCGGCAAGCGTACCCGATTTCGCCTTTGTGATGAGTTTTTCGGCCACACGGCGAAGCTCTTTGGCGCGAGTGACGGTGGTCACTATATTCCCCTCGACGAACAGGCTGGCGGCCAAATTTCCGAGCATAGCACGCCGGTGCGAACCGTAACGCCCAAGATGCCTCAGATTCATTCGATGATTCATTCGAGTTTACCCCTTTGCTGTTTTTTCCGTTTCTTTTAAAAATGCTCTTCGTCGGTATCGTCGTCGTCGACTTCACCGGAGAGCGTCAGGTCGAATTTGGTGAGCTTCTCCTCTATTTCCCGGAGCGATATTTTGCCGAGGTTCCTTATCTTCAGAAGGTCCCCCCGTGAGCGCGATACGAGTTCCCCGATGAAATGCACACCTCCGCGCATGAGGCAGTTCTCGCTGCGCACTGACAGCTCAAGGTCCCGAACGGGGCGCGCGTACGCGGGGTTGTCCCCAAGTTTCATGAAATTCTTTATGGCAACTTCGGAGACAGAGCCCTTCTCGATCTGTTTCAGGTCGGAACTTTTTATCTCTCCGAGAAGGCCGGGATCGTCCTGCGTCACGGCGAGAGCGATTCTGAGGAAATAATCCTTCAGTATTATGGACGCCTGCCTCACCGCGTCTTCGGGGCTCAACACCCCGTTCGTCCAAAGCTCCAGGCTCAGTCTGTCATAGTCCGTCTTCTGTCCCACGCGTGTATCCTGTACCTCGTATTTCACCCTCTTCGCCGGAGAATAAATGGCGTCGACGAGCAGCGCGTCAACGGGCAGATACGACGGCCTCGGCCTGTCGAGCGGAGCGTAGCCTATTCCCGACTCGACGTAAAAATCGATGGAAAGCTTGGCCCCCGCGGCAAGATGACATATCAGGGCATCCTGCGACGGAAACTCGACTTCGCTGTCGGGTTCTATATCCGCTGCCGTCACAATTTTCGGGCCTTCGGCCTCGAGATGCAATATCCGAAATTCCGATGAATACGAACGAACCGGCACGTGCTTCACGTTCATGAGGAGTTCGATCACGTCCTCCTTGACCCCCGGCACGGTCGAAAATTCGTGAAGAATGCCGTCCACGCGTATCGCCGTGATCGCGGCTCCCGATATGGAGGACAAAAGAACTCTTCTCAGCGCGTTTCCCAATGTAACGCCATAACCCCTTTCCAACGGCTCTATGACTATTCTGCCGTAAGAAGGAGTGCGTTCTTCCACATTTATTTCATAGCGGGCGTGATCCAACGTTCCCCCCACCTTTCAAAGTCCAATCGTAGAACAAACCGGTCCCGTAAAAAAATTTTCCTAAACGCGGCGTCTCTTGGGAGGTCTGCAGCCGTTATGCGGTATCGGGGTCGCGTCCTGTATGACGTTGACCTGAAGACCGGCAGCCTGCAACGAACGGATGGCGGATTCGCGGCCGGGGCCGGGGCCTCTCACTACCACGTCTATTTCGACCACTCCGTGATCCTGGGCACTCTTCGCCGCCTGTGCGGCGGACATCTGGGCCGCGTAAGGCGTCGATTTTCGCGTCCCCTTGAAGCCGACGTTGCCACCGGAAGCCCACGACAATGCGTTGCCCTGCCGGTCGGTCAGGGTAACTATCGTATTATTGAATGTGGAGTAAATATGAGCCACGCCGTAAGATACGTGCTTCTTTTCCTTCTTTTTACCCCTGCGCTGCACTCTTTTTGCCACCTGATTATTCCTCCTCGTCCTGCATGCGAAACGTACTCGTTACTTGGTAACTTTCTTCTTTCCTGCGACGGTGCGCTTCGGCCCCTTGCGCGTACGCGCGTTCGTCTTGGTATGCTGTCCGCGCACGGGAAGTCCGATCCGGTGTCTCAAGCCGCGATAACATCCGATATCCATGAGACGTTTTATATTCATACTGACCTCTCTGCGAAGATCACCCTCGACCTTGTAATTGTTCTCGAGTTCGGCGCGCAGTTTTTGCGCTTCGTCGTCGGTCAGGTTCTTGACCCTCGTGTCGGGACTGATGCCAGTGGCGGCCAGGATCTTTTTCGACGACGACAAACCTATGCCGAAAATATAGGTGAGGCCGATTTCTATTCGTTTTTCCCTCGGCAGGTCCACTCCTGCGATACGTGCCATATTTTCACTACCTCCTCGCGCCTTGACGCTGTTTGTGCCTCGGATTTCTGCTGCAAATGACGCGGACTACACCGTGTCTTTTGATTATCCTGCAATATTCGCATATTGTCTTGACCGACGGCCGTAC
>JAISXR010000219.1 GCA_031270375.1 Synergistaceae bacterium | reverse complement strand
CCGAAGCATACCGTCGTTCCGCCGAGAACGAAGGCCGCCGTCCGTTTAATCGTCATATATTTGCGTGTCCCCATATACATATCCTCATATACCTCCTGCTTCTTTTTCAGACTGATTTCATCCGCCAACGCCGAGATATCGCCCAATTCCGCAGTCGCCTTGTGAAACGCCTCCTGTTCGGACATCCCCTTCTTCACGAGATTTTTGATCCTCTCGTCCAGATTGCCGCGAAGTTCCTCCTTGAAGTCGGCGAGCGCCGGTGTCTCCTCGTAATTCGCGAACAGTCCGTCGATGTATTTTTGCGTGCTCACTGTTCTGCCTCCTTTAATAATTCGTTCAGAATTTCCTGCGTAAATTCCCAGTCCAACTTGTTCTGGCGGTATATTTCGCGGCCTTTGCCGGTGATGCGGTAATACTTCCTTCTCGCCCCCTGGGTTTCGTCGCCCCAATACGACACAATGCAGCCATCCCGCTCCAGACGCTTGTAGCTGGAATACAGCGTGGTCTCCTTCAACTCGTACCTTTCGGCGGTGCGCTCCAAAATCGTATTGTATATCTCAAAGCCGTACATATCCCGCCGATGGAGTATCCCCAGGACGATCGTCTCAGTGTGGCCGCGAATCAAATCCGATGACAGTTTAGGCCCCATTCCGACACCCCTTTCGCCCGAAAATTAATATGCTAAGAATATATACTTATCTGACATTTATATTTGTAACATATATTACTACGACTGTCAAGTATAAATGGAAAATTTGAAACAACAGAATCAAGACCGTGGGGCGCTGCCCCACACCCCGCAAGGGGGCAGGCCCATAGGCCCGATGCCTCTACGGGAAGCTTGCTCCCTGCCGGGTGTGGGCGCCCATAGGCCCGATGCGTCTACGGGGAGCCCACGGTCTGAAATGCCGCTAATTCCTCAGTTCTCCGCCTACCGCCTTCTTTACGCGCTTTATGACGGCACCCGCGCACGACTCTATCTCGGCCGAGGTAAGGGTCTTCGACTTCGAGCCGATGACCAGGCGCAGTGTCACCGATTTTTTGCCCTCCGGGATCTGCCTGCCCCTGTACTCGCTGACAAAACTGACACCCCGGATGAGGTCGGCGGGGTCTTTTTTCGACGTGACCGCCCTGTAGATGTCCTCCCATTTCACCGGCGCGTCGAACAGCATGGAGATGTCATACTCGGCGCGCGGGTATTCCGGGAGGTGCTCGAATTTATTTGTGCGTGACGGCAGCGGCTTCAACGCGTCGATGTCGAGTTCGAACACGGCAGCGGCGCTGTTTTTGATCCCACAGTCGAGCGCGGTTTTCTTCGACAGCAGCGCCAAGCTGCCGATCACGGCGTCGTTTGAAATAATATTCAGCCACACGACGGCATCGGCCCAGACCGGCTTTTCACGCTGGACGAACGCGAGGGGTTCGATGTGTACATACCTCGGGAGCCACTCTACGATGCCCTTCGCGCGCCGGAACAATACGGACGCTTCGTCGGAGCGGCCGACTATGACGCCGCTCGCGTTTCTGCGCTGACTGGGCAGGGATTCCCTTTTGTCGTAGGGGGTGCTGTAATCGCCGTCCTTAAAGACCTGCGCGGATTCGAACAGCGCGAATTCGTCGAAGTAACGCGCGTTTTCGGAGACCGATTTCAACAGTCCCGGCAGCAGCGAAGAGCGTATGTATTTTTCGTCTGGGGATGGCGGTGTGGATAGCGAGAGCATCCCCCCGCGGCTTTGGAATATCGCGTCGAGGTACTCGCCGCGCACCCACGGATACGAGAAAATCTCCTGCATCCCGCACCGGTACGCCAGGTACTCGCGAATATGGCGGTCGATGTCGATCTCCGGCTGGTTTATCGCGGCGGTGAACGACGTGACTATCGGGGCCGCCTCGAAGTTCTCGAACCCGTGGAGCCTCGCCACTTCCTCCATTATGTCGTCCGGCAGCGAGATGTCGCCCGTCGAACGCCACGTTGGGACGACGGCGCGCATATTTTTCCCGTCGGGGGTGAACGTGACGGCAAATCCGAGGCGTGTCAGCATACCTTCGATGTCCGCGTTTTCGATGCGTTTGCCCAACCGGCCGGCCAGCCAGTCGAGCGACACGTCCACCGAGACGCGTTCGGGTTTTGCCGGGTAGTTGTCGTGGAAGCCGGTCACCGTCATGCCGGGGAAGAAGTCGGCGAACATTTTCATCGAAAGGGAGAGCGCGATGTCGCCGCGTTCGGGGTCGATGCCCTTTTCGTATCTTATCGCGGCTTCCGTCCGCGCCTCGTGACGCGCGGCGGTGTGCCTCACGGCTATGGCCCCGAAATCCGCTATTTCGAGAATTACCTTGTCGGTGGTCGGAAGCACCGAGTCCTTGGCTCCCCCCATCACGCCGGCCAGTCCGACCGCGCCCTCATCGTCCGCGATGACCATATCCTCGCCCGACATGCTGAGTTCCCTGCCGTTCAAAAGCAGGAGTTTTTCGGCGTCGCGCGCGCGTCTCACCGTGATGTGCCCCTTTATATTGTCCGAGTCGAAAGCGTGAGTGGGCTGACCCACCGCCAGCATGACGTAGTTGGTGATGTCGACTATGGCGTTTATCGGGCGCATCCCCACTCTCCATAGGCGGCTCCGCACCTTGAAAGGAGACGGCTTTACCGACAGGCCCTCTATTTTTACGCCGATATAGCGGAAGCACCTCGACGGGTCGTCGATTTCGACGGTGAAAGACGGATCAGCTGGCCGCGGCTCGTATGGCGCGAATTCGGCCAGCGGCAGACCGTACAGCGCCGATATCTCGCGGGCTATCCCGTAGTGTCCCCAGAGATCCGGGCGGTTTGTCAGCGAGCGGTTGTCTATCTCCAGTATCACGTCGCCGAGTCCCAGCGCTTCCGGGAGCGGCGTGCCCGGAGGCGCGTCGAAGGCCGACAGGTCTACGATCGTCGCGTCCTCGTCGAACGGGAACATGTCGAATAACCCTATCTCCGACGAGGCGCAAATCATCCCGTAGCTTTCGATCCCGCGCACCTTGGCGTTCTTTATCGCGACCAGCTCTCCCTCGCCGTGCCATTTGACCATGGCGCCCGGTTTGGCGACGGCGACTTTCATTCCGGCGGCGAGGTTGATGCCGCC
>JAISXR010000144.1 GCA_031270375.1 Synergistaceae bacterium | reverse complement strand
AACACATTCGCAAAAGTCTCGGAAGAAAATGACGAATAACCAGATTTGTATTTATTCAAGCCTTGATTTGCCGTGACAGACTAGGCTTGAACGAGTACAAGAGATGGCTCCAGGTACTCACCCGGTCCGTCAGTGTCCATTCACGCCTTGAAAGAGCGTCAGGATTCTACCGCAAGGGACAAAGTTTGCTATAAATGACTTTTAAAGTGACATGAATACTATAAATAAACTGTAGAAAACACTAAGGTGAATCCTCCTCATACCAGATGTTTTTAACAGAGATTTATATGTGACCAGCAACTCGCTCCAGCCAGCCGTTTATCAGTTTTCGCGATATGCTTATCGGGGGGGGCAGGTTCGGGAGGGATGTCGGCTCGAACCAGCGAACGTCGGTTATCTCGTGCTCGTCGGGGGTCGGTTCTCCGCTCTCCCAGTCGGCGTTGAAACCGAACATCATCGAATTGGGGAAAGGCCAGGGCTGGTTTCCGAAGTAGCGGACGTTTTTTATGACCACCCGCGATTCCTCGTATACCTCACGCCGCGCCGCTTCTTCCAAAGTCTCGCCGGGTTCGACGAATCCGGCGAGCACGCTGTATCTGTCGGGGGGGAAATTTACGTTGCGCCCCAGCAGCAGCATGCCGTCTTTTTCCACAGCTACGATGACGGCGGCGGCTAGTACCGGATATACCGTGTTGCCGCATTCGGGACAAAAACGCGCGCGGTCGGCGGCGTGATCCCGCATCGGAGCGCCGCACGCGCCGCAGAATTTGTTCTTCACGGTCAGGTTCATCATCTGATACGCGGTACAGGAACGCTTGAACAGGTTGTGCCCAAACATCCCCGGCAGCTCTCGGCGGCTGACGAAGACACAATCCTCTCTTTGCGCAAGAATGGGGCCGGCTGCGCCCCACATGTCGCCGCCATCGCATTTCGAGACGGGGCCGCACGCCGTAAGATAATCCCGAAATTCTTCTGCTTCCGCCGCGGACGGGATTGTCGCGCGCGAAGCCGTCACAAGCACCCGTCCCTCCGGGGTCGTGTCGAAGATGAAAAACATCGCGTCCGCGCCCGCGCTCTCAGAGATTTCTGAGTTCATGCTTCAGCACCTTGCCCATGTTGTCAGTCGGCAATTCGTCGAGTATCTTTACGGATCTGGGGGCTTTGTAGTTCGGCATCTGAGTACGGCCGTAGGCGAGAATATCCCTGGGTTTCAGTTCACTGCCCTCTTTCAGCGTCACGTAGGCTCGCGCGTATTCTCCCTTTCTTCCCCTCGGAACACCCACGACAGCGGCTTCTTTTATCTCGGGATGGAGTTTCAGTATCGCCTCTATTTCCCCGGAATATACGGACATGCCTTCGACCGTTATCACGTCGAAAACGGGAGAGACTATGGTGATATATCCGTCTTCGTCGATTCTGACTATATCCTGGGTATCGAACCAGTCGTCCCGAAATCTCTCGGATGACAAGTCGGGGGTTCTGTAATAACCCGACGCCACGGCGCCGCCTCTTATCCAGAGCCTTCCCTCTTCGTTGAATTGGGACAGTTCTCCGGACGCGTCCACCACTTTCGCCTCGAAGCAGGAGAGTATCTTTCCCGACGTGCCCTCCCGCGCGGCGTCCTCCGACGGCGTTACCGCAAGGACACTCGAAGCCTCCGTCAAACCGTACCCGGAAAGCGGGGTCACGCCAAACACCTCTCTGACGCGTTCGGCGACGCCCTGCATGAGCGTGCCGCCTCCATAAAAGACGAGTTTTATCTTTGGCACGGGGGCAATATGCTTTTCCCCTCCCAACAGAATGGATAGCATCACGGGAACAGCCGGAATTACGGTGACGCCCGCTTCGCGTATCGCCGACAGCGCGTTTTTCGGGGGGGTGAAGGAGGGTACGAGAACCTGGGGTATGCCAGCCGCGAGGGGCAGTATCCCACCCACCACGAAACCGAGCGAGATGTAGTTCGGAATCGCGTTCAAAATCACGTCGTCCTCGTCTAGACTGGGTATCGCTTCAAGTATGGATTCAAGAAGCGCCACGATATTCCCGTGGGTTATGGGAACGGCCTTCGCCGTGCCTCCCACGCCGCGCGTATGGATGAGCGCCGCGAGTTGGGCGCCGGCATCCGGCTCGCCCGCGTGCCCGGTCATCTGGGGAATAGAGTCTCCCGGGTCGGCGCTCACGGCCGCGATTCCGGAATCGCCTATATACGCCGCCATATTCCCCATCTCCCGGCTCACGACCGCGCCAAACACCCCAACGCTTTTCAGGTATTCGGGAACGCTCGGATGTTTCAGCTGGGGATTGACTGGGACGACCGTACCGCCGAGCTGCCATGCCGCGATACAGCTCGCGAGCATGAGGGGACAGTTGGGCATCACCAGCCCCAATCTCTGCCCGACGGTGAAACCGCTGCGCTCCAGGATCGCGGCGCATTCGGCAGCCATCTCCTCTAGCGCGCTTCTCGACCACCAGGTCCCTCGCCACCAAAAACATAATTCCGTCGGTGCGGAGACGCAATCCTTCAGGATGATTTCGTCCAGCCGTTCGTTCAAAAAAAAACCTCCACTCCCTTTGGCCCTATTTCAGGAACATGGCGAGATAAGCTCCCCACGCGGAAGCGAACGGCAGCAGGTTTTCCGGTATGTCGTATCTCGTGTGATAGAGTCCATATTCCATTCCCGTACCAAGGAACATCATACAACTGGGGATGCGCTCGGCATAATAACAGAAATCCTCTCCCACCAGCAGCGGAGACTCGAGCCTGCACATACCCTCACTGCCGGTGAGCAGCGTTCCTATCCTGAAAATATCGGAGACCAGCTCTTCGTTGTTCATAACCTGCCCGTAGTCGAGCGTATATTCCACGGAAGCCGACACATGCGCGGCGTGAGCCATGGCTCGAACCACGTCTTCTATGCGCTTTTTGAGGAAACGGTGCGTCTCGCGGTCGGTCGTTCTGAGGGTCCCCCACAGGTCGACCTCCCCGGCGATGACATTGTAAACTTCGGCTGCCTCTATGCGGCCGAACGACAGTACCGCCGTTTTCTGCGGGTCCACCTCTCTCGTCAGCACGGATTGCAGGGATATCTGCATGAGGGCCGACAGATAAAGGGTATCAGATGCGAGGTGAGGCGTGGCTCCATGCCCCCCCTGACCCGCGAGACCGATGTGGAGTTTGTTCGTGAAGGCGGTCACGCCGCCGTTATTCGTGAAAATCTGACCATACGGCAGATACGGCACCCAATGGATGCACAGCATCTTTTCTATGTTGTATTTTTCCCGCACGCCCGCTTCGATCAGATATCTGGAGCCGCCCTTGCCCTCGTCGGCCGGCTGGAAAATAAAGACCACCGGGCGTTCCAGGGCGTCTCGGTGGTCGGACAACAACTGCGCCGTTCCCAAAAGCGACGCCATGTGGGCGTCGTGTCCCTGCGCGTGGGACAGGTGATCCGCGTTCGAGCTGAACGGAAGACCCGTGTCCTCGCGCACCTCCACGGCGTCCATCTCCGTCCTGAACGCGAGCGAACCGCCTCCCGACTTTCCTCCAATGCGCCCTATCACGCAGGTATCTATGCCGAACCCCTTGACCACTTCCATGCCGGGCATGGAAGCGAGTACCGATTCTATCCTCGACGAAGTGAGATGTTCGTCGAGCCCCGCCTCGGGAAACTGATGAAAGTATCTTCTCCACGCCACAAGCTCGCGCGCCGCACCCTCCGTCTCGGAGAGCAGTTTCTCTCCGATTTTCGCCGCGTCCACGTTTATCATCTTCAACCTTCCAGCCAGCGCCTGAACGAAACGGGCGCGCTCCACGGCTCCAGTCTCATAGACGAGGCTAGTACCCTTCCCTTGCACCAGCCGTCGATACCGAGCTGTTTCCCATCCAGGCTTTCCCTCGTCTCCCAGCACTCGTCCCCCGCTATTTTCGATTCGATGCCCATATTCGACGACAAGTACCCCCACACCCATTCCTGCGAACCGGTTATCAGGGGATTCAGTTTTTTACGGGTGGCGACCGCCTTTTGAAGGATGCCTGCCTGTCCCGACCTATAGATGCTGTCATAAGGAAATATCCCGAATCCTCGCGCGTCAATGCCGTACTCGCCCGCCGGCGGCATGGATATTTTTTCACCCAGTATAGGAGAGCTGCCCCCCTCGCTCATCATGAAAGAAGTGCCGTTTGAAGCTCTGCTTATCATCGTCCTGAGGTATATGTTGGAGAAAAATTTCTGGAGCGCCATATAACCCATGCCGTGAGGTATGTAGACGCCGTGTATGGGGACGTTGTGGATTATGTCTCCTTCGAGCGGCACTTCGACGACGTTGCAGCCCAAGGCCCGGAAAAGATGCTCCGTGCCGTCGCCTCCCAGCATGAGCGTCTCGTGGCGTACCACGGCTATATTCACTTTGCCGCTGTCGGTGATCGGTTCACACAGCCTGGCCTGCGGCGTCCAATTCGGGTTCAGGTTCGCCAGCGCGCTGAAAATGGCCCAGTTGACCCGAAAATTCATATTCATGAGTTGCAGCGCCGCCGATTTTATCGGGAAAATTGATTGTTTCGCGGCACCGGAGAACATGGCCGAAAGAGGCGGCGCGTCCCTGTCCAAGTTTTTCGGAATGGAGCCCACCGAGATAATGGTAAACAACCTGCCCGCTTCCCTGTCGACCAGTTCATACTCTCTGTCGTTCAAAACCGACCGGAACAGGACGCCATGAACGCCGACACCGTCGTTTTTGCAGAGGGCCGTGAGAACTTCGTTGAGAGTGCGCACGGTGAGGGCGGAGGACGCATCTCCATATAGAACCGGGATCATCTCGCATTCGAGCCATTCGGCCAGGAGCAGGCATTCCCTGGGTATGCGAAAAGGGGCGTCCTCCATCCAGCGCCCCCCCAGAGTCGTTATCACGAGGTTCAGGCAGTCCGGCGAGGCCGCCTGCTGAAAGAGCCACCTCAAATTCGTCCTTCCGTCACACAGCTTCGGATC
This sequence comes from Synergistaceae bacterium, assembly GCA_031270375.1. Taxonomy (GTDB): domain Bacteria; phylum Synergistota; class Synergistia; order Synergistales; family Synergistaceae; genus JAIRKI01. The sequence goes on along the minus strand of JAISXR010000144.1, from coordinate 3,794 downwards.
GAGGAGAGTGACCTGCTGATTACACGTCAACTGCAGTAAGCGAAGCGATACTTCGTCGACATTACCCAAAAATAGCCTCAGTTTATAGCCCATGTTTTTAAGCGCGTTCGCTATGAGCACGCCCGACATAATTTTGCCGGGTCTTTGTTCGTCGGCTATTATCACCCTTGGGAGATTCAATATTAAGCCTCCTCGTCACACAAAAAAATGATATGATGATATAGTTTAGCACATAATGACTGAGTGAACCATAAAATGGCGGCAAGGGGGCAGGGAAGCTTTGAGCGTATCGGAGGACAATTTCGACAATTACCGCGCTGAGGAATTCTTCCGCGTCAATGACTCCATCATCGGAACCGGGCGGTGCGGCGGCAAAGCGAAGGGACTCGCCTACGCGACGGAAGCGATCTCGGACTCTCACGCGCTCGGCGGAGTCGGTTTTCCCGATCTCACTATAGTGCTGTCCACCGAGATTTTCGACGAGCACGCATCGAGAAGCGGGGTGCGCGCGCCTTCGGACGAAGAAGCATGGAGCCGGGCGCACAACGCCATATTGGACACGCCTTTTTCCCCGGCGCTCGAAGCCGAACTGTGGCGCGTGCTGGAGCGTTTCGACGAGATCGGCTCTCCCCCGCTCGCCGTGAGATCGAGTTCGCTGCTTGAGGACTCCTCAGCGCTCGCGTTCGCCGGAAAATACGAGACCTGTTTTTCTCCCAACATCGGCTCCATGTCGGAGCGCCGCGATATACTGGAACGCGCCGTCCGCGGCGTATTCGCCTCGATGTTCAATCCCGAGCCGCGTGCATACCGCGAAAAGCATGGGATACTGAACGAGCGCGAGTCCATGGCCGTGATAATCCAGGCGGTCGCGGGCAGACGCCACTATAACTACTTCTATCCCGAACTCGCCGGCACGCTTTTCTCCCGTGTGTTCCGCCGCCCGAACCCCCGAATAAAAAAGGAGGACGGTCTTGTGAGGCTTTGTTTCGGCCTGGGTACAAGAACCGTGGACCGCTGCGCCGCGCGTACCTTCTACCTGACCAACCCGTCACTGCGTCCCGAAGGCGGGCTTCCCTCGCAGATCGCCTCCGCCAGCCAGGAGTGTTTCGACTACATCGATATGGAACATGGGGAATTCTCCACCGGAAACCTGACGGTGTTCGCGAAATTTCTGGAAAAGGAGCACAGAAATTTCGGCGCCTACGCGCAATATTACGGGGACGACTATTTATACTCCACCTACGCGGAACCCGAAGTACCGACGCGCCCTATTTTTTCCTTTCCGGAGCTGCACATACGCGAACGCGCGCTTTTCGACACGTCTAAAGCCCTCTTGAAATACATGGAAGAGACGGCCGGTTTCCCGGTGGACATCGAATTTTCCTATGAAACCGTGCCGTCGAAAAAACTTTGCGTGCTTCAGATGCGCCCGCTGGCCTCCTACCAGGAACTTGCCCGCGTGGAGATCCCCGATATCCCCGAAGAACGGGTGATCTTCAGGAGCGACAGAATGGTCAGCAATGGGCTGCTCGAAAACGTCACGCATATGGTCTACGTGGACCCCGCTCTTTACAGGGACGAGTGGAATCCTTCGGGTGCGGCCCGCGCGGTCGGCGAGGCGAACAAAATTCTCGCCGGCAAAAAATATATCCTCGCCGGGCCCGGCAGATGGGGAAGCCGAAATCCCATGCTCGGGGTGCCGGTGAGGTATGACGAGATATGCAATTGCGGGGTGCTGGTGGAGATAAGCGTGCCCGACCTGAGTTTTTCGCCGGAACTGTCCTTCGGAACGCACTTTTTCCTCGACATGGACGCGGACGGCATCCTGTATCTGCCGGTATTCGGACGCGCGGGAGGAAACAGGTACCACAAGGATTGGCTGGATTCTCGCCGGTACAGGACGGGCAATCATCCGGCGGTCAGAATTTACGAGGGGGATTTCTCCGCGTACCTTGACGGCGAGGAGGAGTCGGGAATAATCATCTCAAACTTCGCACCTTAGAAAAGCAGCTCGCACCTTGATAAATCAATAACCAGCAAGCACAAAGAACCGCTCACGCGCATTTTCGTTCCTTTAATCTTAATGTCTCGGGCAACGCACTCAAGAAATTTTCAAGAAGCGTTTGCGGTTCGTCCTCCGTCAAAAACAGCTTTTCCGTCGTTGCCGCGGCAAACAGTTTCATCAAAATCCTGAACGCTTCTTCCCATGTTATGTCCGGAAGTTCATCGCGGACGTCATAAAACAATTCCCCGAATGTCCGCCCGTCTATCAGTACCCGGTTTTCCGACGTGAACATCATGTACCTCGCAAAAACTATCGCGGCATATATGAACACGTTCATCCTGTCCACGCCGGCCGTTTCGTAAAACAGCCCGCCAATTATCGACGAGTAGAGCGTAGTGGTGAACTTGAACCAGTTGACGTGGCAGGAATTGACGAATCGGTAAAACGTGTCCCAGGTTTTGAGGACAAAGATTTTGTCGATCACCTCAAACCGCTCGTATTGTTGAGCCTGTCGACGGGCATCCGCCGAAATTCTATCCTGTCGCTAAAATGGGAGGATATAAATTTTGATGACAGGACGATACTGCTTCGGGCGGATTCAGCAAAGTCCGGCAAGCAATGCTACGTGCCGATGAACAAAGTGGCTTTAGACACGCTTTCCCGGTGGAAAAACCAGTTGAAGCATACCGCCCCGAACAACCTTGTGTTTCCTTCCCCAAAGAGTGGAAAAAAGATGGGAAGTTGCAAGACTTCATGGGATTTGCTGATGAAACAGGCGCAAATCAAGGATTTCCGCTGGCACGACATGCGGCATGACTTCGCTTCCCACCTGATGATGGAGGGTGTTGACCTCAATACAGTGCGGGAATTGCTGGGACATGCCGATATGAAAATGACATTGCGCTACGCGCATCTGGCGCCAGAGGCTAAAATGAGAGCCGTAGAACTGTTGGAGAAAAAACTACTCTCGAAAGAAGCGTGAAGCTGGCATAATTGAAATACACTTGAGAGATAAAATATGGTGGGCATAAACCTTCCAGCACGCAACTGACGCAACTGAAAGGTAGCCCACCATCGTGATATGCTCATTATATCGTGTCGTTTATGGATGATTCATTACATTTTTGACAAACGTGCTTATCCTATTTATAATATAAGCACGTTTGCATGAATTGTGTGGTGGGAGTATGGAAAGTAAGCAGAGCGTAGTGAACAGACTGATCGAAGAACACGGCGGGCTGATCTTTACCAAATATATCACTGACGCCGGAATATCAAGGGATTATCTTCCTCAAATGGCGAGAAGCGGTTGCCTGAAACGTCTCGGCAGGGGGGCATACCTGGCGGAAGGTTGTTATGACGACACGATGTACCGTCTCCAATTCAAACACGGACGCGCCGTATTCTCACACGATACCGCGCTGTTTCTGCATGATTTATCTGACCTGGAACCGCTTGTGCCGAGCGTCACCGTCCCTTCCGGCTATAACGCGCGGCGCTTGAAAGAATTCCCCGCGTCAGTGTTTTTCGTCAGCAGGGAACTTTATCAAATAGGAATGACAGCGCGCGTTACGGCCTTTGGAAACAGCATCGCCTGCTACGACGCTGAACGCGCGATCTGCGATGCGGTGCGCAGCCGTTCCAAAACGGACATAGCAATCATCACTGACGCGATAAAACGGTATTCAACAGGCAAGAAGAACATACCCAAGCTTATGAAGTATGCGGAAAAATTCCGCGTGGCAAAGCTGATCAGGCCGTATCTTGAGGTACTGCTGTGAAATCTTCC
>JAISXR010000096.1 GCA_031270375.1 Synergistaceae bacterium | reverse complement strand
CCTTTTAGGGGCGGCAGGCAAAGGTTTTGGCTTTCGGGACAACACCTTTTAGGCGTAGCCAGCAATAGGCCCTTATAGGGCTAAATCAAACCACCGCTTGAAGCGGTGGTTTGTGACTTCTTTTTCCTCACCTTTCTTTTATATCAACAAGAGCCAGACGAGAATTCAGGCCCTCAATATACTGCGGTGTCGAACTTTTCTTCGCGTCTGTCCTTGATTTCACCCTCAATCAGGCTCTCGGTTTCTGACGAAGCCAGGCCTGTGTGCCGCACGATCAGGTCTATGGGAAAGCCGCTCGCAGCATCTTTTCCGCGACTATAATCTTGCTTTCGGCAATTCACACAAGCATGTCTATGCGTTTGCAACCGGTCATAGCGTCAAGTGCGCTCTCGACTTCATCATCAGGCTCGCTGCCGATCCTGGCTTGAGTTTTCGAACATGCCCAAGGATCTTAAATGCACCACATCGGCGGCGCGGAATGTTGCCGCATGCCCTTCGGAATCCGTAACCGTTATCGCGCCGTCGTCTTCGATGCCGGACGCCGTGCCGAAAAATTCTCCCTCGTCGGTTATCACTTTAACTCCGGAACCCAATGTCGAACAATTTTCCCCGTAAAGGGAGAGCAGCCGCGCGCGGTCTCCTTCGCTGCCGATGAGGCGGGTGTATTCGTCAAGACACGTGAGGACACGGCCCAGAAGTTCCGGCAGATGAAATAAACGTCCGCACTCCATGAACATCGAGGCTGCCTCCGGTTTGTCGGGCGCGTCGGGCGGCATATCGGCCGCCGTGCCGTTCACGTTCAATCCTATTCCAAGCACCGCCCAGCCGGGCTTTTCCACCCCGCCGGCAGTCTCGCAGATTATGCCGCATATTTTTTTGCCGCGCGCAAGCACGTCGTTCGGCCATTTTATGGAGACCGCGCGAGGTTCCGTGAAAAAGTCTCCCACCGCACGGCATACCGACAGCGCCGCAGCGAGGTTCAACAGCGGAGCGAGTCGCGGCTCGATCTCGGGCCTCAGTATCACAGAGAAGGTCAAATCCAAGCCCGGCCTGGCGATCCATACCCTGTCACGCCGCCCCCGCCCCGCGCTCTGAAAGTCGGTGACGAACACAGTACCGTGCGGCGCGCCGGCGCGCGCCGCAATTTTCGCATCCGTCTGCGTGGACGGCGTCTCGGGCGTCGATTTTATCACGGAGTCAAGAAGGATGCCTTCCCCCAGAAAATCGCGCGCCGACTGCCAGCCGGTCTTTTCATTATTGGAGCGATAGTATGTCTCGTTCATTCAATCCAGTTATATCAACGATGTCGCTGACAGACATTTCAATATGCTCAATCCCCGCCTGCGCGCCGGCGTTTGCCAAAACAGGGATCGCGTTCAGCTTCCATCTCCAAAGGGATTCTTTTTTGATGTGGGACACGCGCCGATGCACCTGTCGCAATTGTCCGGACATGGCGGCAAAGCGCTCTCGCCGATCATCTCAGTTTCCGCGTCGGTCGCCCACGCCACGATGTTCACCCAGGAGCCCTTTTCCGTATACGGCATAATTCAACATCGCCTCCGGCTTGATTATGCCGCATTTGTGGATTCCGAGTTCTTCCGATTTTCGTTTGATATCCGATTCAAGAGGCATATAATCATTTCCGTTCGTTTTATAAGACCGCTGATGCTGTTTCCTAATCCCGGCATTTGCGGACATAATGTTATGTGTGTATATACATATTAAAATATATCATCCGGCGTGAAACGTGTCAAACGGAGGTTTCGTCTTCAGCTTTACCCGGCGGGCCATTTCGTATAATATATACCACGGTGAATGATAATAATCATAATAAAGCTGAGGAGGCTGTCTCATGTATAAAATCGTTTTGCTGCGTCACGGCGAGAGCCAGTGGAACAAAGAAAACCGTTTCACGGGGTGGACGGACGTCCCGCTCTCGGATAAAGGTGTTGCAGAGGCCCGCGCCGCCGGGGCACAGATGAAGAAGGACGGCTATTCGTTCGACAGGGCGTTCACGTCCGTCCTCAAGCGCGCCATAAAAACGCTGTGGCTCGCGCTGGAGGAGATGGACGAGATGTACATTCCCACGGATTTCTCGTGGCGGCTCAATGAACGCCACTACGGGGGGCTTCAGGGATTGAACAAAACCGAGACGGCGACTAAGTACGGCGACGAACAGGTCAAGATATGGAGGCGCAGCTACGACGTGCGGCCGCCTCTGCTCTCTCGCGACGACGAGCGCTCTCCCGCCGCCGACCCCAGGTACAGGGGGCTCGGCACCGACGAAATTCCGGCGGGCGAGTGTCTGGCGGACACGGTGGCGCGCGTGCTGCCTTACTGGAACGAGACGATAGTCCCCGAGATAAAAGCCGGCAGGCGCATAATCATAGCGGCCCATGGCAACAGCCTGCGGGCGTTGGTGAAACATCTCGACGATATATCCGACAAGGATATCCTCGAACTCAACATCCCGACCGGCATCCCGCTCGTCTACGAACTCGGCGCCGACATGAGGCCGATAACGCATTATTATCTCGGCGACAAGGAAGCTATCGAAGCCGCGGCAGCGGCGGTGGCAAACCAGGGAAAGAGCAAATAAATTTCGTCATGGACGAACGATACCTCGAAAGAGCGAGGGAATTTGTGCGGAACAACTTCGTCATGGACGCGCATTACGATTTGGCGATGGATTTCGACGACAGCCGCGGGACTGGCGAAGCGTGTGTCTATTCGGCAAGACACGAGGGGCCTTTCCTCGCGGGAGGCGTGAATTGCGTCGTGTCGAGCCTGTTCATTCACTCGTGGCAATTGCCGGAGATGGGGCTCCGAAAGGCGCTCGACCAGTTTTCCGCTCTCATGTCCGAGGAACGCGAGCAACCGGACAAGATATCGCTCTGCACGTCGATGGCGGATGTTGACGCGGCGAACGCTGCCGGGCGCGTCGGCATCATCGTCTCTTTCGAGGGCGCGGACCCGCTAGGCGCGGACATAGCCCTGCTGCAGGTATTTCACCGCATAGGCGTCCGCGCGCTCGGGCTCGCTTGGAGCAGGCGAAACTACGCGGCCGACGGATGCTCATTTCATCCGCTCGACGAGGGACTGAAGGGCGGACTGACACATTTCGGCGTGGAGCTGCTGACGGAGGCCGAACGCCTTGGCATGTTGATAGACATCAGCCACCTAAACGACGAGGGCGTATCCGACGTGGCGCGCTTCACCCGGCGCCCGTTCATCGCCTCGCACTCAAACTGCCGCGCGCTCGCGCGTTCGATGAGGAATCTGACCGACGAGCAGATAAAAATGGTGGCGGAAAACGGCGGCGCGGTCGGCATGAACGGATGCTCGTTCGCGGTAGCGGACAAGGACAGCAAAGATGTGCGCGCGGACGACCTGTTCGCGCATATCGACCACATCGTACGTCTCGTGGGCGACGATTTTGTCGGCCTGGGGCTCGATATCTGCGACAGACTGGCGGATATACACAAGTCCCCGCCCAGCATAGAATCCCGTGATACCTTGAAGGATCACGGCGAAATAATCCTCCTCGCGGCGGTTTTGTTCGAGAATGGTTACAGCGACGAGCGGGCTGGAAAAATACTCGGAGGAAACTTCCGAAGGGTCTATCAGGAGGTAATCGGGTAACTTTATTATGCCAATAGCCCATCCCAGAAATATCCATTTAATGAAGTTGGCCTGTGCGAGTTTTTTGTAAGTCTCGGAATTTTTGATATCGTCGTTTTTTTGTGCGTAGTGGCAGGCGTTTTCTCCTTTATTGTCTTTCGCGACAATATTCGCGCCGGCGTCGAGCGGCATCTCGACGATTCGGGATTCAAGGTTGAAGAAATCCTGATCGCTGATCGCCGCGTCAGAATTTGACGCACAAAAAAACCATGCTGACAAACAATGCGGCCGCCACGGTTTTTCTGAACGTAATCTTCATAAAATGGTCGCCGCTCTCAAATCGTCAACGTTTTCCTCACAGCTTTGAGCCACCCGTCGTAAAGGGCGTCCCTCCTTTGTTCGTCCATTGCCGGTGTGTACTCCGTTCCTGCCGGGCGATCAAAAATTTCATCCGGATTGTAAAGTCCCAGCGAAATTCCGGCGGCATAAGCCACGCCCATGCCGGACAGCTCTTCAATGCTTGGGACAAAAACCCTGGCGCCCGCCATGTCAGCTTGAAACTGCATCAGAAAACCGTCGCGTGTGGGGCCGCCGTCCACGCGCAGAGTTTGAATATCCAGCCCCGCCGCCGCTTTCATCAGGCGAAGAATATCGGTAATCTGATACACTATGCACTCTTCCGCGGCACGGACGATTTCCGCCTTCCCGCAAGCGCGGTCAAGACCGCAGATCATCGCGCGGGCATTATCATCCCAATATGGCGCGCCCAATCCCGAAAAAGCGGGGACCAAATACAACCCATCGACCTCCCGCGCTTCCCTGGCTAACTTCTCGGCATCTTTTGACGAAGCCAGTAATCCCAATTCATCCACCAGCCATTTTATGACCGCGCCGGTGTAGTTGAGGTTGCCCTCCAGGACGTACCCGGCATGTCCGTCGATGCCCCAGGCGAGAGAAGTGACGAGCTTTTCGCTGAACACCGGCGTTTCGCCCACGTTCATCATCACTGAAGACCCCGTGCCGTAAGTGGCCTTTATCATTCCCGGAAGAAGACAGCCCTGTCCGTATAACGCGCCGTGGCTGTCTCCCATGACCGCGCGTATAGGCACCGCCCGCGGCAAAACTCCGTCGAAATCGGTGTAGCCGAACAAATCGTTGGAATCGCGAATTTCTGGCAGCGCGGCCGGATCAATTTCGAACAGCGCGCAAATTTCATCGTCCCACACGAGAGATGAGATGTTCATCAACTGGCTGCGGGAAGCGTTGGAGCAATCGGTCTTTATCGATTCCCCGCGAGTCATTTTATATATCAGCCAGCTGTCCATGGTCGAACAGCAAATGGTGCCGGCTTCATGCGCCTGTCTCGCCGCGGGGACATTTTCCAGCACCCAAGCTATCTTCGCCGCCGAGAAATACGGGGACAGGTTTATGCCGGTCGAGCGTTTAACCAGCCCGGCTTTGCCCTGAGCATTGATGCGCCCGCATATTTCCCTGCCTCTGCCGCATTGCCATACGATCGCGTTGCAGAGCGGATGCCCGCGGCTCTTGTCCCAGACGACTGCCGTCTCTCTTTGATTGCTGAGCCCGATTCCGATGACGGAGTCTCCGCTGACTCCGGTTTTATCGAGCAGGTTCTTCACGGCCGCAACCAGATTCGCCCAAATTTCCTCCGGATCGTGTTCCACCCAGCCTTTGTCGTCGATTATCTGACGGTGCGGAAGATCGAATCGTCCGGCAAAATCTCCGTGCTGATCGAACAGCATGGCCTTTGTGCATGATGTGCTCTGATCAATGGAGAGAATATACGGATTCATCACGGCATTCTCCTTTCAGTTTTTAAAAAAAGGCTGATTTATTGTCAGGAGCCTGAAGGGTGAAGATTCAAACCCTTGCGGCGTCCGTGTTCTCAAACCGCACAACGTCGTTTTGGCCAATGAATCAGCGTTTCTTTAAAAAATTATCCTACATGCGAGGTATGTGAACAAGGGGGGGGAGCGGTTAATCAGCATTTCTTTAATGATATTTATAGAAACGTAATAGTAATTTTTCGGTATAAATATTGACAGCTATAGAAAGTATGATATTTTATCAGAACGCTTGTTGAAATAACAGATATGCTGAATGGCCTCAAACCACAGGTTCGTTTCCCGCAGATTTTACTTCAGTGGCAAAACGGTCAAAAAAGGCCTTCTGGAATTAATCCCTCGCCAATTTTCTCATTTATGCCTTCGTAGACGCTATTTTTACAACAGGCTTACCTGCGAGGAAGCTTTTTTCTCGCCTCCCGCGTATCCTTGAACTATGCCAGCGCCTCGGCTTCCGTCATGTCCGACACGGCAGATATTTATCCAGTTTCCTGAGCGCGTACATCAACAGCTTCGCTCCCGCATCCAGTGAATATATCTTCAGCGATATATGCCGGGCGTGACGCACTACTTTCCCCGCCAGCGTGTAAAATATATTCCTCGATGAAGTTTTTTCAACACTTCTTTCCCGGTTTCCAGTTCCTCTATACGCGCCTGTGACAAACACTCTCACCATTACGGAAAACCTCCTTAAAGATTTTTGAACGACTTATAGCTGGAATTGTAGTAAATATCTCCAAGACCAACAAGAACGCAAATTTTTTTAGACACTGAATTATGATTCCGGTGAAGCTGAAAAGGTATTTGGCGAATACGTCAGATTGTTGTATATTGTTTGAAGTGAATTTACAAACTCTCAGGAGGTGCGATCCTGCTTGAATATGCGGCTTTACAACGATCTGTCCGGCAGCAAGGAACCTTTCGAACCCGAGCAGCCCGGGCGCGTCACTTTCTACACGTGCGGCCCAACCGTCTATGACTATTTCCATATCGGAAACGCGCGTCCCTTCATAGTGTTCGACGTGCTCAGAAGATTTTTCGAATCAAAGGGGCTGGAGGTCCATTTCATACAAAATTTCACCGACATAGACGACAAGATGATACAGCGGGCCGAACAGATGGGCATAACGGTCGCCGAACTCGCCGAAAAATTTATAGCCGCCTATTACGAGGACGCGGACGCGCTCGGCATAAAGCGCGCCTCCGCGAACCCGCGCGCCACTGACGAAATACCCTCTATAATAGAGATGATATCCACGCTGATTCGGAAAGGTCACGCATACGAGGCGAACGGGGACGTCTACTTCGAGGTCGACACGTTCCCCGGGTACGGCAAGCTCTCCGGGCAGAGCCTGGAGGATCTTCACGCGGGCGCGCGTGTCGAAATCGACGAGCGTAAGCGCGCCCCCCTCGACTTCGCGCTCTGGAAAGCGCAAAAACCCGGAGAACCCGCGTGGGACAGTCCCTGGGGTCCGGGCAGGCCGGGCTGGCACATAGAATGCAGCGCCATGGCCCGCGGTTATCTCGGCGAGACCATCGACATTCACGGCGGCGGAAGCGACCTGATGTTCCCGCACCATGAAAACGAGATAGCGCAAAGCGAGGCCGCGAGCGGAAAACCTTTCGCGAGATTTTGGATTCACAACGGATATCTCATGATAGATCAGGAAAAAATGTCGAAATCTCTCGGCAACTTTTTCACCGTGCGCGACGTGCGGTCGGAATTTCCGGCCGTGGTCGTCAGACTTTTCATGCTCTCGGCCCACTACCGCTCGCCCATCAACTTTTCGCGGGATACGCTCGAAGGGGCAAGCCACGCGCAGGCAAGGCTGCGCAACGGCTGGGCCGAGATCAAATTCGCCCTGTCCGCGCGTCCTTGCGACGCGGTGCCCTGCGAGCCCGACGCGGAGTTACGCGAATCCATCGAGGAAGCGCGCGCGTTATTCGACGAATGCATGGAGGACGACTTCAACACCGCCGGCGCGATAGGCGCGGTATTCGACGTCATTCACGCCACAAACGTCTCTCTGGGCCGCGAGGGCGGAATAGATTACGAGACGATCGCGGACGCGGCCGAATTTCTCCGTAAGGTCGACGGCGTGATGGGCATAATCGGCATAGACGAGGAAAAAAGATCCGGCGACACCGAGATAGAAGCGCTCATAAACGAAAGGTATGAGGCGAGAAAAAACAAGGATTACAAACGCTCCGACGAAATACGCGGCATCTTGAGCCAAAAGGGGATAATCCTGGAGGACACGCCGCAAGGCACGAGGTGGAAACGCGCCGAATAAGGGGAAAAATAGGCGGTTTTGGCCGTGTGTAACCAGATAGATTTTTCGACGGGCGACGTAAATGGATAACATTGTAAAAAAGCGCGACCGCACATGACTGTTCACACTTCGTTATTCCTGGATGATTTGGCTGCCCTGTCAAATGCTCTGCATTTGCATATTCGGGCAGCCAAATCACACAAAATCCTCAGAGCGGGCTTTGTTTAGCGTTTGGCAAGCGGCATTATGCAGAGCGGGACTTCGTTCTCCTTCAGTTTCAGCTCTCTTTTCACGGCGTCGGTCTTCATGCTGACCATGTAACGGCCGCTTATGCCGAGGGAGTCGGCGGCGAGATAGATGTTCTGCGTCATCGCGCCCGACGCGATGAAAGCGAGCGCGTTACCCGCGTTTATGCCGCTCGCGTCGCCAGCGCCTTCCGGATCGGACACGAAGACGAGCACGACGGGCGACTCTTTGACGAAGCCGTCGCCGGTGATGTCGGGCAAGATATTCTTCTCGTTCGCGGTGACCAGGGCGTTGTTTTTCCAGTCGTACAGGAAAGCTCCCTCGGGCGTGACCGCGAAAATATTGACATACGGCGGTTTGCCCATCGCCATCGGCACCGTCCAGCCCTTGCCGTTCCTGTTGAGTCCGCTTGCTGCCCACAGTATCGTCGACAGCTCCTCCCGGGATATCGCCCCTTTCGGGAAATCTCCCCTGCCCCCGGACGCCCGTCTTTCGAGCAGCGCGAAGATTCCGTCTCCGCCGTCTTTTTTGGGATCAGGCAGTTTTTCGTCCGCCGCGGCCGCAATTGCCGTAAAACAACACAGAAGAAGCGCCAAAACGATGATTTTTTGAACCATTTTAAACCCTCCGATACGGTTATATTTTTGAAGATCGCTTCCATGATAACACAAAAATCTCACTCAGCCTTCCAATAAGTTTACGCGCTCTTTTGTCAGCATTGATTTGTGGCGCTTGTACGAGCGGCGGGCGCACCTCAGCGCGAAATGGCGTCCCGGTCTCCGCCGCCGTGAAACGTCCGCGTCGCGCAACGGCCGTTCCGGCGAAACTGAATCGGCGAAACGCCGTAATGTTTTTTGAAAGCGTTGCCGAAATTTCCGCTGGCCGAGTATCCGGAGTCCAAAGCGATCTCGGATATGGACCGGTTCGTGTCGAGCAGCATGATCGCGGCGCGCTCCATACACGCGCCGTAATGGTAGGCGTAGATCGGTTTGCCGAAAATTTTTTTGAAACCTCGTTTCAGTTTGGTCGCACTCATCGACAGTTCCCTCGCCAATTCCTGTATGGACGGCGGCAAATCGAGGTGCCGCATCAATATTCCGGGGACGCTTCTGATTTGCTCCGCTTCGAACGCGCTCATATCCGAGAGTTTTTCATCCTCAGGCAATTTGTGGGCCATTAACCGTAGCAGTATGTTTTGCAGCATGTTTTCGAAGAACATCAGCCTGACTTGATGCGGATAATTGCAATTAGCGACGTGGATAAGGGAATTGACGACATCGGGAGGAGGTGACATAACAGGATACATCCCACCCCCGGCATTACCGAACCCGATCGTCTCGTCCCACAACTGTACACCGCGCTCCCCCAAAACCTTCTCCATCACTTTATCGAACGCACACAGGGCGTAAAAGGAGAGCGTTTTAAACGGCGCGTCCCTGCGGCATGTTATCACGCCCCGCGAACCCGTCGGCGGGGAAATGTACAGGCGATTCGGACGGATTACGCCGTCTTCGTATCTTTCCGTCAAAAGACAAAACGAGCCTTCAGTCACATACCCGATCTCAAAATAATCCTGCCGCAATTCGTAAGGGAACTCGATATTCGCGCTCGGCAGCAGTTGTCCGATCGCAAGGTCGACCATATCGAACAGCCGGTATGTCTCCTGAGCGATCGATATGAAGGGAGCGTCACAGCGGAAAGCGCTCCAGCCAGACATGTCTGTCGTGCTGCCGAATTCGGCGGTCGCGTTGCAAAATTCGGCGTAATCACGAAAAATAACGGTATCGCGGTGCTTGAACATTTATGATAGACGCTCCTTGGCTCGAATGAAATTTAATTCATCTAACTATTATGTATTATACAACAGACTTCTTCGCACAAAAAAACCTTCTTCAATAAAAAAATGTCTTATAGCATAAGTTTTTATGAGTTCATCGTGTCAAACTAGCGTATACAAACAGGGAGGTGCTGGAAGTGCGAAAGAAAATTGGTATTTTGTGGGTTCTTTTAATCGCGGCGTTCGTTTTCATGTCCGGCGGATGCGGCGGCGGTTCTTCGGATTTCGCGGGAGGGAGCGGGACCAGCGACGATCCGTGGCAGATCACGACGCCGGTTCAACTGGCGAACGTGAAAAAAGACCTGGACGCTCACTTTGTACTGACAGGCGATATCGACCTTGCCGCGGAAAACTGGGCGCCGATAGGAGATTTCGTTCCCGCTTCCGACAATCCGGGAGATGAAACCCCCGACATGGAGCTGGCTTTCACCGGCGTCTTCGACGGCGGCGGGCGGACGATTTCAAATGTGACAATCGACAATTCCGCAGGCGCCGCTATCGGGCTTTTCGGCTGCGTAGCCGGCGATGGCGTGGTCTCCAACCTGACCGTCAAGGACGCGGACGTGAAAGGCGGCGCGCTCGTAGCCGCGGTTGTAGGCTACGGCGCCGGGAAAGCGGTCGAAAATGTCCATTTGGTCGGTGACAATCGCATCGAAGGAGGCGGTTTAACGGAAGGTACGGCGCGGGGTATGGTGGGCGGTATTGTTGGCGGAGGTTTCTGCGATATTATCGACTGCAGTGCCGAAGCGGAAATAATTCTTGACGTCTCCTCTGAAGGGGTGGTGGGGGTACTTGCGGGAGGAATGGAAGATAGCGATATTATCGGTTGTTCCGCAAAAGGTACGGTGACCGTCACAGGCAACAATAACTTTGGCATTGGAGGGCTCGTCGGCAGCGCTCAGGAGAGCGATACCGTTCAAAATTGCACCTCTGATGTGGTAATGAAGATTACCGGAAACGGAAACGATTTGATCGGCGGGCTGGCCGGTTTTGCCGGGAAAGAGGGCGATAGCGAATACACGCTGATCTCCGAATGCGAGGCGAAAGCTTCTATAACCATGACAGGCTCGGACAACAAACGCATAGGCGGAATTGTCGGCGGCGGTTTTTACGTGAACATGTATAGTACATATTTCCCGAAACCGTGCGCCATACAAATCAAAGATTGCGAGACGAGCGGTAGCATCGCTGGGGGAAGTTACGTAGGTTCCATCATCGGATACGCCTACAACAACTCGACGGTAACAAATTGTACGTCAACTGCTATGAGTGGGCCTTCGAATCAAATAGGTTCTAGTGATCCTAATGATCTCAGTAATTTCTAAAAGCGCTTTCGTGCCTGCGCGCGTAATAGCCGTTTGAACCATCCGCCGGCCACTATGGGGAACAAGACAGACCGTCCTCATAGCGGCCGGCGGTATAAATCACCCCGGCACATAGTGTCAAAAGCGTTAGCCGTAAAAACGCTCATAGGCTCCGCCGATTTCCCGTCCGAATATGACGACCCAAACTTCGACACTGACTACGAACTCGCTCGCGAAACGGATTATAAGGCACGTGGATTAATCGAATGAAAGTTGTCGATGTAATCAAACCAAATCAGCTGTTTGCGAGATTGACTTGACATACTCCATATTTTTCCGCAAAATCGTCATCCAGAGGTCTCGAACGCTTCGCGCAGGCAGGGCGCCAGAATATTTTCCATCTCGGCGATTTTCCCCGACGCCACGGCCACACCCTGTTTGAAGATCACAAACCCCTCGCCGGCGCCGGCAATGCCTATATCGGCGGCGGCAGCTTCGCGGGGGCCGTTTACCTCGCAGCCCATTACCGCTACGGTCAAGCCGTCTGGAGCGTCGTCGGGCAGCATCGCCTTAACGCGCTCACACAGGGCCCCCACGTCGACGCGCGTTCTGCCGCAGCAGGGGCAGGAAATCATGTTCACCCCTTTTTTTCTCAAACCCAGGGAGCGCAAGATGCCGTACGCGACATCGACCTCTGTTTTGGAGTCTCCGGTGAGGCTCACCCTTATCGTGTCCCCGATGCCCTGAGACAGGATGACGCTTATGCCGGCGGCGCTTTTCACGGCGCCGTCGATGCCGCTTCCGGCCTCGGTAATCCCCACGTGCAGGACGAAGGGAAATTTGCCGGCGAGTATTTGATTCGCCATCACCGTCTCGGGGACGGAGCTGGATTTCGCCGATATGATGACGTTCTCGAAACCGGCGTCGAGGAGCGGTTTGAGCTGTTCTTCCACCGCGCCAGCCAGCGCGCTCGCGCCGGGGCCGTATTTTCCCCTCTGCGCGCTGTTCACGGAGCCGCCGTTTGCGCCTATCCTTATCACCGCGCCGTTCGATCGCGCGGCTGACAACACTTCGCCCAGGCCGCGCGAATCGGTCATGTTACCCGGGTTTATGCGGATGGCCACGCCGCGGTCGAGGGCCGCGAGCGCGAATCTGTGGTTGAAATGTATATCGGCCATGAGGGGCACTGCGGATTTATCGGCGAGTACGCCGAGGGCTTCTTTGTGCGATTCGTTCGGGAAAGCGACCCTCGCCAGCTCGCATCCCGCTTTTTTCAGGACGCTCAACTCTTCGATACAAGTTTCCAAATCGGAGAGCGGAGTCTTGAGCATGCTCTCGACGCGCACAGGAGCGCTTCCCCCGAATTTGACGCCGCCTATATCAACCGACCGCGCGCTTCCCATCTTTTGTCATCCCGCCCTATATATTTATAATTCCTGACTTTATTTACTGTCGTATATAATTGTAGCATTTCCCACGAACAGGCAGCGCGGGGGAATTGGCATAACGCTTGATGGACTCAATGAACTTCGCCAAACAGAATCACTCATACGCAAAGAAAAAGAGTCAACCATGCCGTAACGCATGATTGACTCTGGTCTTGCCGGACTCGTCCCGCGGGTTCGGGGCGCCCATAGATCTTATGTTCCTATGGAGGGCCTTGATGTTCTGTTCTATCCGCGATTTCTTTCGTTACCGTTTTTTCGTTACCTTTTACAGGAACAGGCCGCGCATCTTCACGGCGTCGGCGACGCGTTTGATGGCGACCAGGAACGCCGCTCTGCGCATCACCACGTCCTGGGTATCCGAATAGTTCCAGACCCTGTGGAAATTTTCCTTCATGATCGGCACCAGCCGGCTGTTGTACTCCTCCTCGGTCCAGAAGTAACCGCCGAGGTTCTGTACCCACTCGAAGTACGACCCGATGACGCCGCCCGAATTGGCGAGGAAGTCGGGTACCACTTTGACGCCCTTGGAAAGCAGCGCCTCGTCGGCTTCGGGAGTGACCGGACCGTTTGCGCCTTCGACTATGTATTTCACCTTCAGCTTTGCCGCATTGGAGACGTTGACCGCTCCCTCCAGCGCGCAGGGCGCCAGAACGTCGGCCTCCTGCTCAAGAATTTCCTCGCCGGATAGGTGCTTCAAGCCTGCCTGCGAGAAACCTTCGAGCATCTTCTTGGGATGATTCGAGATATGATCAAACGCTTTCGCGACATCAATGCCGTCAGGAGCGTAATATCCGCCCGTCACGTCGGAGATGCCGACTATTTTGGCGCCCGCCTCGGACATGAATTTCGCGGCGTAGGAGCCGACATTGCCGAATCCCTGAATTATGACGCGGGATTTCTTTACGTCGAGCTTGACGGCGTCCAGCAGTTCTTTTATGCAGATCGCCACGCCCAATCCGGTCGCCGCGGTGCGGCCCTTGGAGCCCCATATCGATATCGGTTTTCCGGTGACTATGCCGGGCTCGAATCTGCCGCGGAGCTTGCTCACCGTGTCCATGAACCATACCATCTCCGGCGCGCCGGTGTTCACGTCAGGCGCCGGCACGTCCTCCCACTCGCCAACGATCGGCGCGATCCTCGCCGCGAACGTGCGGGTGAGACGCTCCTTCTCGTTAGTGGAAAGTTCCAGAGGATCGCACGAAATGCCGCCCTTGCCGCCGCCGTAGGGTATTCCGGCGAGCGAGCACTTCCACGTCATAAGGCTCGCCAAAGCCTCGCATTCCTCCAGGCTGACGTCGGGATGAAAGCGGAGTCCGCCCTTGGCGGGCCCCAACGCGGTGGAATGCTGGACCCTGTAGCCCTCGAAAACCCTGATGCTGCCGTCGTCCATTGTGATAGGTAACGAGACGCTTATCGCGCGTTCGGCACGGCTCAATATCTCAACCAG
>JAISXR010000091.1 GCA_031270375.1 Synergistaceae bacterium | reverse complement strand
AATCCAGGGCACGGACACGAGCGAGACGACCATCGAGAAGCGGTTGAAGCCGGCTCATCACAAAATTGCGTTCATCGTTGGTATGGCCTGATTCAAGCGGCATAAGATCTCTTGGATTCATGCAGCACTGCCTTTTGTGATAAATTAGTAAGTTTTGCTGCTTGAGCCACTATATCACTTTTTTTTACATATTCATGGACTCCTCACCCCCTATCTCTTCCTCTTAGGTAGGCAAGTACATCCTTGAACGCAAGACACGGTACTATTTGGGGGGGAGTTGAGCCGGTTCTAGAGAGGCAACGCAAAAGACCCTGCAAGGGGTCTTTTACTTTTAGTCTAGCCTTTTTAGTCTAGTCTTGACTTTTAGGGTCACCCCCACATATGTGGGGAACACGGACTAGACCACATATAGTATATCACCCTTTTTTATTTTTTCCACGACCATTTTTTTATCCGCTATTTGCCGCCATCCGCGTTTTTCATTATTTTCATTATTTTGGTTTTCATTTTTTTTTAAAAATTTTCCGTTGGCGGTAGACGAACCGATAACCGCTGATATACAATAATCACGTCAATATTTTTATTATAGTTTATCAAGATATTGAGATTTTCTATGACACATATTATAACAACAGGTGTCATTCCAATATACTTTAGATTCAGCAGCTATCCGCGTTTGTAAATGAGACTCACTCCCGCGTTTCTATAACGTCAAATTTCCTCATCGGTATATCTCCAGTCTATACGCCGTTTTACAGCATTCCCGAAAGCACCTGTTGTTATAACAGGTGTTCTGGCAGCGTTAAGAAAAGGCTGATTCAGCGTTGCCTTGGGGCAGAAGCGGCGTGCCGGCGTTACCGCGGCCGGAAGCGGCGTCAGATGGGGCGATATTCTAAAGGGGGGATCTATGACCGCTTATGACTAACCGTTATTGAGGAACTGAAAAAAAACAGCGGAGGTGAAACCGCAAATGTGCGGAATATTAAACGATCCACATGAAATAGCGAGAACTTTGACCATAGCGGCCGCGCCGAAGATAATCGTCAACCAGGCCGGAAAGAGCGTTGAAGAGAGCAATATCGATCTTGGAACGCAAATAGCCGTGGTGTACAAGACAATATTGCGCGAGCTGTCGGTGGGCGACGATCTCATTATACACAGCCACGATCACGACGGCGCTCATGTTCACGAACATAGCCACGCGGACGGGTTCGTTCACTCTCATACGCACAGTCACGATCACTAGGATCGTTTCCGCGGAGGCGAACACGGCGAGGGATTAAATGGGAAAATTTTCCTTAAATCCTGACACGTTTGATTTAAAACTGGCGATGGAATGTCTCAACACTTTCTCGAATTCCACCGGCCTCGGGTGCACTATCATGAGCAGGGACGGCGATGTGCTGCACGAGGCCGGGTTTGGATGCGGACAGTGTTTCGTGTGCGCTGAGACAGGCGCGGACAGACGAGCCTGTCTCCAGTCACATGAGTACGCGATGAGAGAAGCGGAGCGTTTCGGGGGGAAATACGTTTATTTTTGCGTGATGGGCCTCTGTTTTTTCGTGTCTCCGATATTGGTATCCGTCGACAACGCGGCGAAAATGATCGCCGGCCCGTTCCTCATGACGGATTTGGACGATTATGTGTCGTATGATCTTCAGTTCCGCCGAAATCTGGACGGCAACACGATCACGAGGCTCATGCCTATGCTGAACCAAGTAGCTTACGTCCAGCCCGAAAAGGTTCATTTCCTCTCGACCCTGCTTTTTATAACGGTCAGTTTCATAAACAAAAATTCCGCGACAAACCGCATGTTGGAAAACCAAGATTCCGAATCAATGCAAAGACATATATGCGACTACATTATCAAGCTCAAAAACGAGGATACGCCGCTGTCTTATCCCTTCGATACCGAGCGCGAACTGCTCGAGCGCGTACTGGCATCCGACAGGGAGCACGCGAAGAAGCTGCTGAACGAGATGACGGGCGGTATCGTGTTCTCCTTGGGAAGCGATTTCCCCAGGATAAGGACGCGTATATACGAGCTGTTTGTACTGCTGTCGCGGGCCGCGATCAATTTCGGCGCCGCGCCGGAGTATGTGTTCGAGTTATCCCACGTTTTTTTTACAAGGACGCATGACATCAATAATATAGAAGATTTGCATTTCAATCTCGCCAGGGCGTTGAATCAGCTTATCGACTGCATTTCCCCCTTTGAGGACGTAAAAAACAGGGGCGTGATATACAAGGCGGTGCAGTTTATCCAGAACAATTACCACAGAAAGATCACTCTCGATGAAGTGGCGCGCAAAGTAGACCTGTCCGCCTCATATTTCAGCAAAATCTTCAAGGGCGAGATAGGCTGCAATTTCAACACATACCTGAACATAGTCAGGATAGGAAAAAGCATAAACCTGCTGCTTCACGACAATCTCGACCTGGTGAGCATAGCGGCGCTTGTCGGATATGAGGATCAGAGTTATTTTTCAAAAGTATTCAAGCAAGTGACCGGCGTCACGCCGCACACTTTCAGAAAGAGCGGCGGCAGCGTTTCCACGCCGTGGCAGAAGCAGGTCAACGCGTCATTTACCGTTTTGAGGTCGCGCGGAATTTTTTGAAAATGGGGTTGCCGCTTGATCAGGCAGCGCAAGGGACTGGCGGGTGTGCGACAAATTTGTCGTACACCCTGGACGGGCCTTTCAGTTGAAGAAATCAGCGCCCTTCGCTAAATCTGCCTGAACGGGGAATTTCCCCGCGTCCAAGAACTGAACGCGGGTGATTTTCTTGTTTTATACTTACATTCTATATAAATCCTCGGTTGGACAAAATATTCTCCGAGGCGTATACTTTAATTACAATTTAATATGGACGATCCTCGGACAGAACGGGAATCTGGTCAAGCCAGAACGGCCCCGCCACTGTAATCGGGACAAAACCGCGGCGGCCACCGGAGGGCAGTTTTCGGGAAGGCGCGGGAGTAGGATGAACGAGAGTCAGGAAACCGGGTCCGGGGGGGATGATAGCGCGGCGGTGCGAGGGCACTTGCGTTTTTTAGGGTGAATTTACGAGAAGTGTCATTATAGCAATTCTTCGTTCTTTGTATCTCGCTCTCGTTGAAAAGTGCCCTCCGGCGCGTCGCTTTATTACAAATAACACATAAATATTTCAAATTTTGTCTTGCCGTTTCACGCATGACTGGATTATTGTTGTCATGTGAAAATCAGCCGATTTTTTCGAAAATTCCCCGGTTTTTACCAGAAATGCTGCGGCTGTTCTGATATATTCAAGCAGTCATGCAAACAACACAAGAGGAGTTTATAAACATTAAATCTATTTTGGGTTGCATTGAGGCTTACTCCCAATCCACGGGGATAGGATGCGCAGTGTCGGACAGCGAGGGAGTTGTGTTATATCAGTATGGTTTTTGTTGTTCGGATTGTGCCGTATGCGGCACGGCCGACCCGAAAGAAACGGGACCGGGCATGGCTTTCCGCGCCGCGCATGAAAACGCGAACGTCGAGGGCGCATACACTCATCTATGTCCAGGGGGGTTAGTCAGCATTTCCTCCGCGATCTCAGGCCCAAACGGCCTTGTTGCCGATATAACGGCAGGCCCTTTTTTGACGAGCGATATGGGTATGGAGAATGAGAATACGCTGACCTTTGGCTCAGGAGTGA
Organism: Synergistaceae bacterium; assembly: GCA_031270375.1. GTDB lineage: Bacteria > Synergistota > Synergistia > Synergistales > Synergistaceae > JAIRKI01. The sequence continues at coordinate 25,960 of JAISXR010000091.1, read as the reverse complement.
ATTTTACGCTGGAAGGCGTGAAATTCAACGAAATTGCCGAATCGTTTGGGCGGATTCCAAGGATACCCCCGGGGCGGGTGATGCCGTTATCCAAGCTGCTCTCTCACCTGGCGCGCAATATAAGCGGAGCGGTGAGCGCGGATAAGTCCGCGGAGCGGAAGATCGGTTTTGAACCGTTCCGGCAGCCCGAAGCCAACCGCGTGTTCGGAAAAAACCGCCGCCGAGGCCCCGAATATCCGATAGACACGGAAAAGAAGCTGCTGAAAAGCATAGCCGAGTCGGACGTGCTGAGGGTCAAAAAGCTCCTGAACGAATTGCTGGGACATCTTCTTCTCTCGCAGGAGGAGGATTTCGAGGGGATGAAGTCCGGGATATACGATCTGTTGGTCGTGATATCGAGGGGCGCCATAGACGCGGGGGTTCCGAGAGGCAAAATCCTTCAGATGAACAAACAATTATGGTGGCAGGTTCAGCTTGTGCAGGGCATCAACGATTTGTGCGTTTTGCTGGCGGATGTAGTCAACAAGTACATGGACAGTATATTAGACTACTCCACCAAAAGAAATACGGACGTCATTTACAGTGCTATGAGGTTTATAAGCCGGAATTATTCGAAAAAGATATCTTTGGAAGATGTCGCGAAGGCGGTTTATTTAGCGCCGACGTATTTAAGCAAAGTATTTAAAAAAGAAGTTGGGTGCAATTTCAACGAGTATTTGAATCAACTGAGGATAGAAAAGAGCAAGGAGTTATTGTCGCTCGGCGGCAGCCGTATAGGCGATGTCATGGCGACAGTGGGATTCGATGACCCCAGCTACTTCACCAAGGTATTCAAGCGGGTTGCCGGCGTGTCTCCCAAATATTTCAGGAAATCATCAGAAGTTGCGTAAGCGGCTTTACGTGGTTTTATCAACCATACATCTCATAATCCCAAGGAGGTAGTAGGATATGTCTGCATTGGAAGAAATTTCCGAACAAATTCAAAGCGGTAAGGTAAAGGGCGTCAAAGAGCTGGTTCAAAAGGCCATCGACGAGAAATTTGAGGCGAAGGACATCCTGGAGCAAGGTTTGCTGGCGGGTATGAACGTCATAGGCGAGAAGTTCAGAAACAACGAAGTTTTCGTCCCTCAGGTGCTTCTGGCGGCCCGTGCCATGAACGCGGGAACGGCGCTTCTGAAGCCCCTTTTGGCTCAGGCCGGCGTGAAATCGAGCGGCAAAGTGGCCATCGGAACGGTCAAGGGCGATCTCCACGACATAGGCAAGAATCTCGTCAAGCTGATGATGGAAGGCAAAGGCCTTGAAGTGTTCGACCTCGGCGCGAATGTCGATCCGGAGAAATACATCGAGACCGCTAAGAACGAGAACTGCGACATCATCGCCATGTCCGCGCTTCTCACGACCACCATGTCGGTAATGCCGGAAGTCGTCGAGGCCGCCAAGAAGGCCGGGATTCGCGACAAGGTCAAGATAATGGTCGGCGGCGCCCCGATCACTCAGCTCTACTGCGACCAGATCGGCGCGGATTACTTCACCTCCGACGCCGCGTCGGCGGCCGACCTCGCGGCTCAAATCTGCGGAGCGTAAAATGTGAGATACCCCGGCTATGCCGGGGTATCTCAGGCGACAACAATGCCAATCAAGGTTACGGACAACCTTCCAGCAGTCAAAGCTCTCGCGCGGGAAAATGTGATAATAATAACCGATCAGCGTGCCACTCGTCAGGACATCCGCCCCATTCGAATCGCCGTGCTGAATCTCATGCCCAACAAGAGCGAGACCGAACTTCAGTTGCTGCGCTTGCTCGGCGGGACGCCGCTGCAAGTGGAAGTCGACTTTATCCACGTCGCGTCGCACGTATCGAAGAACACGCTGTTATCTCACCTCGAAACGTTTTACAAGACGTTTGACCGCATCCGGGAGCGATGTTACGACGGCCTGATAATAACGGGCGCGCCGGTTGAGACGCTGCCGTTCGAGCATGTCGATTACTGGCCGGAACTGTGTTCCGTCATGGAATGGAGCAAATATAACGTCTACTCGACATACCACATCTGCTGGGGAGCTCAGGCTGGGTTGTACTACCATTACGGTATGGAAAAATATCCTCTGGATCGGAAACTCAGCGGCGTTTTCGCCCACTGCAGCGTCATGCCGAATCATCCGCTGCTTTGGGGTTTCGACGACGTGTATTACGCTCCGCATTCGAGATACACAACCATACGCGCCGAGGATTTGAGAACGCGTTCGCGGCTGCGCTTGCTTTCGTCCTCGGAGGACGCGGGCGCGTATATAATCGACAGTGTGGACGGCAGAAATATATTCGTCACTGGACATTCCGAGTACGAGCGGGCGACTCTCGCAAACGAATACGCGAGGGATGTCGGAATGAATATCGGTCCCAGCGTCCCGAAGAACTATTTCCCGAACGACGACCCTAAAGAGCGGCCGGTGATGAGATGGGGCGCTCACGCCAATCTATTGTTCCGCAACTGGATCAACTTCGTGATCTACCCGAATACGCCGTTTGACCTCGCGTCGCTGCGCGAAGTGCTGATGAAGCGGCAAATGACGGAGATGTGACGGCGATAAGGGAAAATAGAAGGAGCAGAGCGTTATGCCGCAAATATTGTTTTTGCCCGAAAAAAAATCATGCGAGGCCGAAGCGGGCTTATCTCTTCAGGACGCGGCCGAACGCGCGGGGGTGACGTTGTCGTTCCCCTGCGCGGGGAAAGGGGTATGCGGGAAATGTGTCGTCAAAGTCGAGAACGGTTCCGTAGAATTCAGTGACAATGGAAAATTGAGCGACAGTTTCAAAAAACAGGGTTTCGTCCTGGCGTGCCGCTCGAAGGTACGGGAAGACGCCGTAATACTGAAATCGTCGCTTGGCGACGAACAGGGGCAATTCGCGGACGTGTTGAGCCACATGTCGGTGAACGGGGATTTATTCCCCAGCCCCGACGATATAAAGCCCTTGATATCGGCCGTGACGTTCACCGCGGCCCCGCCGGTCCAGGGCGACGGGCTCGGCGACCGTGACCGTTTCCTCAATGCCGCCCGCGAAATATTCGAAGACAAGCCGGTCGAATTACCGCTCGGGGTTCTCCGTCGTCTGCCGGATACGCTCAGGGAACGGGACGGCGAGGTTTCCGTCTGGCACATGGAGAAATACGGCGCCGTGCGTATCGTCGACGTCGAACCGGGCGGATCCGACAAGAATCTGGGGCTCGCGATAGACATAGGGACGACGACCGTCGCCATACAGCTCGTGGATATTTACGCCGCGAGGGCGATCGACACGATAACGCTGTACAACGCGCAGATAGACCGCGGATCGGACGTGATAAGCCGGATCAGCTACGCGAAAAATCCGGAAAGAATAGAGGAAATGCGGTCACTGGTGCTGTCGACCATCAACGAGGGTATATCCGAACTCCGCGCGAGGAACGGACGGATAAGCGCGAGAAGCCTTCGCAACGCGGCTATATCCGGCAACACGACTATGACACAGATGTTTCTTGGCATAAACCCGAATTACATAAGGCTCGAACCGTACACTCCCGCCGTTATGAGCGTCCCGCTTTACACCGCCGGCGAGCTTGGAATCGAGATGAACCCGTGCGCATACGTATGGGTCGCGCCCAATGTCGGCAGCTATGTCGGAGGGGACATCACCGCCGGGCTGCTCTGCACCGATTTCGCATCCGGAACCGACGATGTGTGTCTTTTTATTGACATCGGGACGAACGGGGAGATAGTTCTGGGCAATGACGACTTCCTGATGGGCTGCGCCTGTTCGGCCGGCCCCGCGTTCGAGGGCGGCGGCATCGAGCGCGGAATGCGAGCCTCGGCGGGGGCGATAGAAAGCGTCGTGGTGGACCCGGCGGCGGGAAAATGCGAATATTTCGTCATCGGCGGAGGCGAACCGCGCGGGATATGCGGCTCCGGCCTCATATCACTGCTGTCGCGGATGTTCGAGGCCGGCATAATAGACCCTCGGGGCAAGATGGACAAGTCCGGGAAATTCGAGTCCGTCCAGGCGCTCAGAAAAAACTCGAGATTCTATATAACCGAGCGCCGCGAGGGCATGACCGCGGTGTACGTGACCGAGAACGACATAGACAACTTCATTCGGGCTAAGGCGGCGATATTTTCGGCGTGCCTCGTGATGCTCAAGAATGTCGGCCTCACGTTCGACGACGTGGCTAAGTTTTACATAGCGGGCGGTTTCGGGCGCTACATCGAAATAGAGCGTGCCCAAACGCTCGGACTCCTGCCGCCGCTTGACAGGGAGAAGTTCATTTACATTGGCAACTCCTCGCTCACCGGCTCCTTCATGTCGCTGCTTTCAGAGCGTCACAGAAGAAAGAAAGCCGAACTCGCGAACAGGATAACCTATGTCGATTTGAGCGTCGAGGCGGGATATATGGACGAATACGTGGCGGCGATGTTCATCCCTCACACGGATGCGGCCATGTTTCAAAGGAGGGCGGTGTCCAATGCTGTCGGCGATTAAGATGCCGAAGCTGCACGACATAGACGAATACAAAATTGTCCGCTTCCATCACGAGATTGGCGACATAGTCAAAAAGGGCGACATATTTCTCGACGCGGAACTGGAGGACGGGACATTCCGCCCCGTCTGCTTTTATCTCAGCGGAAAAATAACCGAGATCATCGTGTCAGCGGGGGCATATGTTCGGGAAGACAGTCTTCTGGGCGTGATGAATGACGAATATTGAGGCCGGCCGGGGAGGTGTTGAGTAAGTTATTTTTGGTAAATTGGTAATATTTTAAGCATACGCTATTTTTTTTAGTAAAAATATAGCCAATCATTAAATTTTACTGTACTCTTTAACTGCCAAACGCTCAAACATATTTTCAATCAACAAACACTATTAAGGAGGTTTTGTTCATGGCAAGGAAAGAGTTCACAAGCACCGCGTACACGGATCTGAAGGATTTCATCTACGGTTCGGCGAAGTATCCCGTCAAGTTGAAGAACGGAATGGTGATCGGCGGCGGCGACGTTTACCCCGAGTTGAACTTCACGCTCCCGACGATGGCTCTCAACGAAGGTACGTGGCCGGAGGCAATAACGCATTACAAGCAAATAATCACCGAGACCTGCAAACGGGCGCGTGAGCTGGAGTGTCCCGGTTTCACCTGCGAGCTGGAGACCCTCCCCGACATGACCATGAAACCCGAGTGGTGCATCGAGGTTACCAAGGTCTGCTGCGACATAATCAGCGAGTACCAATCGCACGAGGGCATCAGGGGCGCGTTCCGCATCACTCCCAATGACAACCGCGAGGGCGACCAGGTGGAGTACATGTACAAGGGCCCCCGCTGGGAAGAAACCATGAAGGCGTTCGAGGGAAGCGGCAACGTGAAGGGCGACACCGACCTCATCTTCGCGATCGAAACGATCGGTGGCAAGGAAATTCATGACGACGCCCTGATGATGTGCGACCTCAAAAAAGACGTATTCGCCATGGCTGCGGTGGCCTGCCCCGATATGGAGAGGATATGGACGGCGATAGTGGATATCGCCAAGAAAACCGACACGATAGCGGGCGGCGACACCGCGTGCGGCCTCGCCAATACCGCGATGGTTCTGGCCGAGAAGAACTACATCCCGCGCGTGTTCGCGGCGATGGATCGCGTCATGGCCGGTGTCCGCACCCTTGTCGCGGTCGAAGTCGGCTGCGTGGGACCCGATAAGGACTGCGGCTACGAAGGGCCGTACATCAAAGCCATCAGCGGCACCCCGATCGCGATGGAGGGAAAGACGGCTTCATGCGCCCACCTCTCCGCCTGCGGAAACATCCCGATGTGCGTATGCGACCTGTGGTCCAACGAGTCCGTGCAGAACATCCAGCTTCTCTCCGGCATAGCCCCGGTCGCTTCCTTCGAGACCCTGGAATACGACTGCCGCATGTTACGCACCGCCAAGAACAGGGGCTGGGGAGAGCAGATGCGGGAAATCCTCAGCGATTCCGACAGTCTCATCGACCCTCACGCGTGGATATTGCGCCCGGACGTCGTGCTCGAGATATCCAAGGGCATCGTGAAGGAGACCGGCTACTACAACAGGGTCAAGGCCGCGTGCAGGCTCTCCCTGGAATCCATCAAGAAGGGCAGCGACAGCGGCCAGCTCCGCATCAACGACAAGGAGAAGGATTGGCTCGGACAGCTTCTCGACGCGGCGGAGGAATTGCCCGACACGCTCGACGAGCTGTGGGAGGAAGTGAAGGACGACTGCGACAAATTCGATCCCAAAAAGTATGAGCTGCCGTATGAGTTCTAAACTTAGGCCGATGTTTTAACGAAGTGTTCCACGCGCGGCTGCGTCCATACCTGCCATCTGGATGCGGCCGCGTTTTTTTGCTGACGTATAGAGGGAGCCGACGCATATGACGCGCATTACAATTATTTCCGGTTTTTTGGGCGTGGGAAAGACGACATTCGCGAACCTGCTGCTGGATTACTATATGAGAAAAGGCTGCAGGACAGCGTACATAGTGAACGAATTCGGCAAGGCCGGGGTGGATTCCGATCTCATCGCGCAGAAGGGTTTCCAGACGATGGACATAGTGGGCGGCTGTATATGCTGCGCGCTGCGGGGCAAAATAGCGGAAGCGCTGCGCGAGGTGGTGGAAAACTTCACGCCCGACCGCATAGTATTCGAGCCGTCCGGAATTTTTATTTTCGAAAAATTTCAGGAGATACTCGCTGAACCTTTCATCAAGGAACACTGCGAGGTCGACAGCGTTATCACCATCGTCGACAGCACGCACCTAACGGACGCGATGTTCGTGGAAGGCAACTTCTTCAGCAACCAGGTCGCCCACGCCGACATGCTCGTCCTGAGCAAATTGCGGCTTTACCAAAAGGGCGATCCGAGCGAAATCGTCGACAGGATAAGGAAGCTGAACGGGCGCGCCGGAATCTGGGCAAAACCGTGGGACAGACTCACCGACGATAACTTCGACGCGCTCGACTTTGGCGGCAGCATGGGGGTAGTAGCGGATGACTTCGATGATGACGACGGTTGCGATCACGGCGATCACGCTCATCATCACGGACACGATCACAGTCGTCACGACGGCGATGAAGAACTTCTTCACGAGGAGTTGGACTCCATAACCATCGTGCCGCGCGAATTTGACGACGCCTCGCTCGAAGAACTGAGGAGATTGATGAGGGACGGCGTGTTCGGAAAGCTCTACCGCGCGAAAGGGCGCGTCATCTATAACGGCGTTCCCAAACTGCTCCAGGCCGTGTTCGAGAGCGTGGACATCGATGAAAATCCTCCGAGGGGAGAGTGCGCCCTGACTTTTATAGGCGACGAACTCGACGAGGCAAAAATCAGAAAATACTTGGGGGCACAAACGCGTTAAAATAATACGAATGGAGATGATCGAATGAGGGACGATGTAACGGCCGTCAAGGTCAAAACCGCGCGGGGAGAGCGCGGTGTCGAGGCGGTGACGGGAGCGAACCTGCTCGACGTACTCCGCGCCAATGACATTCCGATAGCGGCGAACTGCGGCGGGCGCGGAACTTGCGGCAAGTGCGGCGTCATCATAGAGGGCGTGAGAAGACTCGCCTGCGAGACCAAGGTCGCGCCGGAGATGCGCGTCGAAATCGAAACCGAAGAAAACAGTTTCGTGATAGTAACAAACTACGCCGACAAAGCGGATGTAGAGACAGCCGGCGCAATCTCGTGTCCCTGCGTCGCGATAGATATCGGCACCACTACGGTGGTCCTGCAGTTGATAGACGCGTCCGACGGGCGCGTCGTCGGAACGCGGTCGTTTCTGAACGGGCAGAGGATGTACGGCGAGGATGTCGTGACGCGCATAAAGTACGCGGGCGAGGGCGGGCTGGATACGCTGAACATGGCGATACGGAGCGGTCTGCTGTCCGCGCTCGGCGCGCTCTGTGCCGACGCGGGAATGGATCACGACCGGCTGGAATATATTTGCGCAGCCGGAAACACGACGATGATGTACCTGCTCCTGGGCCATCGCTGCAACTCTCTCGGCGCCTACCCCTTCGAGCTCGAGTTCGCGGTCGGGGAGCGGTATACTTTTCGGGAAACGTTTGGGAGCGATGCGTTCAGTTGTCCAGTATATCTCGTGCCGTGGGTGTCGGCCTATGTTGGAGGCGACATCACGGCGGGTTATCTTTCGTGCTGTGCCGGGCCGGATGAAACTGCTCTCTTGCTCGATATGGGGACGAACGGAGAGATGATGCTGTGGTCGGGAGACAGGGTATGGTGCTGTTCCACGGCCGCGGGCCCCGCTTTCGAGGGCGGGGGGATAGAATGCGGCACCGGGAGCATTCCGGGGGCCATAAGCAAGGTTGATCTCGAAGACGGCAAATTTATATGCGAGACGATAGGCGAGGCGAGTCCGGTTGGAATTTGCGGATCGGGAGTGCTCGATGTGTCGGCCTGTATGCTCAGAGGCGGATATGTGGATGAGAGCGGACGCATGGACGACGCGCACTTCAAGGACGGAGTGGAGATAGCGGAAGGCGCGGGCGGCAGGAAGATAATCTTCACCCAGAAGGACATGAGGGAAATCCAACTTGCCAAGTCGGCGATAAGAGCCGGAGTGGAGATAATGCTCAAGGTGTCGGAATTCTCGGCGGATCAGATAGATACCGTATACCTCGCGGGCGGATTCGGGCAGAAGTTACGCCTCGAAAGCGCGGTCGAGATCGGCCTGCTCCCGGAGGAACTTCGGGAGAAAACCCGCACGAGCGGCAACAGCTCACTGGGCGGCTGCGTCAAAATTTGCCGGGACATGAAGACGCTGGAAGCCGCGTACGCGCTCACCAAAAAAGCGAAAGAGGTTCAGCTCAACACGCATCCCGATTTTCAAGACCTGTTCATGGAATACATGATGTTCGGACAGGAATGACGGTTTATCTGGATAATTCGGCCACGTCGAAACCCAAACCCGAAAGCGTGTACGCGGCTATAGTCGAATACATGCGCGGCAACGGCGCGAGCCCCGGACGCGGAAATTACGCGCTGGCGCGTGACGCGGACGACCTCGTATACCGAACGCGGAAGGCGCTGTGCGAAATCCTCGGCGCGAAACGCCCTTCGGAGATAATATTCACGTCAAACGCGACAGAGGCCATCAACATGGCGCTGAAGGGATACCTGAATATTGGTGACAGAGTGCTTGTGACAGGCTACGAGCACAACGCGGTGTGGCGGCCTTTGAAAAAACTGGAGGCGGAGAGGGACGTAAAAATCGTGCCGCTCCCTTCATATCCCGACGGCGCCGTCGATCTCCGCACACTGAGGGAGTTGCTGGAAAATGTGACGCTGGTCGCGGTCTCCCACGGTTCCAACGTCCTCGGATGCGTAACACCGCTCGCGGAGATCGTCTCGGCGGCGCGTGAAGAGGGCGTCCCGGTCTTGGTCGACGCCGCTCAGACGGCCGGAGTATATCCGATCAACCTGTCCGAAATCCGCGCCGACATGCTCGCCTTCACGGGACACAAGGGGTTGATGGGGCCAACGGGCACGGGCGGCCTGTATCTCCGCGAGGGTCTGGAATTGCGTACGCTGAAAGAGGGAGGGACGGGAGGGATGTCCGATTCTCCGTTTCCCCCGAAAGACCCGCCAGACCGTTACGAGGCCGGAACCATGAACATCGCCGGCATCGCCGGCCTCCACGCGGCGGCCGATTTCGTACTCGAAACCGGCGTGGAAAAAATCAGGGCACACGAAATCAAGCTGACGGAAATGCTGCTTGACGGATTGCGTTCAATCTCCGGCCTCGTATATTACGGACCGCGAAAAGCGGACGCGCGGCTGGGACTTGTTTCTTTCAACCTGGCCGGAATCGCGGCGAACGATGCGGCGCGCACGCTCGACGAGGATTACGGAATAATGGTCCGCGCGGGGCTTCACTGCGCTCCGCAAGCACACCGCCTGGCGGGTACGGAACGGGTGGGCGCCGTGCGCGCGAGTGTCGGGTATTTTAGCGACGAAAGAGACATAGCGCGGTTCATCGAGGCGCTGTCCCGCATAGCCGGTAAGCCCGCGCCCGGCGATGTTTCTTGAATCCGTAAGGGTGCTGGATGTCGATATATGCATACAGCGGCAAGATAAATTCGCCGCCCGCGCCAGGGCGTCGACCGACCTGAGCGTCATACTGCCTTACCTCAACGCTATCTTCAAAAGCGCCGATTACAATCGCGAAGCGGATTCCATCACATTTATTCACGGGATCATCGAATTTTCCCTGATAAAAGATCAGATCAACGTCAAGAAGTTTGCAAACAGAACGGAGCTTCACGAGCAGCTCGACTGGATACGGGAACTGATAAACGATATATGGGAGAGCAGATTGGAACTCTCCCCCATGTACACAAAACGCCGCAGACCGCCTGTCATGACGATACTCTCCCTCCTGCCAGGGACAAATTGCGGTGCGTGCGGCGAAAAATCCTGCATGGCCTTCGCCGCGAGACTTTATAAACTGGAGGTCGAAATCGGCGAATGCCCCTTGTTGGACACGGCAAGCAAGAATCATCTCGGGATTGATTTTGAATGACGCCCGCGGACAGTCTTAGCGGGTTTATTCAAAAAAACGCTACTTTTTACAATACATTGGCTCGCGGCGAGTTTATACTTTTTTAATACTGATTTTTCACCGACATAAAACGCGGATTACAACAAATCATACAGGAGGTTTGACATGGGTAAGATCGTTGATGTGCTCAAAAGCGGCAAGATACTGGTTTCGGACGGAGCATGGGGAACGTTTCTTTATGAAAAGGGCATGAAGGCCGGCGAGTGTCCTGACGCATGGTCGCTCGACCGTTTCGACGACGTGGTGGATATCGCCAAGAGTTACGCGGATGCCGGCGCCGACATGGTGGAGAGCAACAGTTTCGGCGGGAGTTACTACAAACTCGAGCACTTCGGCCTCCAAGACAAGGTGACCGAGATAAACGAAGCCGCGGCAAAGGCTTCCAGGAAAGGCGCGGGGCCGGATAAGTTTGTCATCGCTTCCATAGGACCCACTGGAAAACTTCTGGTTACCGAAGAGGTCACGGAAGATGATCTCTACAACACGTTCAAGGAACAGGCCATCGCTCTCGAAAAAGGCGGCGCGGACGCGGTATGCGTTGAGACGATGAGCGACGCTGACGAAGCTAAGTGTGCCATCAGGGCTACAAAGGAAAACACCAATCTCGAGGTCATCGCTACATTCTCATTCGACAAGACCGTTCAGGGAGATTACAAGACCATGATGGGCCTGTCCCCAACAGACGCCGCAAAGGAGGCGCTCGAAGCGGGCGCCGACGTTATCGGCACAAACTGCGGCAACGGCATCGAGCGCATGATTGATATCGTGAAGGAAATGAAGGCCGCATATCCGAACGCGTTTATCCTCGTTCACGCAAACGCCGGCCTTCCCGAGAACAGGAACGGCAAGGACTTTTTCCCGGAAACGCCGGAGATGATGGCCGATCAGGTCGAATCTCTGATAAAAGCCGGAACCAACATAGTGGGGGGTTGCTGCGGCACAACGCCCGCGCACATCGCCGCTATGAGCAAAGTGGTGGAAAATTACAACAAGCGGCACGCCGCTTGAACAGGCTTAATAAATGAGCGAGGTGTAACCAGATGTCCATAAAACCAAAATTCATGAGCACAGCTATCGGCAGTATGCCGTATAACGATCCCGGCCACGCCGTGGACGTCTCGCTGAAGTCGATGGACGCCCCTATATGGCCCCAGCTCGGCGCGTTCGGCCTCAAGGAACAGATGGAGATACAGTACAGCGAGGGCATTCCCTGCGCGGTTATCGACGAAGCGAAGGGGCGTATGTACTTCGAGACGTCCACGGATCATTCGGAGGAGTTGGCGGATTTTTACGGTATCTATGAAGCCGCCATGGACGAGGGTTCCGGGAACGGCGACTGCTCCGCGCTCGCTATCACCGAGGAGTTTTCCAAGGGGATATACGCGCTGGAGAGAACTTTGCGAAAAGAGGGGAAAAAACGCCCCTGGCTCAAGGTACAGACCACCGGGCCGTGCAGTTTCGCGCTCACGATTACCGACGAGAACAAGCGTGCCATATACTATAACGAGGAGTTCCGCGACGTCATAGTGAAAGCGATAGCCATGAAGTGCCGCTGGCAGATACAGATGTTTAAGAAGTACGCCGAAAACATCATCTGCTTCATAGACGAGCCCATCCTTTCGGCTTTTGGCAGTTCGACCTATGTATCGGTGCAGCGTTCCGACGTCGTGCAGCATCTCGAAGAAGTCATCGCAGCGGTGCATTCGGACGGCGCTTACGCGGGCATCCACTGCTGCGGCAATACCGAATGGAGCATATTGATGGACGCGGGCGTCGACATTGTTAACTTCGACGCTTTCGAATACGGCGAAACCATTTCTCTTTACGGTCCGAACGTCAAGGAACATCTTGGCAAAGGACGGATGCTCGCCTGGGGCATCGTTCCAACCTCAAAAAAGATAAAGGATCAGTCCGTAGAATCCCTTGAAGAGGTACTGGAGCGTAACATGGAAAAATTGTCGGGCGTATCGGGCGTCGACAAGCGTGTCATCGCAGAGCAGGCCCTGCTTACGCCCTCCTGCGGCACCGGGTCTTTGAGCGTAGACGAGGCCGACAGGGTATTCGATCTTCTTCCGAATATCTCGGCAAAGATGAAGTCCAAATACGGGTTCTAAACTGATTTGAGGATTGCGCGCCCGGGAGCCCTCCTTCCTGTCCCGGGCGCGGGCGGAGGGGTACGAGGTTGAAAATAGCGGTTTCAGGAAAAGGCGGAGTTGGAAAATCCACGATAGCGTCTGTATTGGCGTTGATGAGCGCTGAACAGGGGAAGAACGTTTTGGCGCTCGACGCCGATCCGGACGCTAATTTGGCGTCGTGCCTGGGCATTCCCCTCGACGAACGGCGCGGGATAATGAGCGTATCCGCGCAGGTAGCCCTCATCGAGAAGCGCACCGGGGCCAAAGTCGGGAAGTACGGACAGGTTTTCAAACTGAACCCGGAGGTCTCCGATGTCGCCGAAAACCTCGCATACAAGCACCGCGCTGTGTCGCTTCTGGTACTTGGAGCCGTCAAATCGGGCGGCGGCGGCTGCGCGTGCCCCGAGAACACCTTCATTCGTTCGCTGGTGAATGACCTGGTTCTCTTCAAGAACGACTCGCTCATCATGGATATGGAGGCCGGAATCGAACACCTCGGACGCGCGACCGCGCAGGGCGTCGACGCGATGTTGGTCGCGGTCGAGCCGGGACAGCGGTCGATTGATTGCGCCATGTCGGTTGAGAGGATGTCAAAGGAGATAGGCATCAAAAAAATCCTGTTCATAGCCAATAAAATCACAGGCGCCGCTGACTGCGTGTTCGTGAATGAAGCCTTGCGGGACAAGGAGATACTCGCGTTTCTGCCTTTCACGGAGGGGCTCAGGGATGCAGACCGCGACGGGCTGTGTCCGTATGATCGGTTGAACGCCGAAACGCGGGACCTGTACGCGAGCATACTTGCGAGGTTGGAATCATGAGTTTACTTTTCGCGTTATCCGGCAAGGGGGGCGTGGGTAAGACCACGTTAGCGGGGTTTTTCGTCCGTATTCTCGTCGAGCTTGGGAAAAAACCTGTACTTGCCATAGACGCTGATCCAAACAGTTGTCTCGCCGACATGCTCGGCGTGAAAGTGCCGTTCTCCATAGGCACCGCGCGTGAGACGATGCGCGACGATGCGGATGAGCAGAAAATCTCCAAACATGAGCTGCTTCGCATGAAAATAGCGCAGGGGCTTGTCGAGAGCAACGGGTTCGACATGATCTCAATGGGCCGCCCGGAAGGACCGGGGTGTTACTGTTACGCCAACGGCGTACTCAAGGCGGCGATCGGAGAACTCTCGCGCGGCTATCCCTACGTGGTGCTGGACAACGAGGCTGGACTGGAAAACCTGTCGCGCCGCATCGTGCAGTCCGTTGACGCGCTGGTGCTTGTCTCCGACGCTTCCAACGCCGGCATGAACACGCTGGAGAGGCTTTACTCCCTCGCGCGTGAGATGGGTGTGAAATACCGCAAGCTCATCATACTGGTCAACCGAACGAGAGAGGGACGTTTGCCCGAATCGGCTCCGCGGGTTCAGGAATACACCGGGGCTTACAAAATGATAGCACTGCCGTATGATGAAGAGATCGCCGCGTTGGCCGAGGAATCGAAGCCGGTCTGGGAGGTGTCGGGCGGCAACCGGATATACATCGCGATCCGTGAGATGCTGGATGAAATAACCAAAGCGGCGTGACTGCCACGGGGAGCGTAAAACGATGGAGCGGTTCGCGCCGCGGATTGTGAATCGTCGTTCCTTTAAAAAAACGTCTTTATACTGAAATCACAAGCTCCCTCAAGGGATTTCAAGGCGCCATTGCTAACTTTCAATGGAGCTATGTCAGTGTACACTTTAAAAGGAAGATGGGAAGGGGATCAGAAAATGAGCGATCCGGTTCAAACGACGTTCGAGGACAGAGCTGACGACATCGCTTCTGTCGAAATGCTGAAAAAGGCGAAAGAGGATTGTATAGAAACCTGTTTCGACCGCTATGACACTCAGAAGAACCATTGCAAATTCGGAGTCGAGGGCACATGCTGCAAGATATGCTACATGGGCCCGTGCCGCATCCACGCCAAAGCCCCGAGAGGCGTGTGCGGGGCTGACGTCGACACCATAGCGGCGAGGAACTTTCTCCGCGAGGTCACCGGCGGCACCGCGTCGCACTCCGATCATGGCCGGCACGTCGCGCATCTGCTTCAGGAGATAGCGCACGGTAAAGAGACGGGCTATGAAATCAAAGACACAGAGGCCGTGATCGAGGACGCCAAACTGTACGGGATCGAGACCGAAGGCCGTGACGTCAAGGACATCCTGAGGGAACTCGCTGACATCTTCATAGGCGATTTCACGTCCCAGAATGAGACGATAAGGACGATCGACCTCGCGCCGCAGAAAACCCGGAACACATGGGCAGCCCATGGCATCCTGCCGCAGGGCGTCGACAAGATGTGCGTGGAGGCCATGCACCGCACCCATATGGGCGTCGACCACGACTATAAAAACCTTCTGATGCACGCTTTCCGCCAGTCGCTCTCCAACGGCTGGGGGGGCTCGCGCATCGCCACGATGGCGTCGGACATCCTTTTCGGAACGCCGCGGGCGCTTCGCACAGAGGTCAACCTCGGCGTGCTGAGAGAGGATACTGTCAACATAATAGTACACGGACACGAACCGACTCTCTCCGATATGATAGCGGTGGCGGTCAAACATCAGGACATTATCGACTACGCCAAAACCGCGGGAGCGGAAGGCGTTACCGTCGGGGGTATCTGCTGCACGGCAAACGAAATCCTAATGCGCCACGGCGCGCCGATAGTGGGCAATTTCCTTCAGCAGGAACTCGCCCTGGCGACAGGAGCCGTCGAGATGATGATCGTCGACGTGCAGTGCATCATGCCGTCTCTCCCCACCGTCGCGGAGCATTATCACACCAAGATTGTCAGCACCGTTCCAATGGCCAAGACGTTCGGCGCGCAGCATTTCGAGTTCGATGAGGCGCACGCGCTCGATTCCGCCAAGACGCTCGTGAAACAGGCCATTGACGGCTTCAAGAACCGCGACAAGACCGCGGTGAATATTCCCGGCAAGAAGGAAACAGTTATCGCGGGATTCAGCGTTCGCGAGATCAAGTACATGCTCGGCGGCACTTTCAGGGCGTCCTTCCGCCCGCTCAACGACGCGATCATCCAGAACAGGATCAAGGGCGTCGTCGGCATAGTCGGATGCAACAATCCCAAATTCAAGACCGACTGGTATACCAATACTCTGGTGAAGGAACTTCTCAGGGAGAACGTGCTTGTGGTCGAGACGGGCTGCTGCGCGATAGCGTCGGGCAAAGACGGCAAACTGACGCCTGAAACCGCGCTCGAATACGCCGGGCCTGGACTCAGGGAGGTCTGCGAGACGGTGGGTATGCCCCCGGTGCTCCACATGGGAAGCTGTGTAGATAACACCAGAATACTCCAGGCTTGCACCGAGATAGTCAAGGAAGGCGGACTGGGGGATTCCATAGCGGGACTTCCGGCGGTTGGCGTGTGTCCCGAACTCATGAGCGAAAAGGCCGTATCCATAAGCTGTTACTGTGTGGCCAGCGGGATTGATGTTTTCATAGGGCATCCGTTCCATATCACCGGCAGTAAGAACGTCTATAAATTTCTCACGGAGGACGTGAAAGAGATGTTCAACGCGTCGATGCATTTCGTGGATAACCCGGTCGAGGCGGCCAAAGGGATCATAGCGGTGTTGGACACGAAACGCGAGAAGCTCGGCATCAACAAGAAATACGAGCGCAAACTGCTGGATCAAAAAGACAGGAGAGAAGTGGCGTAAAATGTCTAAACTGATATGTTCGAGCGCCATCAACGGCGCGATAGAGTGGGTCAGAAGGGCCGACGAAGCCGTTTCCAACGCGGTAAGGGAAAAAGGCCCGGATCAGCCGATTGGATTTCCCAATACGAACTATTATCTTCCCATAATATATTCTTTCACCGGAAAGAAAATGGAGACGCTGAAGGACCTCGAAGAGATAGTGAGGTACTCCGGCAGTCTCCTTCCCGCGAAAGTTCCAGGCAAAAATTGGCTGCCCTACCTGGGACAGACGCTTGACGCCGGCTCAGCCGCATTGTTTGCCTGTGAGGCGATCGAAGCTGTCAAATACGTCATGGGGCCGAACCCCGTCGAAGGGATATGGCTCGGAGCGGCGAACGACATAATCATGAGGGAACGCGGGGTCGAATTCGTCGACGGAACCGCGCCGGGATTTGCCGCCATCACAGGCCGCGCCCCTGATAACGCCACCGCCGTCAAGATAGCTAAAGAACTCCAGCAGAAGAACCTCTACGTGTTCATGGGCGGCGGCGTCGGCGGCGTCCAGTTTGCCGACCAGCTCGCGGCGGAGGGAATCCAACTGGGGTGGGAGACGCGTCTCGTGCCGTTCGGCAAGGATGTGTCCGCCCTCGTCTACGCGCTCGGCTTCGCTAACAGGGCGGCGCTCTCGTTTGGGGGCGTCAAGGCGGGCGACTACGCGGCCAACCTGAAGTACAACAAGAACAGGGTTTTTGCTTTCGTCCTCGCTCTGGACGAGGTCGACGATGAAAAATATGCCCTCGCGGCCGGCGCCATCAACTACGGCTTCCCGATCATCGCCGACACCGGCATCCCGCAGATACTCCCAACGGGCGTCTGCACCTACGAGCACGTCGTCTCGAACGTTCCCTACGACTCGATGGTCGAGAAGGCGCTCGAGGTCCGCGGCTGCAAGATCAAGGTCACCCACGTCCCCATACCTGCCGCCTACGGCGCGGCGTTCGAGGGCGAGCGCATCCGCAAGGAGGATACCTACGTGGAGTTTGGCGGCAACAAGACCATAGCTTTCGAGTTTGTCACCAGCGTCGATTTCGACTCCATCAACGACAACGAATTCGAGGTCATCGGCCCCGACGTGGACGACCCATCGGTGAAGGAAGGTTCCGTCCTGCCGCTCGGCATATGGGTCGAGGTGGCGGGCCGCAAGATGCAGGCCGACTTCGAGCCGATCCTGGAACGTCAGATTCACCATATGGTAAACGGCGCGGAGGGCCTCTGGCACATGGGACAGCGCGATATCGTCTGGACGCGCATCTCCAAGGACGGTTTCAGGAAGGGTCTCCGCATCAGGGACTACGGGAGGATAATTCACGCGAAGTTCCACGACGACTATCCGGCGATAGTAGACAAGGTGAGGGTCACGCTCGTCACGGACCAGGCCGAGGCCGAAAAGCGGCTCAATATAGCCCGCGAGACCTATCAGTTCAGGAACAAACGGGTCGAGGCCATGACCGACGACTCGGTGGACGTCTTCTACTCGTGCCTGCTCTGTCAGGCATTCGCCCCAAACCATGTTTGCGTCATCACGCCGGAACGCCTCGGACTTTGCGGCGCTTACAACTGGCTCGACGGCAAGGCGGCGTACGAGATCGACGAGACCGGCGGCAACCAGCCGGTCAAGAAAGGCGAGTGCCTCGATCCGGTGAAAGGCATATGGACCGGCATGAACGAGTACGCCTATACCAACAGCCACAAGGCCATCGAGAGTTTCTGCGCTTACTCCATCATGGACAGGCCAATGACGAGTTGCGGCTGCTTCGAGGTCATCTGCGCGTACCTGCCGGAATGCAACGGCGTAATGGCGGTCAACCGGGAATTCATGGGGGACACGCCTGTCGGCATGACATTCTCCGCGCTCGCCGGAACTGTGGGCGGCGGTTTGCAGACCCCCGGATTCATGGGAGTCGGCAAGGTGTTCCTGTCGTCACGCAAATTCCTCTACGCCGAAGGCGGATACGCGCGCCTCGTCTGGATGCCCAAAGAACTCAAAGACACGCTTCGCGAGGACATGGAGAAGCGCTTCAAGGAGCAGAATCTCGACGGCTTCTTCGACAAGATAGCCGACGATACCGTAGCCACCACCGCCGAGGAAGTCCGCGCCTTCATGGAGAAGGTCGGGCACCCGGCCCTCACGATGACCGACATGAGCGAGTACGCCCAGGGCGTCGAAGAGGACGCCGGCGCGCTTCCGCCGCTTCCGGCGTGGGAGGAAGAGAAGGATGCTTCCGCCGCCGAGGAGAAGAGTATATCCGTCGACGCGTCGAGCCTGGACGAACTGAAGAAAAAATTGACGGACGAAGTGCGTGCCGACGTCGTGAAAGAGGTCGTCGCCAGCATCATCAACACGCTGTCCGTGCAGTTTCTCGGCGCGCCCGGCGCGATCCCCTCAGCCGAAGGAACGGCCGCCGAGGCGAAACCGGCTGAAAAGGCCGCGGTTCCCGCGAAGCAGCTGATCAGAGGCATCAAATCCTTTGAGGTGCGCCGTGACCGCTGCGAGTTCCCGGTCTGGGAGGTCAAACTCGGCGGAGGCAGCCGTAAAAAGATCCTCGCGGTCGGCGGCGAGACCGCCAAGCCGTTCCACCTCTGGGAGGGCGACATGCCGAACAAGCCGCTCGTGGCGTTGGAGGTGCACGCGGTACTGTCGGAAAAATATCCCGCGGTGCTCAGGAACATATACGGCGAGGATTTGCTCAGGAATCCCGCCGAGATGGCGAAGGTGTGCGTCGACAAATACGGGGCCGACCTCGTAAGCGTGTCGCTCCTCGGCACGCATCCCGAAAAGGGGGACATGTCGGTCGACGACGCCGTAAATCTCGTGGGCTCTGTGCTGAAATCGGTCGACGTACCGCTCATCGTCACCGGCCACTCTCACTACGAAAAAAACAACGAGGTCATGAAGGCGGTCGCTCAGACCTACGCAGGAGAGAACCTGCTCCTGAACTGGGTTGAACAGGACAACTACAAGACGATAGCGGGCGTGGCGATGGCCTACGGTCATTCGCTGGTGGCCCAGTCGCCGATAGACGTCAACATCGCCAAACAGATGGTGATACTGCTGACGAACATGGACTTCCCGAAACAGAACATAATGATCGATCCAACCACCAGCGCGCTCGGTTACGGAGTCGAGTACACCTACTCCGTCATGGAGCGCATTCGTGTCAGCGGGCTCGACGGCGACCAGATGCTCTGCGCGCCTTTGATCGTATCGCCGGGCAGCGAGACGGGCAAGATTAAGGAAGCCAAGGCGCCGGAGAGCGACTTCCCCGCGTGGGGCAAGCTGGAGGATCGAGTCGCGGCTTTCGAGTTTGCGGCCGCCCAATCCTATCTGTACGCGGGTGCGAATATCATGATCATGTACCACCCGGAAGCCGCCGTCCAAATCAAACGTACGATCGACAGTCTGCTCGACGTAAAATAGGGAGTGATGGATTATGGCTTTGACTGGACTGCAAATTCAAAAACTCCTTCCCAAGACGAACTGCAAGGAGTGCGGATCGAACACATGCCTCGCGTTTGCCATGAAACTGGCGGGCAAAAAAGCGGAATTATCGGAGTGCCCCTACGCGTCCGACGAGGCAAAGGCGATTCTGGGCGCGGCGAGCGAACCTCCGGTGAGGCTGCTCTCGCTGGGTGAAGCGAAGATCGGCGGCGAACTCTACCTGTACCGCCACGAGAAGACTTTCACCAACCAGACCATATTCGCGGTGAATATCAACGACACTGACGATGGCGTTCAGGATACCTTGAAACTGATCAGCGACTATGTGCTTGAGCGTGTGGGCGAGTCGCTCAAGATCGGCGCCGTGGCTGTGACCCAGACACAGGATGACCCCGGAAAGTTTATTGAGACCGTAAAGATGGTCGCCTCGGCGGGCTGCCCGGCGATAATACGCGCGAAGAACGCCGACGCGGCCAAGGACTCGGCTCCGCTCATCAAGAACACCGGTGGAATAATCGCGGGAGTGACGGCTGACAGCGCGGATTCCCTCGCCGAGACCGCGAAAGACAACGGACTGATCCTGGCGGTTACGGGAACGACTATCGACGAGATAGCCGGTATCACCGCCAAACTCAAGGAGGGCGGCTTCAACGATATTTTGATCTCCTTACCGGCGAATACCCTGTCGCAGAGCTTCCAGTTCAACACCGTGGCGCGCCGCGCCGCGCTGGGAAACGTCAAACAGATGGGTTACACGTTCATACGCTTCATCGACAGTTGCGATACGTACGACATGCTCCGCGAAGGCACGAACGAGGTCTGTAAGTACGGCGGCGTATTGGTCTTCCCAAAACTGGACATAGCGGTGATCTCCACCCTGATGACGCTTCGGCAGAATATCTACACAGACCCTCAGAAACCGATTCAGATGGAACCGAAAGTCTATAAGATTGGCGAACCGGACGAGAATTCCAACGTGTGGCTCACGACGAACTTCTCACTCACATACTTCCTGGTATCGGGGGAGATCGAGGGCGCGGGACAGAACGCCTGGCTCCTCATCCCCGAATGCGAAGGGTTGAGCGTCCTGACAGCGTGGGCGGCCGGTAAGTTCGGCGGCGAGATGATCGCGAAATTCGTCAAGGAACAGGGCCTCGATGACACGCAGAAAAACAAAACGATGATAATACCCGGCTACGTCGCTCAGATTAAGGGAGACATAGAGGAAGGTCTGCCCGGTTGGAATATTCTGGTCGGCTGCCAGGAGGCAAGCGACATCGAATCGTTCGTCAACTCGACGCTGAAGTAAGATCAAACGGAAATGATCGGGACGAAACCGGAAAGAACGGCTTCGTCCCGTTTTTAGGGGAGGTCATCTATGCCGATATTTAAACGGCTTCTGTGCGCTTTTCAAGACGTGCTCAAAGTGATAAAAAGGCTTGTGGTGATATTTGAGATGAGTTTCGGCGGAGGCTTCAAATGAGATCGGCAACGTTCAGGGGCGGCATCCATCCGCCGGAAAATAAGGTTCAGACAGAAAACAAGGAAATCGAGCTGCTGGTTCCGCATGGGGAACTCGTCTATCCCATGTCACAGCATCTCGGCGCGCCCTGCGCCCCTATCGTGAAAAAGGGCGACAGGATTCTCGTGGGGCAAAAGATAGCGGACACCGAGGCCTTCGTCTCCGCGCCGATCATGTCGTCGGTGTCCGGCACGGTGAAGGAGATCGGGAACCACATGACCATATCGGGCGCGCTCGAAACCTGCGTAGCGGCCGAAAGCGACGGCCTGTTCGAACACGCCGCATCATTGCTGCCCCACAAGGATTTCAGGGAACTCGAACCCGCGGAATGCATAAGGATAATACGCGAGGCCGGGATCGTCGGCATGGGAGGCGCCACTTTCCCCACTCACGTAAAACTCTCGCCACCCCCCGATAAGCGCATAAAATGGATAATAGTCAACGGAGCGGAGTGCGAGCCGTTCCTCAACTGCGATAACCGGCTGATGATAGAACATCCCGAGCCGATTATCGGAGGGCTCGAAATCTGCCTGCATATATTTCCCGATGCCGAGGGAATCATCGCCGTCGAAAACAACAAGCCGGAGGCCATCAGGCGCATGACGGGCGAACTCTCCGAACACGGCGCCAATATAAGAGTGGCTCCCCATGATGTGAAATACCCGCAGGGCGCTGAGAAGATGCTCATATACACGATAACCGGCCAGGAAATCCCCCCCGGGGCGTTGCCGGCGGAGGTGGGATGCCTCGTGCTCAACGTGAGCACTCTGGCCCACATCTGGCACGCCGTGACCGACGGGATGCCGGTGCTCGACAGGGTGATATCCGTCACCGGCGACGCCGTAAAATCTCCCAAAAACATCATCGCGCCGCTTGGCACTTCGGTCAGAGAACTCATCGACGCAGCCGGCGGTTTTTCCCGCGAACCGGCGAGAATACTCTCGGGAGGACC
Source organism: Synergistaceae bacterium (assembly GCA_031270375.1). Lineage (GTDB taxonomy): Bacteria > Synergistota > Synergistia > Synergistales > Synergistaceae > JAIRKI01. Next base: position 3,542 of record JAISXR010000091.1, on the reverse strand, counting down.
CATGATGGGCATATCCTTGAGGTCCATAGACGTTCCAATCGTGAAGGGAACCTCGGGCATCCTGGCGCTCTCGGCGAAATCAGCCCCTCTCTTCGAGGAATCCAACTGCATCCGCTGCGGCAGATGCATCACGGCGTGCCCGATGGGCCTGTGGCCCTCGGCGCTCGACAGAGCGGTGAGGCTGCGACAGTATTCGGTCTTCGAGCAAAAGGGCGGCATGAATTGCATCGAATGCGGAAGCTGCACATACGCCTGCCCGTCGCGGCGGTTTCTCACCCAGACCTGCAGGGACGGCAAAGCCGGAATCATGGCCGAACGCAGAAAACAAAAAGAAGGAGGCGCGAAATGATGAACAACCCACTCGTGATAGCCAGTTCCCCTCATATCCGCGCCGAAATGAGCACGCGAAAGATAATGGCGAACGTGATAGGCGCGCTGATTCCGGCGGGGCTGGCGTCGATATACTTCTTCGGCCCGCGGGCGGCCGCGATTATCGCGGTTTGCGTGGTCTCGTGCGTGATATCCGAGGCCGCGTGGCAAAAACTGTCGGGCGCGAAGATCACCGTCTCAGACCTCTCGGCGGCGCTTACGGGCCTGCTTCTCGCCTATAACCTGCCTCCAACGATCCCGCTCTGGATGGGAGCGATTGGCGGCGCCTTCGCCATGATAATCGCGAAACATTTCTTCGGCGGGCTCGGGCAGAACTTCATAAATCCGGCCCTCGCCGGCAGGGCGGTGATGCTGAGCAGCTGGCCCGTCGCCATGACGACCTGGACACTCGACGGAGTGAGCGGCCCGACACCCCTTGCTTTAATAAAATTATCGGATGGCACGCTGCCTCCTCTCTTGGACATTTTCATCGGCCGCATCGGCGGCTGCGTAGGAGAGACCTCATCGCTGGCTCTGCTGCTCGGAGGAGCGTATCTTATATGGAAGGGAATCATCTCCTGGAGGATACCGGCCGTCTATATAATCACGGTCGCGGCGCTGTCGGCGCTGTTTGGGCGCTCGTGCGGGCCGCTCGTCGAAATTCTGACCGGCGGTCTCATCCTGGGCGCGTTTTTCATGGCGACCGATTACGCGACCAGCCCGATGACGCCCAAGGGACAGATCATTTTCGCGTTCGGCTGCGGGTTGATCGCTTTGCTCATAAGGACGTTCGGCGGTTATCCGGAGGGAGTTTCTTACTCGATACTCATCATGAACCTGGCCGTCCCGATCATCGACAGACTGACGCCGCCGCGCGTTCTGGGGGAGGTGAAACGTCATGCCCCAAAGTAGGACAAAAAACGCGAAAAAAATAATATCGCTCGGGGTGACGCTTTTCACCATCACCGTCATAACCGGCCTGATTCTGGGCGTCGTGCACGACATCACCCTCGAACCGATACGGCTCACGCAGGAAAACCTCAAGGCCGAAGCGCTGAGGGGCGCACTGCCCGGCGCGGAGGAATTCAATGCCGTGCAAAAAGCTGAAGAAGCCGATCCCATGATAAAGGACATTCAGGAAGCCCTGTTGGACGGAAAAATCTACGGTTACTGCCTCACGGTCACGCCGCGCGGTTACGGCGGCACGATTGAGCTGGTGACCGGAATAACGAACGACGGAAAGCTCGAAGCCATCCGAATTTTAAACCACTCGGAGACGCCAGGTCTGGGAGCTAAATCTGTCCTGCCTAATTTTTACGAACAATTCACGGACAGCGATAAAGTAACCGTCGTCAAAAGGGCGCCGGAAGCGCCGGGCGAAATACAGGCCATTTCGGGCGCGACCATCACGTCGAACGCTGTGGCGGGAGGCGTGAACGTGGCTTTGGAGTATTGGCGCAGTAATCTTGCCGAAGAAAAATGAAGTTTGATATAAAATTGTTTTGTGCCTTTAGCGGAAAGGAATGGTCATAAAAATGAATCCTCTTAAAATCCTCAAAAACGGAGTCATCACCGAAAACCCCACGTTGGTGCAATGTATAGGGCTGTGCCCGACGCTCGCCGTATCGACCAGCGCGGTCAACGGCATAGGCATGGGAATAGCCGCGACCGCCGTTTTGGTCGGCTCCAACGTCGCCATCGCGGCCATACGGAAATTCGTGCCAGACGAGATACGGATACCGATATTCATCGTCCTGATAGCCGGTTTCGTTACCATGACACAGCTTCTCATATCGGGATTTTTCCCGGAACTCGACAAATCGCTGGGGATATTCATACCGCTCATTGTCGTGAACTGCATCATACTCGCTCGCGCGGAGGCGTTCGCGTTCAAGAACGGCGCGCTCGATTCCCTGTTCGACGGGATCGGGATGGGGCTGGGATTTACGATAGCGCTGACCGCGATAGGCATAGTGCGCGAGCTGCTGGGCAACGGAACGGTGTTCAACATCAAACTGACTCCCGCCGGTTTCCAGCCGGGGCTCCTGGTGATACTTCCTCCCGGAGGGTTCATAGCCCTCGGTATTTTCATGGGGGTATTCCGGAGATATCAGGACTGGAAGGCATCGAGACAGGGCAAACCGGAGCCCGTTCACGCGGCCGGATGCGCGGGCTGCGCCATGTCGGAGCAATGCGGCGCCGTCATGAAGGGCGGCGGTAACTGATGGAACTGCTCTGGATTTTCCTCGGCTCGATATTCGTAAACAACATAATCCTGTCGCGCTTTCTCGGCAACTGTCCGTTTCTGGGCGTCTCCACAAAGAGCGAGACCGCGCGCGGAATGGGCGTCGCCGTGATATTCGTGCTGGTGCTCGCCGCGATAATGACGTGGCTTGCCTACACCTATGTGCTGGTGCCGCTCAACCTGCAATACTTGTACACGCTCGCGTTCATACTTATAATAGCGGCGCTGGTGCAGTTCGTGGAATTGGCGCTCAAGAAGATAAATCCCGCGCTGTATAAATCGCTCGGGATATTCCTGCCGCTGATCACGACCAACTGCGCGGTGCTTGGCGTCGCGGTCATCAACATGAACGAGGGATACGGCCTCGCGGCCTCCGTCGTGAACGCCCTCGGGTCGTCGATAGGGTTTCTCCTGGCGATCATCCTGATGGCCGGAATCAGGGAACGGATCGACGACAACGCCGGCATCCCGAAATGCCTCAGGGGACTGCCGATAGCTCTCGTGACCGCCGGGCTCATGTCCATAGCCTTCATGGGCTTCGCGGGCATCATAAAGTGAGGGGGATATTGTAAATGATAACGTTCGCGGGAACCGCTTATCCGGCGATAGTGATGGGCGTATTGGGGCTTGCGTTCGGGGCTCTGCTGGCATACGCCTCGATTAAATTTTTCGTGGAGACCGACGAACGCGTCTCCAAAATCCGCGAGATACTGCCGGGGGCCAACTGCGGCGGCTGCGGATACCCCGGGTGCGACGGCTACGCCGACGGCGTGGTGACGGAAGGGGCTAAATCCAACCTCTGCGCCGCCGGAGGCCCCGAGGTATCGCGGCGTATAGCGGAGATAATGGGATCCGCCGCTGAGGAGTCGGTGCCGATGCGGGCTTATCTGAAATGCGCCGGCTCGGCCCAGAATTCCCCCCGCAACGC
>JAISXR010000042.1 GCA_031270375.1 Synergistaceae bacterium | reverse complement strand
TGAAGTTCAGGGAAGAAAACCCCGAAACACCCGTCACGGAAATGGACACCGTATACAACAGTCCGTCTGGCCCATACCTGCAAACGTTCATTTTTGAGAAGACAGGCTTCATGATCGGTTTTCTTCACAATGAGCGCACCAACGAGGCGATGTCGGGCAGCTTGGACTTACTGCAGCGCAATCTCGGCGACGACACGTTTTCGCGCTTGTTTCCTCTGCTGTTGACCGACCGCGGTTCGGAATTCGAAAAGTGGGAAATATTTGAGAAAGACAGCTCCGGCAATCACCGCCTGCGAATTTTTTACTGCGATCCTATGCAGTCAAGCCAAAAGCCACACGTCGAAAACAATCACAACTATATCCTAAATCCCCGAGAGAATTATACCAAAGAGAGAGGAATGCCCCCATAGACTCGAATAACTGAGCCTGTTTTTTAGTAACCTCCCCAATCAAAGGCTTCCGACCCGGCATTTCGAATTTCTCTATTACATCAAGCTCGTCGAGCATTTCCTGTATAGTGTAATCGCCTAAGAGATTGTGTTCGTGCATTGCCTTCCGGATGTATGACAAAATTATCAGCGCTATGAATTGGACGAACATCTTGCCGTCGAGATTTTCCTCGGACGACACGGAGGTCCGCCTGAGGTTGAGTCTTTCCTTCAGATTGCCGAAAGCCTTCTCTATCATGTCTCTGGAGCGGTATACCTCAAGAGCCTCCAGAGGATTCTTTATGCCGTTTGAAAATAAGGCGAAATAGCCGTAATTTTTCTCGGTGTCTGATATTGCGGCGTTTTTCGGAGTAAGCTTTACGCCCCTTACCGGGGTCTCCGCGATGTCGTAATACTTGGCGTAGCTTTTTTCGTGTTCCGGAACCCGCCTGCCCGACGTAAGTTCTTCTTCAAGCCCGTCAAGCATTTTGTTGAACGCCGTCTTGTCGTCTGTTGCCCTCTGGTCATTGTAAAACAGGTGCAGGTACAGCCTTTTTGTGCTTTGGATCGTTTCGCCGCTGCGAGGCTTCGTTTCGCTGTATTCCCATTCCGTCAGAAACGAGTCGTAATATATCCCGTGCTTCGAACTGTAATGCGCCCTTGTTATCATGCCGTCACGAACACCGTCCAGCTTTTCCCTGACCCGCTTCAACGACTTCCGGGCGGCTATCAGGAACTTGTAATGCCTTCTATACATCTCATTTATGTTGGCCTCGCTGTAAAAACCCCTGTCCATTACAAGCTTTACATGCCCAATGTCAAGGAAATCCATGCCGGCAAGCATATGGGAAAGAGTCTTTACGTCGGTGACGTTACCGGGCAGTTTCCTGAAATACACGGGAAGCCCCGAGGATTCGCCCATTATGAGCGCGAGGTTGATCTGGGGCAGACGCTCGCCGTCCTTGTTCATCCCGTATCTGACCTGCTTGAGCGACATTGAATATGACGATATCGACGTGGTATCGTAAAACAGGTATTCCGTTTCAAGCCTTCTCTTGCATTGTGCAGCGAAAAACGACTGTTTGGAGTCCTCATCTATAGAACCGAACAGCTCGCTGCTTCTTTGAGAGGAGATATCTTTGCCAAACGGGTGCGTATGGGTACGCCCCCATTTCGGGAAACGGCTCAGGGAATTGCGATCCTCCATGATTAGATAATACGCCACGGACAGAATCTCTCTGTGCCGTTCAGGGAAGCACGTCTTGAGATCTTCCGTCACCCCGAGTTTCTGAGCGATTGAATCGAAAAGGTACGTGGTGCCGTAAAACTTCCTCTTCCATTCGGTTGACGGCACCGGTCCCGGTTTTTTTGTTTCGTGTTCTTTCTCCGCCAGCGTGTTTTTCTTTGATGGGATCAACAAGCCCGTGACGGGATCGAGCTTTCCGATGCAGATTCTTTTGCTGCGGGCCTGTTTTTTATCCTTGTCCCAGTATCCGGAAGATTCATAGACATAAGTCACGCCGTTGTTTTTATTTTTCAAGTGAACCAAGGACATAAAAAGCACCCTCTCTCATTGGCATAATTATACCAATGAGAGAGGGTGCCGTCAACGACTTTTATTAAAATAAATCAGTTCTTTCAAGCGATCACGCTATTCCCTTGTTATAATTCTTCGGGAAATAAGGATACATAAGATACCCTGACGTGGGTTTTCGGCAAGTTACGGCGTAATTCTCGCAATGTCGGCGTGAAAACGTCGTTATTGCATCAATATAGCGATAGCGTCGCAAAAAGACGGCATAATTCTCGCTTTTATGACAATATACCGGCATTATAGTGAGATTGTACTGGCGTAATGCTTTCAATCTCGCATAATGCGCTCGGCGGGACATCATAAATACAGACATTCCTTGACAGCCGTAAATTGGCCGTCAACTCGGGCAATGCTTTCAATATCCAGCCAAACAGTTTATGCGAATCTGACATAGAAGAAATAAAGATAAAAAGACAATTGAACGAGGAAATCTATGATTCGGGGAGAGGTTTTAAGATTACGAAGCGCCCCGACGGCAGTTTCGATTACGAATGAACGGGGCGCGGCAACGCTTGTGCGCTCGGGAAGCATCCGCGAGGGACTATTTTGCGAGGATGAATATTACTGTGACTAAGAAGAAATAAGATATTTACCCCTGGCTCCGATAATTTTTTTCTGATATCCTGCGACCGTTGGGATACGCAACATGGCTATCAGGGAGAAGTGTTATTTGGAAAAATCCCAACTTACGAACAGCTTATGCAACCTTTAGTCCAAAAGTCGCATTCATATAGCGCAATTTATACCATAAGCGCCCCGTATTGTGAATAGGCTTGAACGATTTCTCATGACGTTACGTGACATTCAAAATAAGGCAGTCTCCTTCAATGGATATAGCAGAGGCCGCCTTATTTTTTGATTCTTTATGCTTGGCTTAATTTATAAATTTAGCTCCAAATACGCCTGGTCTATCACCTCCCTGTCAATTCCGATATACCGCAGCGTGACTTTGCTGGTCGAATGGTTCATCAATTTCTGCACCAGTCCGAGATCGCCCGCGGTTTTTTTGTAAACTTGATATCCGAACGTTTTGCGGAGCGAATGCGTTCCTATATTGCCGATCCCTATTGTTTTCCCGGCAGTTTTGAGTATCCTCCACGCCTGAGAGCGGCTCAACGCCCCGCCCTTCCGAGATAGAAACAAAGGTTCTGAAAGGGTAAATCCCAGTCGTTTAGCCAAATGCTCCGAAATGGCCTCTTTAACCGTCGCGTTTAGAGGAAATCGCTTTGTCTTCCCTGTCTTGCGTTCTTTCATACTAATCGTTTCAGAAATTTTCCCCTCTCCATCCAGTACGTCTCCAATGCGTATCGACAGTAAATCGCTTATTCGGAGCGCGGTATTGATACCCATGACAAACAAAAGCTCGTCCCTGCCGTTCACGCTTTTCAAAACCTCTTTCATTTCCGCGATTTTCCGGAGATCGCGAATTGGATCGACTTCCATCTCTTTCTGCCCCCATTCTTAAAAATGGCCTATCAGGAGAATTGATATTGCCACACTCGGGGCAGTTCATTTTCTTATGCGACTTTTGGACTAATTGTCGCATTCCGAGAAAGACGCCGTAAAAATTGAACAACATGCAGAGGAGGGGGTTTTATGAGTGAAAAATCGTTTGTCGCGGTTTTATGGCGTTCGTTCCTGGCACGCGCGCTTATCGCGGCGTGCATCCTATGGACGGCCGTCGGAGGCGCGGCGTTCGGGGCCGGGGCGGAACCGATAGCCACGGTCATCGCGGCGTCGGGGACGGTCGAGGTCGCGCGCGCAGGTTCGCGCGTTCCCCTCGCGCTCAAAGACCCGATTTACGTCAAGGACTCCATCCTTACCGGGGCGGACGGCAAGGTTCAGATTCTCTTCGGCGACGGCAGCGCGGTGAACGTCGCGCCGGAGTCGGCGTTCGACATGAGCGCCTACGCGGACGTCGGGGATGACTCCAACTTCGCGGCGAACCTCTTTCAGGGCGCGGTGCGGATAATCACCGGGACGATAACCGAGAATAACCCAGAGAACTTCGAGGTCAAGACGCCTCTCGCCACGGTCGGCATACGCGGCACGATTTTATACGTCGAGGCCGACGACAAGCACACCACGGTAAAAGTTTTCAACAGCGACAAGACCGTGATCGTGAACGGCATCGCGGTGGCCGAGACCTTCAAGATAACGGTGACGCTCGACGAGGAACCGCGTGTCGTGCCGCTCGCTCCGGGCGAGGCGGAACATGACACCGACGCCATCGTTCCGCCGAGCGTAGCGAG
>JAISXR010000044.1 GCA_031270375.1 Synergistaceae bacterium | reverse complement strand
TGGTCGTACGCGGCCCTGTATTTTTTTTCCTTCCACGATGACCACCCGCGCTCCCAGCGTATCGTAGCCGCCCGCACGCTCGACGCGTGGGACGAGAACAGCGCTTCTTCCGCCGTTTTGGCATCTTTCGCGCCGCCGATCCTCATTATGGAGGAGAGCGCGTCGACCGCCACGTCGGGGTAATCATCGGCGCGGCGCGAGGCGATCTCTCCGAGGAGTTTGATGACGTCATTCTTTTTCGAGCGGCGTGACAAGGTTTCGAGTGCCCGCACTGAACGCTGCGGATAGTCGAAGCCGGAGAGCGCGATATTTTTCCAGAGGTTGTAGGCATCGTCGTCTTTCTTGAGGTAATATGCCGAATACGCCCCGTGGTAACGCGCCGCCTCGCCGTATTCCACGTCCGCCGACGCGGCGTCAAAATGTCGCGACGCGTCCTCGTATTTTTTGTTCGTGTAAGCCATGTAGCCGAGGGCGTAGGATACCAGGCCGCCCGCCCGCTCCGTTCCGGCGGTCAATATCGCGAGAGCGCGCGCGTCGGCGGGGGAGTTGAGCAGCAACGCCGCCGCGTCGGCGGCGTTAGCGCCCCCGATGTTCATTATTTCGGCAAGTGCGCTCACCGCCCGTTTTTTGTCGGGAGCGAACTCGTACATGCGCCTGAACCAGACCACCAATTCGTCTTTGTATTCAAGGTCGCGGGAGAGGCGGGCCATCGCGTATGCGATATAATACTTTATGGCATCGGGGGGCTCGGAATTCCAAAGGGCTGCTCCTCGTTCGAAAGCGTCTTGTTTCCTGTCGGTTCGTTCGGAACCGAGAATGAATAGCATGTAAGTGTAAGCACGCAGGTTTTCGGAGAGATTCTGTTGTATGCTTTCAAAAACGGAGACGCTTTCGGAATAGCGTCCCTGAAGCCAAAGACCGTTGGCATACACGGATTTTTCGCGTGTCGTGAGTGCCTGCGTTTCGGGGGCGGTGTCGTCTGAGACGGATGCCGTGTATACCGCGTCCATAGTTTTCCAGTCACGCGCCCAGAACGCATCGTCAATGGCAGACGCGTTTGCGCGAGACTGAATGACGGAGACAACGGCGAAAATGGTTATCATTATAAACGTTGTTTTATGGAGGATAGCTTTCATGGATTTCGTTCCGCCTTCCTGCGAATATGATTTGCGGATGGATTCCGGGTCTCCGGATTCTTCGCGGTACGCCGCGTTCTTCGGTTCCATCGCGGCGCTCGTGTCGTTCGAGGAATTGGCGCTTTCGCCAAAACCTGGTCTCGTGTGCCTCGATTCGCCGGGCAGTCATTCGGACATGGACTGGGTCACGTTCGCCCTCGGAGCTTCCGCTCTCGCGCCGTTCTGGCGCGTTCAGGCCCTCGACGGATTCCGCATGGCCCATTATAAACCATTGGAGGGTATAGCGGAGAAACTGCGCGCGACTGGGCTCGAAATGGAGCGTGCGATGTACGAGGCAACCGGAGGGGTGAATACCCACAAGGGATTGATTTTCGCGCTGTCACTGATAACGGGCTCTTCCGGAGTTTGCGCGCGGCGAAATGAATTCGGAAGCGGCGCCGTATTGGGCATGTCAGGTGATATAATCTCTCCGCTTGTATCGGCAGATCTGGAGCATACCGAAAAACGGGCGCGCAGAGGTGAAAAACTTACTCATGGCGAGAAAATTTATCTCGCTCACGGTTTGGGGGGGATAAGGACGGAAGCGGCCAAAGGCTTTCCCGCCGTCAGGATGGGATATGCCGTGCTCATGAAAGCGTTGTCCATGGGAACATCGCTCAAGGGGGCGGCGATAGCGGCGCTGCTGAAATTGATGGCGGTTTGTGAGGATACCAACGTGATTCACAGGGGGGGGATAAGATTCTGGAAAAACGAGTATAGTGATATGGTTCGCGAGACAGCGCGAAAATTCGACCCGTTGGAACCGGATACTCTCGGGTCGGTCAGGAAACTCGGCGAACTGCTCGTGTCGTTGGGCATAAGTCCAGGCGGCGCCGCCGATCTTTTAGCCTGTACACTTTTCTTGTATCGTAGTAAAATAACAGATAACAGGCTTACAAAGAAGGAGGAATAAAAATGAGTCTTGGGTTGAGGCTGCGCACGCTCAGAAAAAACGCTTCGCTGACGCAACAGAAATTGGCGGATAATGTAGGGGTGAGCCGCATTTACATACAGGCTCTCGAGAGCAACCGGCGTGTGCCATCTATAAAGTTGCTGTACCGCCTCGCCGAAGCGTTGTCGGCCACGGTGAACGATATAGTCGACGAATATTCCTCCAAGGGCGGAAGGCTGCAACTCGAAGAACTGTTGACGAGCGGGGAAGTGGATGTCTGGTTCCGGAAGAAGAAACTTTCCGATGCCGACCTCCGCAAGGTGGAACGCGTGATAGACGCCGTTCTTACCGAATGGGACGAGGAGGAAAATGCCGCGCCGCGCCGAGGCAGGAAGGCGAAGGATTCTGCCTCGTAAAGCGGAAGGCTGCGACGAAGACGGCGGGGCTTTCGAATTTCCGGCCCCGCCGGACCGGATTCCGGAATGGGCCGTCCGAGAAGCCGAGGAATGGCGCGGTCATGGCAGGTTCGAAATGGAGATCAAGGCGGAAGAACGTTCCGGGTTGAAGGTTGAAATATGTTTCGTGTCACTGCCCGAAACGGTGTGGGGTCTGCACGTGGCCCGAGGAGACCGCGTCAGGCTCTGTATAAACAGCGAGCTTCCGGATATCTGGAAGCGCTTCGCGACTTATCACGAACTCTATCATCTCATTGCCCACACGATGGGCGAATATTTCTGGAGACAGACTTTTAATCCGATATCCAAATTCGAGACAGAAGCCGATATGTTTGCGTGGGCGGCGATATGGCCGGAATGGGCAGGCGAAGAATAGCGTTTTTCGTGCCGCACATGGGGTGCGGGCGAAGATGCGTCTATTGCGATCAGAACGTTATCACCAGTGACGCCGGGGGACATGTCACGCCCGAGGCGGTGGCGGAGGTGGCGTCCGCGCAAACATCGCCCGTCGAGTTCTGTTTTTTCGGAGGCAGTTTCGCCCGCATCGGAACGCCGCGCATGAGAGCCTTTATGGATGCCGTGCGCAACGCGCCCAAGGGGAGCGCCGTCACTTTTTCCTCGTATCCCGGAGACTTCGATGGGGACGCGGGGCTCGACGTGATACGCGTCCTGAAAGATTATCCGATAGCGACGATTGAGTTGGGAATACCGACGCTCGACCCGGTTGTCCTCAAAACCTGCCGGAGAGACGACGACCCCGAGGCAGTGGCGCGGGCAGTGGCGCGCATACGCGACAATGGCTTCCATCTCGGTGTTCAGATGATGATCGGTCTGCCCGGCCAGAGCACGGCGAGCGTGACGCGCGACGCGCGTACGCTCGCCTCGATGGTGCCGGCCCATGAGTCGTGGCATTTCAGGCTTTATCCCTGTCTTGTGCTCCGCGGTACCGAGCTGGAGGGGATGTACAGACGGGGGGAGTACGAGCCTCTGAGCCTCGAAGACGGTATAATGGCCGGCGGCGCGGTTATCTTCGAGGCGGAACGGCTCGGTTTCACCGTCATAAGGGTCGGCCTGCTGGAGTCAGAGAGCCTCAAAAAATCGGTGGTGGCCGGCCCGTATCATCCTGCGTTCGGCGAACTGGCTATGTCGGAGAAGCGCGCGCTGTCTCTCAGTTCCGAGAACCCGGGCGGCCCGTGGAGGATCGAACGGCAAGCGCTGTCCCAGCTCACCGGCCACGGCGGAAGGGGACTCAGAAGGCTCGCCGAAATGTCAGACATCTCCGAGCGAGAAGCTAGGGCAAGGTTAGTGTGCTAGTTCGGGCGGCAAGCGTCTCAAATTTTTTGCGATATACTTTACCGTATGCTGAATTTTTTCTGGGGAGGGGAGTTTCAGGATGGCTTGCGGGAATAATTTTTCGATATCTTGCAATTGCACGTTTTCGTGCTCCAAGCACGGAAAATGCTGCGAGTGCGTGGCGTATCACCGGAGCGCGGGAGAATTTCCCGGCTGTTTTTTCAGCGCGAAGGCAGAAAAATCGGGCGACAGAAGTTTCGCCGCGCTGGTGCGCGACAGGCCGCGTTAGTGTCCGGTACCGGGCGTCTTGAAAAACCGTGACACGTGAAGAAGTGAGCCGCCGGGAATCGACGGAGCGGCTCGAGCCGAGCGCTTGCGTCTACATCGTGAAATGCGCGGACGGTACGCTCTACACGGGATGGTCGAACGATGTCGAATCGCGCGTCGCCGCGCATAACGCGGGGCACGGCGCGCGATATACAGCGGGTCGCCGTCCTGTAACGCTAATCTACGCGGAGAACTGCGGGACAAAATCCTCCGCGATGAAAAGGGAACGGCAGATAAAACGCTACAGCCGCGCGCGAAAATTATCGCTCTCGACAACGCGGCCGGCACGCTGATGATCGGCGGTTCGTTTATATAAAAAACTCCAGTATCGCAAAGAGAAATAACTAACGAAAAAAAACGTGTCAATTCTCCCTGCGTATCAGCCGTCCGAGTATTAGGGAGAGTTCAAACAACAAATATAAGGGAACGCCGAGAGCAACTTGGGATATCACGTCCGGGGGAGTCAGGACAGCGGCCGCAAAAAAAATCACGAGCACCATGTGAGGCCGGAAGCGCGAGACTTTTTGCGGCGTGGTCACTCCGGCGGCGAACAACAGCAACATCACGAGCGGCGTTTGGAAGGCGAGGCCGGAGGCGAGCATTATGTCGAACAGAATTTTAAGGTACTCGCGAAGGCCCCAAAGCGCTTCCACGGCGTCGCCGCTGGCGAAGGACAGAAAAAATCTCATGATGATGGGTGAGAGGTAAAAATACGCCAATGCGGAGCCTCCCGCAAAGAGAACCGGGATTACGGACAGCGCGGCGGCGGTGTAAACGCGTTCTTTATCCCGAAGTCCCGGCCATACGAAAACGCCTATTTGAAGCAGCGCGAACGGCGTAGCTATTACAGCGCCCGTCCAGAGCGAGATTTCAAGATACGTCAAAAATTTTTCGGCCGGCGCGAACGTGTAGAGTGTCACATCCAAGCGCGAGACCGGATTCATCAAAAACAATACGATCGCGTCGGAACGCCAGAAAGCCACGCCCGACGCGGCCGCGAAAATGACGAGAGCGGTTATTACGCGCCGCCTGAGTTCTTCGAGGTGTTCAGTCCACTCGCTGTCCGAATCGCCGCCCGGCACACAGACCTCTCCTTTAGAATCGAAAATCCGCCTTCATTCGCCAGAATTTTTTTTAGCGCCGTCGTCCGGGCCGTCTTCGCCCGTGCCGTTCAGTGCGGATTTGAACTCCCTGATAGCGTAACCGGCCGCCTTGCCGACTTCGGGGAGGCGCTTCGCGCCGAAAAGGACTAAGGCCAAAACAATCAGCAACGCTATTTCGCCTATTCCAAGGTTCATCTCAATTCCTCCTAAAAGGGAAAATCGTCGGTCGAAGGGAGCGCCGGATACCCTTCTTTCTCCGTGGGCCGTATTCCCGGCGTCAAAGTCTGCACGCTCACGCCGCGAAGCCTGAACGCATTCGGAACGGCCGGACATACCGCAAGACACGCTCCGCAGCCAATGCAATACTCTTCGTCAAATTCGGGTTTCGTCAGCCCAGCCGTGCCCGATTCCCGGTAAGGGATCATCCTCACGGCCCTTGTGGGACAGACCTCGGCGCAGGCGCCGCACGACTCGCCCCTGGTTTTGACAACGCATTTCATGAAGTCGAGGCTCGAAACGCCCACGCGCGTGCGGTGTTTTTCGTCGACATCCAGACGCTGTATCGCTCCGGTGGGACAGACAATGCCGCATTCGACGCAGTTGAATTGGCAGAAATCGTCGGCGTAAATCAGCGACGGATGCGAAGTGCTGTTGGGCTTTATCACGCGGACAGGACATGCCGCGACGCACACGAAACACCCCACACAGCGCCGGCCGAAGTTTTCGGCGCTTATCGCGCCGGGCGGCATGATGGCGTAATCCATGCCGTATTCGTCCCCGCTCAAAAACATATCGCCATCACCTGTCTCTTTATGCGCGAAACCTCCGATCATTCTGGCGATGTCGGCCCCCGATAAATATATTAAGCCGCAAATCCACGCCGATTTTTTCATCACGTTTTTCATGAAGAACCTCCGCGACGCTCCACTGTCCACGGAGCGCGGGCCGATACGCGTTCCGTATCCCGCGAAACGGCCCGGACAAGCTGAAACGCAGGAGAAGCACAGCACGCAGCGGCTCCTGTCGACGCGTTTGTTTTTGGAGTCGATGCAACGCGTCGGGCATTTTTTCTCGCACAGTCCGCACGAAACACAGCCATCGGACAGCGATATCCCAAACGGCGCCAAAGACGAGAACAACCCCAGGGTAAGGCCCACCGGACAGAAACCGCAGAAAAACCTTCCACTGGTGAAAAACGCGGCCAGCAGTATCACGAAAAATGGAAGAGCGATCCAAATGACCGGGGTTTCCCCGTATTTTACCGCGCGGAAGAGGACAAGCCCGCGGCCGAAATTAGCGATCGGGTCGAGGAGCGTCGCGAGTGGCGAAATGTCCAAAACAATCCCCAAACCCACGAAAAGCGGTATCGCGTATATGTATTTGAGCGGAACGGCGTATCCTTTTTTTCTGAATCCGCAAACCCTTCCGGCCGAGCCGGCGAGTTCCTGGGATATCCCGAGGGGACACAGAACCGAGCAGAATACGCGGCCGAATATGAGCGACGACAAAATGACGCTTATCACCACGCCAGCCGTCAGTCCATGCCCAATCAGCACGGCGGAAAACTGCGCGTTCGCGAGCGCCGCCAGAATACCGTTCGACTCGGCACCGGACATATAAGCGCATATGAACGCCGCTAACACGCAAACAGCGATCACAACGCGGAGCGAATGTGCGCGTTTTCCCCTTTGCGCCCACTTGGGCATTTTATATCTTTATCCGTTCGATGTTGAGCTTCGACAAATCCATCCGGCCGAAACCAGCTTCGGCCGCGAGCCTGAT
>JAISXR010000159.1 GCA_031270375.1 Synergistaceae bacterium | reverse complement strand
ATGTTCTGAAGCGCTTTCTTCACGTCGAGCACGGAGGCTAGGCTGCGCAAGACTGGGTTCGAGATAAAATTCTCCTCTTCGCGTTCGGTTATGGATATCTTTTCTTTGGGAAGCCATTTGAGCAATATCCTGTTGAGTTCCGGTATCTCTATGGGCTTGCTGATATAGTCGTTCATGCCGCACGCTATATACATCTCTTTCATTCCGGTGACTGCGTTCGCTGTGAGAGCTATTATGGGGACCGTCTGCGTCCAGCCCTGGCGTAACCTCAAGACTTTCGTGGCCTCGATACCGTTTATTTCGGGCAT
The DNA here is from genome assembly GCA_031270375.1 of Synergistaceae bacterium. GTDB lineage: Bacteria > Synergistota > Synergistia > Synergistales > Synergistaceae > JAIRKI01. The sequence goes on along the minus strand of JAISXR010000159.1, from coordinate 12,977 downwards.
CATATGATCCATGAAAATGATGTCGTAATGCTTATCTTTGACAAGTTCGAAAGCCTCTTTCGCGCCCTCGGCGCAATCCGGTTCCACGCCGTACTGACGCAGGAGTTCGCTTTCGACCATCAGATTGATGTCGTTATCGTCCACAAGCATTATTTCAGCGTTCACGCACTTGAAAGCGCCTATCGCGTCCTTGCCTGAGTCGGCTCTCGAGTCGGCCTGCACTTTCATGTTGTTGATTATCTGAGCTATGACCGTCACCAGCACCGGTTCGAACATCACCTCGGTATTCGCCCCGGTGTTCTGCTTGGCGGCAAACCTGATGTTCTTCACGGCCACTATCTGGCACGATGAGGGGACAAGGCCGACATTGCCCTCCACTATGAGGTGTCCGTAGTTGTATCTGTAAATCAGGTGGGTATACGTATTTTCAGCCAGCAACGCCCTCAAACCGGCTTCGTCCCCGCAGATATCCGACTTCACGCCGAGAGACTGTATCCCATGCGTAAACTCACCGCCGTGAAGAGGGTCCATCAAAAGCAGGACCCGCTTGGACGCCGGATTGAGCACGTAGGCCAAAGACATGCTCGACGCCGCTTTTACTTCGATTGAAAAATAGAACGTGCTCCCGTGCCCGTAATCGCTTCTCACCCTCAACTCTCCGCCCATTTTTTTCACGAGACGGGCGCTTATCGGAAGGCCAAGCCCCGTCCCCTCGACGCCGCGATTCATGTATTTGTCGGTCTGGGCGAACGGCTGAAATATCATGTCGGTATCCGCGTCCTTTATGCCTATTCCCGTGTCGGTAATTTCGAAATCCAGCCTAACATTGTCCCCTCTCGTCGGCTCGCAGGCAAGGGAGAAACCGACGTGTCCGTCGTGGGTGAATTTGACGGCATTGTTCATGAGATTGAGCAATACTTGCTTGAGCCTTATGTCGTCGCATATTATCGAGGAAGGCGTGAGCGGGTCGATGCGGGAGATGAACTCGATGTTTTTTTCGGTCGCTTTGAGGTTGATGAGTCCCGCCACGTCGGTGATAAGCGAACCGAGGTCAGACGGCACCGCGACGAGTTCCAGCTTGTCGGCCTCGATTTTCGAAAAATCGAGCAGGTCGTTGATTATCGCCAAGAGCGAATGGGACGCGTTAGTGATGCTCTGCGCGTAACCTCGCTGAACATCGTCCAGCCGGGTGAGGAGAAGCAGATCGCTCATGCCCTTTATGGCATTCATGGGGGTGCGTATCTCGTGGCTCATGTTCGCCAGGAAGGTCGTCTTCGTCCTGTCGGCCGCTTCGGCCCTGTCTATCGCGACCATCAGCTCCGTGACATCATGCATCGCCACGGACAAGCCGATGCATGAACCTTCGGCGTTTACGGCGGGGGACACGTAGACCTCGAACTGGGTCATGACACCGGATTGGGAGAGCATCTTCTCGTTGAAGTGGATGTTCCTCCACTCCGCCAGAGCTTCCCGCAACCGGGATTCCATACCGCCCACCCAGGCTTCCGGTTGAATTCTCAGGAAAAGCTGTCTGAAAGTGAGCTGCGTCATCTCCCGTTGATCCGAGAATGACAGCAATTGCGAAAGTTTATTGGTGCCTATTACGTATTTCAGTTCGCTGTCCAGCACGAATATCAAAATCGGACAGCTTTCGAGAAGCAAACGGTTATACAGGGCCTGCGCGGAAAGTTCTTTTTCGTTGAAATGGCGCAGATGTTCCGCGTGTTCATACATCGTGGATATCTGCGCGTACGCGCGCTCCAGTTTATTGAGTTTTCTTCTCGTTTTGTTGTACTCGGAGAACAGTTCATCAACTTCTGCCTCCGAGAGAGTACGGCCGTTACGTTCGTCCATGAACGCCTCTTACGCGTGCTGTCTATAGCACTGATAACGGTTCACAGCGCCAGAAGCACCAACGACTCGTTGTGTGCCGCGTTCATGGCTTTATCCGGCCGAATCGAAGTCGGGCATATCTCGCCGAAACTGTAATAACCGGCCATAGACAGTCCCGGGGGCAGTTTGCTCTTCAGCGCATCCGCTTCAAGCGTGTTTCTGTTCGCCATCACGTAATATCTCGCGACGCAGGAGATCGCGAACACTGTGGAATATTTGTACCCTTCCGCCTCGCCCGCGGACATCTTTTCGGTCAGGTCTCGAATGCTGTCGGACGATGATTTCTCTATATCCTTCGGCTGGAGAATCCCCACGGAAATGATGCTGCCCTCCGGCACCTCGCCTATCGCCGTGCCGGTGCCTTCTTTGAGGTCTACGCCGTGCAGCGTCCTCACCACCGGTATTCCGTCGGGATTTTCGCCTCCGGTATTTTCGATCAAAAGCGGGTATGTCGTGAAAGAAATCGTCTTTTCGTCGGGATTGGCCAGTTTTTCCACGTCGAGGCCAAAACGTTTCAGAAATGCGACGAAAGATTCGTCGCCGACCTTGTAGATCACGTTGTGCTTCGATTGGGTCACGGTACGTTTCAGGTTTGCCAGCGCGCCAGCGCCAATAGGATTTTTCACGGTCATGACCGGTTTGACGTTTCCAGACATGAGCAGCAGCGTCATTCGATCGCTCGCGGCCGAGTCTCCGCAATAGACGGCCGTCCTGCCATGTACGTCGTCGTGCGCGGGCAATCCGCCGAAAATGGGCAGTCCGCCCGACGCCCGTTCCAGTTCCCTCGGGTAGATATCGAGCATTATCCCGAGCAAATACGGCGGGAAGGCCAGGACAAGTTTAGGTTCTCCTTCGAGAGAGGCTTTGGCGCGGTCATACGTCAAGGCTATCTGAGCGGCGATATTGTCGCTGGTAAGCGGTTCGCTCGTGGCAATCGAGAAATTTACGTCGTCGGAAGTGACGGTAGTCAGAACCACCGCGGTATCGCAGAGGCCCTCGCCGTCGCTGAACATGGCGGTAGCCGAGTAACCGACTATCGGCACGCCAAGTTTTCGGGCGAGTTCCGAGGCAAATTTGGCGTGGTCCACATCGGAATCGCAAAACATCAGACCGAAGCTGTTCCTCGCGAATTTCAGCTTTTCTTTCGTGGTACGCGCGAGTTCATCGGTCCCGGACGCGATATCGTCGAGTTCATAGGTGACCGCGGTCGTCGATTTAAGCATTTATATCCCCTCCCAGACGATGCGGCTAACATTTGCCGCAAATTGTGAGCCAATTATATCAGTTTTCACAGCGATTTGCGCGGTTCGAGCGCAAGCGAAAAAACAGCCTCGCGCAAATCGTCCGCGCTTGTATTTAGCCTCAGTATGTTTATAACATCGTCGGCCAAATGGCTGTTTTCTTCGTCGAGTTTGGAGAGAAAAATTTTCTCGTGGCTGGTGCTGTCCACGTGAAGCGGATCGTAGAACAGTTCCTCGAACAGTTTTTCCCCCTTGCGAAGCCCGGTATATTCGATTTTTACGTCGACATGCGGCTCGCGGCCGTGAAGCCTTATGAGTGTCTCCGCCATCTCGGCTATATTCACCGGCTCACCCATGTCCAGAACGTACAGCTCTCCGCCGCGTCCCATCGACGCGGCCTGAAGCACGAGGTTCACGGCCTCGGGTATCAGCATGAAATACCTCCGCATATCCGGATGAGTGACGGTCACGGGTCCGCCTCTCATTATCTGCCGTTCGAAAAGGGGCACCACGCTTCCCCTGCTTCCGAGTACATTGCCGAATCGCACGGCGATGTAGCGGGTGCCGGGGCGGTTACCCTGCGCGCTGCGCAGCAGGCGCTCGGCGATTCGTTTCGTAGCGCCCATCACGCTTGACGGATGCACAGCCTTATCGGTCGAAATCATTATCACTCTCTCGGCATCATACACACCGGCGAGGTCCGCGACCGTCCATGTGCCGAGAGCGTTGACCCGCAAAGCCTCTCTCGGATTTTCCTCCATGAGCGGCACGTGTTTGTGCGCCCCCGCGTGAAACACAATCTGAGGGCGGTATTCGGCGAATATCCTGTCCATGGCCGTTTCGTCGGCTATATCGGCTATTATCGGCCTGCAAGGCACGGCATTACCCATATCGTCCAGGTGCTGAAGCAAGTTGTATATGGAATGCTCTCCGTGCCCCAGCGCCAGCAACTCGGCGGGACGGTGCCCGGCGAGCTGGACGCAGATTTCGCTTCCTATCGAACCGCCCGCTCCCGTGACGAGTATCCTTTTTCCAGAGACGACCGCTGATATGCCGGCCTCGTCGAGGCGTATAGGTTCCCTTCGCAGCAGGTCCTGAAGCTCCACGGATCTCAGACTGCCGAATTCTATCGCACCGCCGGCCAATTCCCGCATGCTCGGCAGGACCCGCACCTCCACGTTGAGGACGGAGACGGCGTCGAGATACTTGCGGATGCGCTCTCCGCTGGCCGAAGGTATCGCTATCAGGGCGACGCGCGCCTCGCATTCCCTGAAGAATCGTGCTATCTCCTCGTCGCCGCCAAGCACGGGAACTCCCGCGATGACTTTCCCTTTTTTTTGAGGGTCGGAGTCGATAAAACCCACCAGATTGAAGGCGGATCCTCTTCGCTGGAGATCGCGGGCAAGATATGCCCCGGCCTCCCCGGCGCCTATTATTATCGTGTTCCTCGATTGGGTAGCGGCGCCGGCGGAAGAGACGTAAAACTCGGCGAGCCGCCACGACGCGCGAACGGCCCCGGTGAATATGAGACCGCCGAAAAGGGTTATAGCAAGGGATGTCCTCGGCACCACGATCGCCGCGGAGAAAAAATTGACGCACATAAAAAGAGCGCATCCCAGTATATACGCCGTCGTCATGCGCGTGTATTCCTCCACGCTCGCCTGCGGCCAATAGACGCGGTAAATTTTCATCAGCCACATCGCCGCGACCACGCACGCGGGCCACACCACCGCTGTCAGCGCGAGGTCATCCCTTAACTGCGGCGATATCAAAAGCGTGAGACGCAACGCGAAACCGAGATACACCGCCATGCCCATGAGGCAAAAATCAAGCAGTGCCACCCGCTTGCCGCGAGCCGCGCATTTGAGCCAGCAGTACAGGATTTTCCCCCTCACGCCCCGAACCGCCGCCGGTGTTTTTGTTATATTATGAGTTTGCTGCCCCTGTTTGATCCCGGCGGCGGGGACATTCTGTCGAGCTGCTGAAGCACGTCGGACGAAGCGACCGCGATAGTGGGCTTGCGGGCTTCCTCTCTGGCGTATTCCTTGAGCTTTTTGTCGTAATCATCCATGGCTTTTTTAATCACGGCGACGTCTCCCCTGATCCACTGAAGGATACTGTCCGCAACCGCCTTCACGACGTCTTCTCCGGGAAGTTCCTGAATCATGCCGAGTTCCTTGAGCATACGGTGCTCCTCCTTGACGGAATCGGTGATATCGTCTTCCGTCAGAAGCCCTTTTTTATACAGGGCCCGGAGCGCCACGTTGAACTTGGTCTTGCTGTTCTCGTCGCTCACCGCCAGGGTTTCCACCCTCGACAGCAGCATCGTGATTATCTCTTCGAGACTTATCTGCATTGGAACCGCCATATCGATACCTCCATAAAATTCGTTTACAGCGCGAATCCGCCGTTATATCAAGAGCACGCTTATTCTATCACATATCCGGACGCTCTTGGCGGTAGAACGGCCGGGCGGTACAATCCTCTCAAGCTGATCAGTCGAGCACTCCGAACAATGGATACAGCTTCGCTCCCAGTTTAGAGAAGTGTTTACGCCGTTTTCGTCAGCGCTTCCGCCGATTCTTCTACGGTGAAGATAACTGCGCCGTCCGAGACAACTTCGGCCTCGATCTCCTTGAATACCTTTCCGCGCCGGCAAAGTCCCTCGCGAAAAGTTTCTTCGTCTATAGCCGATTTAGATATTTCTTCTGGAAGATATTCCGCGATAAGTTCGCGTATATTCGCTTCGGCTTCCTCTATCGTTGTCCCGCACGTATAGCAGTTTTTGAGTTCCGGGCATATCACGTGATAGCCGCCATTGTCACGAGGATAAACAATAATGGATAAGCTGTATTTCATCGTCCCTACCTCCAATTCATGAGGTCATTCACAGTATAACCGGCTTGCTCTAAAATATGTTGCGCCGTTCCCCGGGGAAGGTTCCCTTTGTGAGCTGGTATAGGCACCCTGTTCCCGTCCTTTACCATCTTTACGCCGTGTTTTCCACCCGTTTCCCGGTGATATCCCATCGACGCGAGAAAAGACATTATTTCAGCAACCGTTGTAGTAAATCCCAACCCGTACACCTCTTCGGAGTTCCACTATACTCTATATGTCCCTTTACTTTTGAATCTTTGGTATCGGCTTTGCATTTACCTCCCATTATCGAAGACGGTTTTTCGTGGAGAACGCTAATTTTTTTCCGCATCTGGTACAATGCCAAGTGCTTGATTTATTGGCGCTTGCGTTTGCCGCGCCGATAAATTTTTTTATAAAATACGCACCTGCCATAATAATATGTTTTTTTAAATAATACGTCAATTAGCAGTCGATTTTCCGAGTCTCGAATAAAATTTTTGAGAGGCTCATTCACGAAAGAAAGCGATGCCGGATGAACATATATAATCAGAAAATGTGGAAATTGCGGAAATTACCGGTCGCTTAACCCTTCGGAATATTTTCAAATTGGCCTCGGTTTATGGTATAGTAACGCGAAGTGCGGGTATTCAGGGATATTCGCCGGCTTATTACGCTAAGGCTCGGCGAGCGGATTGGTATTTTTCAAGGAGAGCAAAAGTATTGCGGAACAACGACAGCATAAAGCGGGCACTATTTTTTTCCTTTATAGCGGCGCTGTGCTGGGCGATCGCGGACGCGACGAAAAGCATGGGAGAGAGCATGGCGGATGGAGGTTCATCGAAGGTCACTTTCGCCGCCATAATCTTCTGGCTGTCTATAGATTTCATATTGTGCCTGCTCAATCTGCTTCCGGCAACAATCACGTGGTCGATGACCGCGCGGGAGCCGCTAGAACCGCCGGCATCGGTGATCGCGGCTCTCGTTCATTACGCCACGTTTCTTCTCGTTATCCGTCTCCCGTACGGCATAATCACGGGCAGTTTCCGCTTTACACCGCTCATAATGGCAATGTGTATAGCCGCTTACATTGGCTGGGCGATAACGTCGTACGTGGCGGCGTACATAATCATCACGATGCCGCCCATATCACGCAGTTCCATGGAGGAAATCCTCCTGCCGCTGGACGATTCCGAAAAATGCCTGACGGCCCTCGGGGAATTCATGACCACGCTCGCCGGGCAGCTGGGCGAGCGGCGCCGCGTGGAGCAGCTTTGGTCGCCGGTGTACTCATACCTCAAGGATAAGCTCAAGGTTCAAAAACTCATCGTGAACAAGGGACTGAAACACGACGAAATAGCGCTGAACGCCGTGGGTAGCATCGCTTTCAAGCTGCTCGCGAGCGGGAAGCTGCACTCGGATTTTGGAACGCTGTCGCCCGACGGCGAATACGTCCGAAAGATATGGTGGCTCACCGCCAATGAACTGGTACGGCGTTCTTACTACAGGCCCGAGGATGTCTCCAAGGGTCTGGAAGCCCTTGACTCCGCAATCGTCTCGGTCGGCGTCAATCATTAACCCCTTATAAAGGCGGGATAAAAATGCGATATCCGGCGTTGATAGTCAACAGAGAAAAAGTTTTGAACAACGCGCGTACCGTAGTGGAATTATGCCGCTCGCACGGCATGGACGCGTGGGGAGTCACCAAGGGACTTTCCGGTGATATCAGGCTGGCGGGGATTTTCGCGGACGCCGGTTTCCGAGGCATTTGCGACAGCAGGCTCCGCAATCTCCGAAAGATCAAAGACGCGGGTTCGCCGCTTCCGCGCCAGCTGATCAGGATAGCCATGATATCGGAATTGCGGGAACTGGCCGTCATGGCGGAAATGTCGCTTCAGTCGGATATCGGGACGATAAGGGAACTCGACCGGATATGCGCCTCGGCCGGCATCACGCACGAAATATTGATAATGATCGACGTGGGCGATCTGCGCGAAGGTTTCTGGCCCACAGAATTGCCCGAGGCCGCGCGCGAGCTGAAAGACCTCGAAGGGGGCGTGAAACTCGGCGGCGTGGCCGCCAATTTCGCCTGCGCCTCCGGAGTATTGCCGGGGCACGACAACATGGCCCGTCTCGTGGAGTACCGCGATGTCATATCGGGAATAACCGGAGTCGAAATGCCGGCGGTCAGCGTCGGGGGAACATGCTGCCTAAAGGTGATCGAGGACGGACTCGTCCCCGAAGGGGTGAACGTCCTCAGGCTCAGCGAGGGAGTCATATTGGGCGTGGACACGGCCTTCGACCGGGTCATTCCGCATCTCGCGCGTGACGCGCTCACGGTGACGGCGGAAATAGTGGAATGCAGGCAAAAACCAAGCGTGCCCGTCGGCGACGTGGGTTATCAGGCCTTCGGGGAAAAACCGGTTTTTACCGACAGAGGGTTACGCAAACGCGCTATCCTGGCTATCGGACGCCAGGACGTAAGTATCGACAGGATAACGCCGCTCGACGGAGATGTCGAAATAGTGACCGCTTCAAGCGATCATCTGATCGTCGACGTTACGGACGCAAGGGCCATGTACAAAGCCGGAGATCTGATGTCCTTCCGCCCGCTCTATCCCGCGATGCTTGCCTGCGCTACGTCCGAATACGTGGAGGTGATTTTCGAATGACTGACGGCACGGGCGAAAGGGTCGAATTGACCTCGCGAGTGGAGGATTATCTCGAGGCGATACTGGAGATAGAGATGTCGGGGGACGTGGCGACCGTCACGCAAATGGCCAAAAACCTGGGCGTGACGAAGGCCACTATAACGGCCGCCCTGAAAAAACTGAAAAACGACGGCCTGCTCGAACACGAACGGTACGGCGACGTCATCCTGACGAACAGCGGGCGCGAGAAAGCCCTCGCCATTTACCGGCGGCACGAGTTTCTGACCGACTTTTTCGTGCGGATACTAGGTTTTTCCAGGGAGCGGGCGCAAAAAGTGGCGTGCGTCATGGAGCACGAGATCGACGAAGCCACCGAAATGCGCCTCGCGGCTTTCACGGACGCGCTCACGCAGGCAGAGCGAAAAGACGAGGAATGGCTTCGCGGCCTGCTCGACAAGCTCGATTCAGCGCACGAACTGCCCTCGCCGATGTGTCTGGTGCCCGACGGTTCGGACGGCGTAATCGCGCGGCTCACGGCACAGTACGAGCTGCGGAAACGCCTTCAGGCCTCCGGCTTCCTCCCTGGCGTCGAAATATCGGACATAAGAAGAATTTCAGACCAGAGCGGAACGCATTTCGTGTTCAACATGAACGGCATGGGCATAAAGTTCGGCGTCACCGAGGCATCGGCGGTGTGGCTGTACAGCCCTTCGGCATAAAGAAGGGCGAGGCGGCGGGGGCGGAGGTAAAGCAATGACGTGCATGATGGATATTTTATCTATTTTCGTAGGGAAATTAACGGTCTTTCAAATATGTCTCTAATACCGCAAGCAGTTCATCCATATCGAGCGGTTTGCCGATGTGTCCATCCATGCCGGCCTCCCGGCATCGTTCTATGTCCTTTTTGAATACGTTCGCCGTCATCGCTATGATCGGGATTTTTTTCGCCCGCGGGACATCCAACGCGCGGATAGTGCGCGTTGCTTCATAACCGTCCATTTCGGGCATCTGCACGTCCATAAAGATGGTATCGTACCGTTCCGGCGCGTCTTTGAACATACGAACGGCTTCAACGCCGTTCTCTGCGCAATCGATTGTAAGCTGCGTCGGCGCGAGTAGCGTGGACACGATCTCGCGGTTGATTTCGACATCCTCCGCCAACAAAACGCAGCGTCCCTCCAAGCAGAGAGACGCCTCCGCCGATTGCGTTTCGTCCTGCCGATTCCCATTTGCGCCGAGACATTCGTTAACTATGTCCGCGATGGCGGAGGGAAAGAGCGGCTTCGACAGGAATCTGTCCACGCCGGCCTTCTTCGCGTCGCTTTCGATAACGCTCAACTCCGCGGCGGAGATCATGATCACGACGGCTTTCCCCGGCGTTCGCGCCTTGAGCTTGCCCGCCAGCTCGACGCCGTCCATGCCGGGCATTTTCCAATCCAGAAAATAGATGTCATACGGGCCGCCGCACTCGACCATGCGGAGCGCTTCGACGCCGTCCGCCGCGCAGTCGCAGAACAAGCCAACGCGCTGCGTGAATTCCGAAAAATACTCTAATATCTCCCCATCGTCGTCCACCGCGAGAATGCGAACGTTGTTCCGATTCACGCCAGGATTCAAAATATCCTCTATTTTCTCCTCGCAGCTCCGCAGACGAACCGTGAAGATAAAGACGGCGCCCTTGTTCAGTTCAGACTCTACTCGAATTTCCCCGTTCATCATTTCCACGATATTCTTGGAGATCGCGAGACCAAGACCCGTACCGCCAAACTTGCGCGACGTGTTGCTTTCCGCCTGTTGGAACGAGCGGAACAGCTTGGCCTGCTGTTCTTCCGAGATTCCTATGCCAGTGTCGGCCACATCAATTTGGACGGTGCAGACACCCTCCTCTTCACTGAGCAGTTGCGCGTTCAGCGTGACGGATCCGCCTTCCGGCGTGAATTTCACCGCGTTTCCGAGAAGATTCGTGATCACCTGCGCCAGCCTCTGGTCGTCGCCGACAAGCGCACGTGGTATGTGTTTGTCGATGTGCACCGACAATTTTTGACGTTTTTCGCCGGCACGAAAGTTTATAACGTTCACAGCTCGTTGCAGCATCTTTTCGAAATAGAATTTTTCCTCGGACAGCTCGAATTTATTGGCCTCGATCTTGGACATATCCAATATGTCGTTGATAACGCCAAGCAGGTGCTGCGACGCATCCGCGATCTTCCCCAACGCATAGTCCTTCCGCTCGATATCCGTCGATGATCTGCCTATGGTCGTCATACCGATGATCGCGTTCATCGGCGTACGAATTTCATGGCTCATATTCGAAAGGAACTCGCTTTTGACGCGAGAAGCGGTTTCCGCGAGTTCTTTCGCCTCTGCGAGGCTCGTTACGTCATGCATGAGCACCAGCACGCCCAAAAATTCCGCCTCGCCGGCGTAAAACGGAGCGACCGTCATTTCGAAACGAAAATCGCCGCAGACAACATTTTTTCGTAACGTTTCCCCTTTTTCCGCCAAGAGCACGGATTCCATGACGCTTTCGGCCAAATTCCGGGAAAAATACCGCGCGGCGATGTCGTCAAAGACGCGTCCGGACAAAACGCCTTGATCCTCCTCCGGGTTCACGCCGATAAACGCGGCGGCCGCATAGGTGCCGAGACGATATTTTCTCGCGGAATCCAACATGAAAATGATGTCGGGGCAGTTTATGAGCAATTGCCGATTGTATTCCTGCGTTATTTTGATGTCCTTGCGTATCGCGTTCAGGATGTTTTCTTGAGTGAGCGTGTTCACGCGACACGTTTCCATCTGCTTGTCATTCACGCGCATGTGATGTTTGAGCTTTCGAATCTCGGATTCGGCACTTTTCAATTTTTCGAGCAATGCCTCGTATTCCTGCTTGGATACGACTTCGCCGTCCGTCATGATCGTGTTTCTCCTTATCGCGTGCCGTTACAGGATGCAGGCGATGATGGAATAGTTATGGAAGCGGTTCGTGACGCCATCCGCGCGCACGGAAGTCGGGCAGATTTCCCCGCCCGAGTAACCCAACATAAATGAGGAACTCCCTTTGAGATTTTTCTCTATCATCTCAGCCTCGAGCAGAGGCTCCGCTCCGAACGCCATGCGACGCACTACGCAGGAAAAAATCAGCGTCGCGCGCCGGTCGGGGATTGCCTTGATCCGCTCCGCCAGTTTCACAGAACTTTGCAGTATGTCTTCCGCGGAGGGGTTGACTATGGTGAACACGGAATTTTGATACATATAGCCGCGGCAGACCGCATCCCCATTCTCGTCCAGATAGACGATCGCGTGAATGACGGGGATGCCGTCATAGTCGCCCCGCTTTTTGAAATCCACGAGTATGGGGACGAACTGCAAACCCTGGTCGAGCTTACCGTCTTTCGCCAAGCCGATATCCGCAAAATATTCGTAGGTGGATACGCCGTTGATCTCTCGAATGATGTTTTTTTCGCTTTTCGTGATCTCTCCGCTGTAGGGCGTCTTGTTGCGATCATCCAACGTCGCGATGAGGAACCGCGGGTTGACGGCGCCCGCCACGACGATGAAAGCCATCTTTACCGGCGAAGCCTCGCCGCGGCAGAGCGTTGAGCAGTTGTCGAACGCGATGGAATCGCTGATCGCGAGCGTACCGAATATCGGAACACCGGGGGAGAGGGCCGCTAACGCTTCAACATACGCGTCGCCGGCGTTTTCGGCGATCAAAGGCGGAAATGCGAGAATCAGCTTGGGTTCGGACGGCAGGCGCTTCACCGCGTCCTCAAAGCAGGCACGCGTCGGCGTAAGCGCGTCGTTATCCGGTGCGATTTCGTCGGTCATGCCAACCGAAAAGAAGACATCATCGCTCGTCAGCACCAAGACTGTCAGCATCAAAATGCCGGCTTCCCCATCCACAACCTGCGTCATCGTCGTCGCTCCGGCGACTGGAAACGGCAATGCCTCGCATACGGCCTTATAAACGCCCGATTCTATATACTCCGGATCGCACATAATCACACCTGCGCTGTGCTCCATGAGCGGAAACGTTTCAAGTCCGGCCTTGATTTCCGCGACGGCGATGTCCGCGTTGTCAAGCTCATAAGTATGCAATCCTATTGAACGCATCATAAGTCTTTTCCCCTTTCGATTATGCGCAAACAAAATACGAATGATATTTAGTCAAACTTGCATATATTTTATCGCAAATCGTGTGAGTAAACTAGCTGTTTCGAGCTTTTCTCACGGGTTTTTCAGGTTGCTTCAGGTTGCTCTTTTTTTCCTGCCGCTCACGTTCTTCGGCGAATACCGTGGGGAGAACCGTCCCTCGTCTCTGTCAATGCGCGTTCAA